>PBRM01000192.1 GCA_002725915.1 Gemmatimonadota bacterium
AACGACGTGTACCTGTGCATAGAGCCCCTGAGCAGGGACCAGACCAACTTCATCACTACCGCGGCCCAGGCCCGGAAGATGGTGGCCGACGTCGACCACCCCAACTTCCAGACCATGGTGGACGTGTGCAGCGGCTCAGATGAGGCGCTGTCCATTCCACAGCTGTTGAGGGACTCGGGATCCCACCTCTACCACGTCCATCTCAACGACGCCAACAAGCGCGGCCCCGGCTTCGGCGACACCGACTTCGTCAGCGTCATGCGGAGCCTGAAGGAGCTGAACTACGACCGCTATGTTTCGGTGGAAGTCTTCGAATTCGAGCCGGACCCGCGAACGATTGCCGCGGGGAGTATCAAGTACCTTCGCGGTATACTCGACGCCCTGTAATGGGGCCGCGTAAAGAAGCGCGATGAGGCCGGTGTGTTGCTGGCACTCGTCGCTGTAGTCGTCGGCTGTCGGCTTACCTGAACCAGCTCACACTATGTCCTGTCCGGCGCCGACTTCTTCTTGCTTCGTGCGCGGCTTCACGACGTGGTGGGATCCAGTCTCTCTTCGACAACCTGATCGGGAAAGGGATAACCCAGAGATTGAAGCTCTGCGTAGTCACTGGCAAGGGTGGCGCTCATGTTTTCAGCCAACCGGAGCAGAATGGCACACCCCATTCCCGGCCTCGTGACCATGATCTCCATAAGGTCCGGCTTGAAAAAGCCGATCAGCTCGCTCGGTTCGGCGGCCACTATCGATGTGCTGCGGGGGTGGTCGTCCAGCAGCGCGAACTCACCGATGAGTTCGGGCGGGTACAGTGTTCCCAGCACCTGCCGGGTCCCGTCCGCGTCGTTGCGCACGACATTGACGGCGCCCTGCCGAACCACATAGAACCCGGATTGCTTGGTGCCCCTGCGAATGACCACCTCGCCGGTCGTGAAGCGACGCACGTGGACGATGCTGGCGAGCAGCTTGAGCTCGTCGGCGCGCAGGAGACTGAAGATGGGCATCTCTCCCAGCAGATGCCGCAGCGACCGTCGCCGCTCCCCCTTCTCCCGAAAGAAATTCTCCCACTCGGGATCGACGATTGTCTGTTCTCCTGTGGCACTCATCTGTCTCTGTCTCGTTTATCGGCAGACGCGGTCGAGTTGAGAACTGGCGATTCCGCTGGCCTTCGCTCCTAAAGATAGCCAAAACCAGCAGCTCACACTATTGACACTGATCGCTGATTTGCCATTGTTCACCAGGGTCCCGTCGCAGAGGAACATACCGGTTTCAGACGTCGTGGACTCGCTCGAAAAAGCGAGATGTCCTCTCTCTGCGACAGGCCTACTTTTGCCGTGGGCGCTGAAAATCGGCTCTCTCTTGGAGGACAAGCGGTGGCGGGTACGAGGATAGGGATAGTGGGCCTTGGACAGAGGGGACTGCAGCATTTGAGAACACTGTGGAGCATCGACGGCGCGGAGATCGTCGCCCTCTGCGATCCCTTTGCCGGCAACCTCGAGGAAACCAAGATCCGCTCCTTTGTCGCTGACGACTTCAGCCTCGACGGGGTGGACACTTTTGCGCGATTTTCCGAGCTCATGGAATCGCCCCGGATGGATGCGCTCTACTTCTGCATCCCCCCGAGCAGACACGACGGTGAAATTGTGGAAGCCGCGCGCGCCGGACTAAACATCTTTGCCGAAAAGCCGGTGAGTCTATTCCAGGACGAAGCCTTGGCCATGGACGCGGCCATACGCGAAGCCGGCGTCATCGCCACGGTCGGTTTCCAGCAGCGACACGATCTTCGCAACATCGCCGTTGAGGAGTTCCTCCGGGACAAGCACCTGGTCATGGCTACCTGGGTCGGCAATGGCACGCTCGAGTCGCACTCGGTGAAGCACACCCACACCGAAGTCCTGGGTGGACCGTCCAGCCGCGTCTGGGCCGCCAACTTCGCCTGGTCGGGGTCCACGGTGGTAGAATCCGGGATCCACTCCCTCGACCTCGTGCGCTTCTGGGCAGGCGACGTGGCGTGGACGAGGGCCGACTACATCCCGCGGCAAGCCGACGATGTAGAGGACGGAGGCGACAACCCGGACGGCTACTCGGTCACCTTCGGGATGGAGTCGGGCATGATCTTCAACCTGCTCCTCACGCGCCTGCGGAAGACGTTCTACGGCGACGGCTATCAGGATATTGCCTGGAACCGGGGACACCTGAAATTCGAGACTGAAGGCCCCGTGGCCTATTATTACGATGGCCCCTATCCGCCGGAATCCTCCCCTTCGGCTGACAGCCTGCGTCACCCCTTGCCCCTGCCGGAGGGAGAGGACGCGATGACGGCCATCAGCCGCGCCTTCGTGCGCGCCGTGGCGGAAGAAGACGACTCGCACCTGCTCAACACCTTCTCCTCGAGCATGAACAGCCTCGCGGCTGTACTGGCGGCTAACGCCTCCGATCAGCTTGGTGGCGAGAAGGTCGTCCTCGATGATTTTCTCAAATCCGAGAGATACGCCAGGTTTCGAAGCAAGGGCGAGGCGGCGACCGCCCCGAACTGAGCTTCCCTTCCCCCTCTCTCCCCCTCCTCTACCGCAGCGAAAGGAGTTGATCCGTGCCCAACTACAGCTTCCAGCACATACATCACGAGGCCACAGAGGTCCAGCCGGCGGTCGACTTCTACCAGCGCGTATTCGACGCAACCGCCGACGAGCCCTTCGAACGGGGCGGCGCCACCTGGGTGGCGGTCCACATCGGCGGCGTACAGGTCACAGTGACAGACCGGGATTTCTCAGGAATGGACCTTGGCCGCTACCAGGGACTCGACCACTTTGCCCTCACCTCCGACGACTTCGACGCCACCATGGCCCGCCTGGAGGAGACCGACACGGCCATCTGGGCCGGGCCGCTGCAGCTGGAAAACGGTCAGCGCATCGTCTTCATCAATGGCCCCGATCACGTCAAGATCGAGATCATGGAAATGGTGTAGATGGAGGCGAGGATCGAACCATGGAAATCACGATGTAGAACTCATGAGGCCAAGGCAGTGATCATGAAAATCATGGAGAAGCCCTGAAGTTGCCACCGTCACGGGACCTCGCCCATGACAGCCCCCTCCGGACGTGCGACCTGACCTCCGCCATCCGCCTCAAGGACGTCACCTGGGATACGGATGGCCGCACCATCGTATGGCTGGAGGGACGCGGTGCCGACGGCGTGGTCGTCTGTCAGGGGGAGGAAGATGAAGCGCCGAGGGAGCTGACCGCTGGTTTCTCGGTGGGCGCCCGGGTCGGCTACGGCGGCGGCGACTTCACCGTCTCGCGTGGCCGCCTGTATTTCGTCGACCGGGGGGAGCGACTCTTCGCCCGAGACCTGGCCGCCGGCAGACCCCGTCCCCTGGCACCTGCGTTCGGCCGACCCGCTGCACCCACCGTATCCGCAGACGGCAGATGGCTCGTCTTCGTCCACAGCTACGAGGACGTCGACCGGCTAGCGGTGATCGATACGAAGGACGATCACTGGCCCCAGTCTCTGGTGACGGGCTCCGATTTCTACATGCAGCCCACCTGGCATCCGCGCGACCAGCGAATCGCCTGGATCGAGTGGGACCACCCCAGCATGCCGTGGGACGGCACCAGGCTGGTGCTCGGAGACCTGAGCATCTCCGGCGAGAGCCTTCCACTCCTGGCCGACGTCAGCGTTCTGGCCGGAGCCGGAGATGACGAGGCCGTCTTCCAGCCCGAGTTCTCACCCGATGGCCGCTATCTCGCCTACGCCTCAGACCGTCGCGGATGGAGCGATGTCTGGCTCTACGACCTGGAAACGGAAGTCCATCGCTGTCTCGATGAGGCCGATGGCGACGTCGCCCTGCCGGCCTGGATCCAGGGACTCCGGGTCATCGGTTTCAGCGCCGACAGCCGGCATCTGCTCTTCACGCGGACCTCCGACGGCCGTCGCCTGGCGTACAGCTGTCCGCTTGAGGGGGGTGAAGCCGCACCCGTAGAGACGCTGTCCGCCTACACCCAGGTGGAGCAGATCGCACCCAGCCCGATCGGCGATAGTTTCGCCTGCATCGCCTCTTCCAGCGAGATCTCCCCCCGGGTTCTGTCGCTGCGCCGCGACCGCATCCGCATTCACGCCCGCTCCACGGGCGAGAGCCTGAGGCCCGGTGAGTTGTCCGTGCCAAAGCCGGTCGTCTGGTCCGCCGACAACGGCGACGCCGTCTACGGCCTCTACTACCCCCCCCTACCACGCGACAGTGAAGCACCCGGAAAGCCGCCCCTCATCGTCCACATCCACGGCGGCCCCACATCACAGGCCGACGCCGGGTTCGAGGCCGAGCTTCAGTATTTCGTTACCCGTGGATACGCCGTCGTCGCCGTCAATCACCGCGGCAGCACGGGCTACGGTCGGAGGTACGCGCAGGCCCTGCGGGGAAACTGGGGACTGTTCGACGTGGAAGACGCCGTTGGCGCGGCCCAGCACCTGGTCGACGAAAGCCTGGCCGACCTGGATCGCCTCGTCATCTCCGGAGGCAGTGCCGGTGGCTACACCGTCCTTCGAGCGCTAACCGTGAAGCCGGGTTTCTTCCGAGCCGGCGTTTGCCGCTACGGCATATCCAACCTCTTTTCGCTGGCGGCCGATACCCACAAATTCGAGGCCCGATACACCGACTCGCTGTTGGGTCCTCTGCCAGAGGCCAGCCAGGTCTATCGCGACCGCTCCCCCCTATTCGCGGCCGACAGCATCCGCGACCCGGTGATTATCTTTCAGGGCACGGAGGACGAAGTGGTCGACAAGTCCCAAGCCGACGCCATCGTCGAATCCCTGAAGCGCCGCAATGTCCCCCACGAGTACCATGTGTACGAGGGCGAAGGACACGGCTGGCGAAAACCGCAGACCATCGAGCACTACATCACCGCTGTTGAGAGCTTCCTGAAGGAGCACGTGCTCTACGCCTAACGGCGTCAGACTTTCCGCATGAACTACGAAACCGTCATAGGCATGGAAGTCCACGTCGAGCTGGAGACCGCAGCCAAGATGTTCTGCCGCTGCCGCGCTCACCACTTCCAGATTCCGCCCAACAGCCACATCTGCCCAGTGTGCACCTCCCAGCCCGGCTCCCTTCCCGTCATCAACGGACGAGCTATCGAGCTTACGGTCATGACGGGCATGGCCCTGAACTGCCAGATTCGCCGGCACTCCGTCTTCGACCGCAAGAACTACGTCTACCCCGATCTTCCCAAGGGCTATCAGATATCCCAGTACGGGGAGCCCCTGTGCGAGGAGGGATGGATCGAGATGAGGGTCGACGGTGGCGAGACGGGGCGCTCACTCAGGCGGGTCGGCATCGTCCGCGTCCACCTCGAAGAGGATACCGGCAAGCTCGTTCACTCGGGCAACTCCAGCCTGGTGGACTACAACCGCGCCGGCGTCCCACTCATGGAGATCGTCTCCGATTCTTCCTTGCGCTCGTCGGAGGAGGCCTGCGAATACGTGCAGAAGATCCGCCAGCTCGTCCGCTACCTCGGCGCATCCTCCGGAGACATGGAGAAGGGAGCCATGCGCTGTGAAGCCAACATCTCGGTGCGGCCCACAGGATCGGTGGATTTCGGCACCAAGGTTGAGGTGAAGAACCTCAACTCCTTTCGCTCGGTCAGAAACGCCATCGACTACGAGGTGAAGCGTCAGATCGAGACGCTGGAGGAGGGGGGAAGTGTCCGCCAGGTCACCATGGGCTGGGATGAAAACGACGGCTTCACCAGGGAGCAGCGCAGCAAGGAATACGACGACGACTACCGCTACTTCCCGGAGCCCGACCTCAAGGCAGTGGACCTGTCGGACGACTGGATCGAAGCGGTGCGCTCGCGTCTGCCCGAGCTGGCCGACGCCCGGGCGCCGCGCTTCCAATCGGAGTTTGGTCTGACTGCGGAGGAGGCGGCGCTGCTGACCGAGGATCAAGCCCTGGCCGCCTACTACGAAGAAGCCGCTTCCAAGCCAGGCGCAGACCCCAAGCAGGTCAGCAACTGGATTGTGGGACAGCTTTTTCGACGACTCAAGGAGGAGGAGATCACCATCGAAGAGGTGCAGATCCGACCCGACGAGCTGGTAGAGCTCATCGGTCTGGTGAAGGACGGAACCATCAACCAGACCGCGGCCAGAGAAGTCTTCGACCGCATGTGGGAGAAGGACGCGGCCTCTCCCACGCGGATCGTGGAAGAGCTGGGGTTGAAGCAGCTATCGGACAGTGGCGAACTGGAGCAGGCCGTAGCCGCCGTCATCGCCGAGAATCCCGATGCCGTCAAGAAAATCAAGACCGGCAACGAAAAACCGATCCAGTTTCTCATGGGCCAGGTTATGCGAGCCACCCGGGGCAAAGCCAATCCCCAACTCGTCCAGGAGCTGGTCCGCCGTCAGATCTCCGGGTGACCCCCACCTTTCCGGCCGGAAGAACTCGTCACCAGCACCTCCGGAGGAATCCGAAGTCTTCTCTCATGGGGCGCAGGAATCACCAATAGGGTCAGACCCACATGAGAGCGCCCGTCCGTCAGCGGACCAGCAGCATTCTCCCCCACTCCCCGAAGTCCCCCGCCCGCAGCCGGTAGAAATACACCCCCGAGGCAGCGGCCGTGCCGTCATCGCCACGGCCGTCCCAGGCCGCTGCATGGTGTCCGGCCGCCATTCTCGATCCGTCCACTATCGACCGCACCAGCTGCCCTAGGACGTCGTGAACCATCAGGTGCACCACTTCCTCCTCCGGCAGGTCGAAGGGAATGACGGTGCCGGCGTTGAAGGGGTTCGGGTAGTTGCCGTACAGGGCGTAGCGCTCTGGCGTGGGGGCCTGTCCTTCCTCGACGGCGGAGACAACGGGCTCTGAGTCCAGGAAGGGTGCCCAATCCACGGCTCCCGCGAAGAGAGCGGCGATGGCGGATGTGTCGGTCGTACCCCAGTAGTTGCCCGTTGCCTCTAATTTCCGGCCGCTCAGATTCTGGATGGCCATGGGATTCTCGAGGAAGGTGTTGTCGCGGATGTCCGCCGGCACCTTCGCTCCTTCCACGCGGATTCCGGTGAGGTTGTTCTGGAAGCGGCAGAACACTATGGAAGGCGCTGAGTCCACGGACACCAGACCCAGGCGAGCGTTCTCGAAAACCGACGTCCGAATCGCGGTGTCGCCCGCTCTCGACAGGAGCAGACCGGCGTTGTTGCGAAACTCGCTCATCTCGACGACGGCACTGGCGCCCTCCTGGAGAATCAGCCCGGTCCCAAGATTGTCGGCGAACGTCGTGGACCAGATCTCGACTGGGGCGTTTTCGACAGTGGCACCGCCCCCGAGGTTTCGTTCGATACGGCTGTCCTCCAGCACCAACAGCTCCACACCGTCAACGACCAGGCCCTGGCTCTGATTGGCGCTCAGCTCGGAGCCGTGTATCTCCACCCTGCCCAGCCAATTGTCAAGCTCCAGGCCGTGCAGGCTGTTGCCCGTGGCGAAACAATTCCAGAGCTCGATTCTTCGACCTGCTCCGCCCTCGGCGCTCACTCCGGACGAGGGCTCTTCCCCCAGTGTTGACAGCAGCCCGTTCTGTTCGAAACGGGTGCCGATGGCCTCCAGGGAGCAGTCCCCCAGACTGATACCCTCGCGACCGATTCTGCTGAATTCAGAGTTGATCACCCGCAGCCCGCCTCCTTCTGCCCGGATACCCTCGCTGGAGATGACCGTGAAGGTGGAGCGCTCCACCGAGACTTCGGTCTCCACGTTGACCCGTATGCCCACCACGCTCCGGCGTATGCTGCCGTCTGTGAAGCGCAGGCCGCCCTCCCGTGTCACCTGACCGTCCAGGGCGACGACAGTCTGGCTCAGGTCGAGATACTCTGCATCCACCGACGCGCCAGCTCTCATGATCACGCCGTACCACAGATCGTCGCCCCGGGAGGAATCCACAGTGAAAGTGGCTTCTCTGGTGGCGGTCCCCCGAACCCGCAACTCGCCGGCGATATCCAGCTCCACCAGGCCAGCGGAGCGTCCGCTGGCACCCAGGTCATCTGAAGCAAAATTCACTCGCGCGCCGGCCTCCACCTCCAGTATCGAGCCTTCGGGCACCACCAGGTCCCACGGCAGTCTCCGGGTCCCAGCTCGCCACACCGTGCTCCCCGGCGGCAGGCGTCGACGCAGGAGACCGTGAGTCGAGTGGCTTACGACCAGACGTCCGGCCGCCAGGGCCTGGTCGATTTCCGCGCTCTGCCCGTCCATGAGCAAAACGCCCATCCAGTCGCCGTTCCTGGGCGAGGCCGCTGCCGAGCGCAGGGTGACCGGATCAGCTCCGGTGCCCAACTCCAGATTACCGTACACGAGCAGCTCGCCGCGGCGCTCGCTGAAGCCGCTGCCACGGCTGTCGCCGCGGGCGAACTCCACGGTCGTACCCGCTTCGATCCGCAGGGTGGCCCCCCGTTCGACGGTGATGTCCCCATCCACGGACACCCGCCCCGACCAGGTGGTGTCCGCGGCGATGTGGCCGGACAGGGGCTGGCGGATAAGAATGTCGAGCCTCATACGGCCTCCGCCGACGGATCGGATATTCTCCAGCGCGAAGCCCATGCTCAGATTGCGGCTGCGCCCCGTGTGCACCCGGGCTCCCGGATTACTGTCAGAGGCAAGACGCGTGTACCTCACGCCGTCGAACGGATCGCCCGCATCCCCCTGGTTGCCGCTGTGTTCGGTTGCGTACGCCGAGTCTTTGGACCAGAAGTCGAGATTGTCACGGCCGCTCACGGGATCGGCGACGGAGCCAGGGAAGCCCTTGTCCGTGTATAGCCCGTCCGCGCACACCAGGTCTACCTGCTTGTGGAGCTCCTCGTCGTTGTCGGCGCGCTCGTCCACGTGCCAGACGAGGAGCCCGCCTCCAGGGATATTGCGGTTGTAGTAGCTGCCGGAGTTCTGCCGATTCTCGACGAGAAAGTACTCGTCGGTAGAGATGGGAATCTTGTAGACGGTCCCGCCCCGGTCGATTTGCTCTACCACGACATCCTGCAGACTCTCTGTGACGGTGACGAGGTTCTCGTTGTCCCGACCGAGCCAGCCCAGGTGGGCCAGAGACCAGGCGCAGAAAGCGTTGGGTCCGTCCTCCACATTCCATCCGAGGGTGCCCAGACCCATGATCCCCCACTTGCCGATGCCGGCACTGTCCTCCTCGTAGGTCAGTTCGTCACCGAGGAAAACAGAGGATTGATCGAAGAGATCGGGCAGACCCAGGAAGTGGCCGAACTCGTGGCTCATGGTAGAGGCCGTCACCGAGAACGTCTGTCCGCGCTGGGTGGTACCGCCGAAGCCGTTGAAACGGCTGCGAATCCGGACAAAGCCGCCCGTGGCGGCGACATCGTCGCTGACGAAATCCATGTCCAGCCCCAGGCTGGCCAGCCCGGTAGCCGTGCTGATGAAGAAGTCGCGTGGCACCGTAAGGAGATTGATGAAGACCACATCGACATAGCCGTCGTCGTCGCCGGAATTGGGAATCCCGTCCGGGCCGTCGTTGTCGAACAGACCCATGTCCACATCTCTGTCTGCCTGCTCGAGAATATCGAGATTGAAGAGGCCGAACTTCCCCTGGGTGCCCGGTGTGTCGGAGACGTACGCCGAGGCCGGTTCGCTGGAGGCGTAGCGGCGCTGCAGCACTTGCCCCTCCACCCGCAGCTGTCCGCGTGACATCTCGTCGTAGAAGTGGGCAAAGCTCCCCTCCCGCTGCCGGTCGAAGATGTCGTCCGCCCACGCGGGTTTATCGACTTCGCCGACCGCTTCCCCCTGAAATCTGGTGAAGATCACCAGGGCGCTGAGCGTCCCGGCGGTTCGCTGGGCAACCTTACCTATGCTGGCGGGTGCCAGCGGTTTGGCCGCCAGGACAGGGCGCGTGGACCATTCCAGCGAACGCGAAACGCCAGCGACGGCCAGAATGACGGTGATGACCAGGAGTGAGAGCACACGGATGGCGGAGAGGTGGCGTGATACACCCCAAGGCCGACGCCACGGGAGTAACACTTATCCCAGGATGCTGAAGGTAGGGGAATGCAGTTTAATTCCGAAGCCCCGGTTGTTCAGAAACCCCTGGCCGCTGCGGGGCAGCTGTCCGACAGGTTCTACCATGAAATCGCAAAAAGTCCTTCTTAACGATCTCGTTATGCTATAGAGCCATGCATGCAAGCGAGCCGGTCCGGTAGATCCTGGAGGTCAGCGACTTCGCTCGCACTTCTTGCCAGGTCGTCTACCGTGAGTGGCCAAATGTACCTAAAGAAAGGCGCTGCAGCAACCGCGGTCGACATCCTATACTTCCGCTGTCGGCCCTCGACATTCGCGGATAAACTCCTCCGCCTCGATGTCGTAGGTGAGGAAGGGATCTTC
>PBRM01000193.1 GCA_002725915.1 Gemmatimonadota bacterium
CCGCGAATCGGGCCGGTGCCGAACTCATAGAGGACGATGCCGACGATGAAGGTGGTCAGGTTGGCGTCGATGATGGCCGACAGGGCATTGCTGTAGCCGCTGTCTATGGCGGCCCTCACCGTCTTCCCCGTGCGCAGTTCCTCGCGAATGCGCTCAAAGATCAGCACGTTGGCGTCAACGGCCATGCCGATGGTGAGGATGATACCGGCGATGCCGGGCAGCGTCAGCGCGGCGCCGAAGCCAGCCAGGACGGCGAAGACGAAGAGGATGTTGAGCCCCAAGGCGAGGTCGGCGATGAGACCGGCGAAGCGGTAATACAACAGCATAAACAACGCTATGAGGACCATGCTGATGAGGGCCGCTGTCTTGCCGTCCTCGATGGAGTCCCGTCCCAGAGACGGGCCCACGGTGCGGTCCTCGATGATTTCCACCTTGGCGGGGAGAGCGCCGGCGCGCAGGACGATGGCCAGGTCCTTGGCCTCCGCCTCGGTGCCGCTGCCGGTAATAATGGAGCGGCCATTCATGATCTTGCTCTGAATGGTAGGCGCCGAGTAGACGCTGCCGTCCAGGACGATGGCGAGCCGCTCATCGATGTAGTTGCCCGTTACCTGTTTGAAGACGCGGACTCCCTCCTCGGTGGTCAAGAGGTCGACGATGGGCTGGTTCAGGTATTCCACGCTCTGCCCGATGCTGACCGACGCGTCCGCGATCATGGCGCCCGTCATCTTAGGTACCTTCTGCACCAGGTAGAGGATGTAATACTGGTCGTCCGTAGCGCCTTCTGGTTTACTGGAAAAGAGGAACTCGACGTCGTTGGGAATGATCTCCTGTGCCCGGGGGGCTCGCAGCAGGGCCTTTACCGCGGGCAGCTCTCTCTTGCCGATGGCGACCTCGCGACCCACTTTCTGTAGCAGGGAAGCGAGAGTGGCACCAGGCGGGGTTCCGGGGTCGCTCTCGGCCTCCTCGTCCACCCCCGACCCTACGGACTCATCCCCCTCGATATCGCCGAACAGACTGGGGGCCTTCTCCTCCGCCTCTTCTGCCGAAGCGGCGGGGGCCTCTCGCTCAGCGGCGCGAGCAGCCAGCACGCCGCTGATGCGCTGCAGGATCCGATCGCGGTCCACCTCCGGCTCCACGAGCTGGAATTCGAGCAGGGCGGTCTGGCCGATCAGGTTCTTGGCGCGCTCCACATCCTGCAGACCGGGAAGCTCCACGATGATACGGGTGTCTCCCTGCCGCTGAATGGTGGGCTCGGCGACGCCGAACTGGTCCACCCGGTTGCGGATGACCTCCTGGGCGCGGGCGACGGCGTCCTTGGCCTCTTCATCACTCAGTCCCTCTACATCCACCTCCATGACCAGATGGATGCCGCCCTGCAGGTCGAGACCAAGGTTGATGGCGTCCTTCCGCAGCTCGTAGTAGCGGCTGGGCTCGCGCAGCTGCAAGCTCTCCCGCTCGGGGACAGCCATGTTGTAGAATTCGGCCGTAGGCGCGAGATGGAATACCGCGACGGCGACGAGTGCCAGGATCAGCAGGGTTTTCCAGCTTTGTTTCATCTCTCTCCAAAGTCCTTAAGACACCCTACGAAAGGGTGGGGGAAAATTCGTCAGCACTCCACAATACAACCGAACTAACCGATAACGGCGCCGAGAGCGAGAGAAGGAAACTCACTCCTCCGAGCGCTGGGTCGTGCGGGTGTGGCCGCGGAGACCTGAGGAAGTTCGCTGCTCCAGCCGGCCGGCCTCCATGTAGAAGATGAGCGTCTCCGTCTTGGGCGTGGATTCGATCAGCTCCACAGCGGCTTCGGGACCCATGACGAAGACGGCGGTCGCCAGGATGTCCGCATCCATGGCGGTTTCGGCCCAAACGGTGGCACTCACGGCACGGCGCGCCGGATGTCCGGTGGTCGGATCCAGCAAGTGATGGTAAATCCGACCATCGTACTCGAAGACCCGCTCGTAGTCTCCCGACGTGGCCAGGGCCCGAATTTTCGGACCGTCGACGACGACGAGATCGTCGCGCTGCCTGGGGTGCTGGACGCCGAAGCGCCAGTCGCTGCCATCCGGTTTATCTCCCCAGAAGCGGATATCGCCGCCCGCCTCGACGAGTCCGGCTTCCACACCCGCCGCTTCCAGCAGGTCGACGGTGCGGTCCACCGCGTATCCCTTGGCGGCGGCTCCCAGATCGAGCCCCATGCCGCGCCGTAGAAACCGGACCCGATTTTCAGCCAGCTCCAGCTGGGCATGGCCGGTCAGGGCGAGGGCGGAATCGATCTGCGCGTCCCCTGGCGGCACGCGGGCATCGGGGAATCCCCAGAGTCCGGTAAGGGCGCCCAGCGTCGGGTCGAAGGCGCCGCCTGTCAGCCTGGCAAACCAGAGCGATCGCGTCAATACACGAGCCATATCCCCCGAAACGGCAACCGGCCGGTCGGCTGCCAGCCGATTGATGGCGTTTACCTCGCTGGCCGACGAAAAGCGGCTCATGAGCGAGTCGATGCGATCCAGCTCGTTGGCCGCCAGCTCGAAGAGCTCGGAGGCGTCGTCTTCGTGTGCGTAGATGGCGAGACGCACCACCGTGCCCATGGCGAGGTGGTACTTTTCGACCGGTGTGGTGGTCGGCGTCGGCGGCAGCAGGTAGAAGACGAGCAGCAGGCCGGCCGCACCCACAAGAATGCGCGTCTTCAAGAGTCGTCAGTGACTCGCAGTGGCAAGTGACCACGCGCCACCCCCTAGCTGTCCCGGTCCACCACCAGGTGCACAGCTGTCTCCAGAATGGAACGGGCTACAGAAGGCTCAAGAATCTGCAGCGACTTTTCCGCTTGGGCCGCAAAATGGTGAGCCGCCTCGCTGGCTGAGCACACGCCGCCGTGCTCTTCGACGAAGCTGACGATGTGCCTCCAGTCGGCTTCGCAGTTCTCTTGTCGGCGCAGGAGGGCCTCGACTCGCTGCCGCTTCTCGGCCGGTGCCGCGGCGAGAGCGCGGATGAGGGGAAGGGTGATCTTGCCCTGCCGCAGGTCGTGGCCCACCGGCTTACCCAGGGCCCCGGCATCGCCGGTGTAGTCGAGAACATCGTCGGCCACCTGAAACGCAAGTCCCAGAAATTCCCCATACGCGCCGAGGGCGTCGACGACGGGATCGAGCGCCCCCACCAGTAATGGACCAATCTTGCAAGACGCGGAAATGAGGGAGGCGGTCTTGTCGCCCGCCATACCGAAATACGATTCCTCCCGCGTGTCGCCCTGCAGTCCTATCTGGAATTCGTAAATCTCGCCCTGGCTCAAGCGCTCGGTGGCGTGCGAGACGACCGCGAGCGCTCGCTGGTTGCCGAGGCCAACGAGGATGGACAGGGCTCGGGCAAGCAGGAAGTCCCCCATGAGAACGGCTATGTGGTCGTCCCATTTGGCGTTGACGGAAGCCTTTCCCCGTCTCGTGGAGGCCCCGTCTATGACATCGTCGTGAACCATGGTAGCAGCGTGGATCATCTCCACGCCGACTCCCGCGTCGATGATGCCGCCGTTCCACAATCCCGTGGCTTTGGCGCTGAGAACTACGAGAGCGGGGCGCAGGCGCTTGCCCTTGAGGGTGGCCATGTAACGCGCCACCTGGTGCACCATCTCGACGTCGGACTGGAGCATTTCGTCCAGCCGGCGCTCGAAAAGGTCGATCTCCTTTTTTATAGGACCTAAGAGCTGGTCCATCCAGTCCCCGCACACCGTCGCGACTGCGGAAGTGGCCAAGAGAAAAGCGGCATCCGCCGCGCTGAACGTTAGCTATCCCTGGATTCAGGCTATCCGCTAAAGCTACCCGAGGGAAGAGGAGAAAATTAAGGAAAGGACAGGAGACTGTCAATCGAGCGACCGGCGCTCATCGGCGGGACTGACGCAACGGTGTATCCTGCTCCCAGGAGAGCATGACCGCGACATTCTCACGCGGTGTGGTCTGGACTTCGTCCTTCCCCCTCCCGCGCAGACCTGTGGCGCGCGAGGCCCCTGTCAGTCGGGCCGGTACATCCTGCCAGGCGAGAAGATTCCCTTTGGGTCCATCGCCTGCTTCAGACGTTGATTCAGTCGATGTACTCCCGGTGACAGGGGCGTGAAGGCCTCGTCGTTGGCGTCCTCCGGGCCGCGGGCGAAGCGCCAGGCCGTGGCCCCGAGCAGGAGGGCGATCTGGTGAAGGCTCGAAGCCGCCACGCGGGCCGGAAAGAGGGCCCACACCTGGCCGCCCCCCCAGTCCAGGCCGGAGCGCAGCAGGCCGTGGCCCTCGAGCTGTTCGACGAGACGAAGCGCATGAGCCGGCGCCAGCGAGAAACGCCATAGCTCTTCGTCGGCGCCGGGCTGGAAGAGCTCGAGCTCTCGCAGCTGCTTCCAGACGTGGGCGGACTTCGCTTCCCCAAACTCCGAGATCGAGCCCGCGGTCCCTTCGACGAGGCGGCGCAACTGCGCGGTCACCGCCGGCTCCGGCCCCTCTATGCGTGCCAGAAGTCTTCCGACCGGAGAGCCGCCTTCGGGCAGGTAGGCGAGGCCGGTGATTTCGAGGGGAAGGGCCGCCCACGCCAGCATCAGCGCCAGCGCGTCGACCCGGTCGCAGCCGTCGACCACCAGCGTGGCTTGAGTTTCGGGACGAGGCCAGAGCTTGAGGCAGATTTCGGTCAAGACGCCCAGCGTGCCGAACGATCCGGTCAGCGCCCGCGACATGTCGTATCCGGTCACGTTCTTGACCACCCTGCCGCCGGCGCGGAAGCGCTGACCGCGGCCGTCGACGAGCTCGATCCCGAGGACGAAGTCCCGGGCAGCGCCGACCTTGAAACGACGGGGGCCTGAAAGGCCACAGGCCACGGTGCCGCCCACCGTCGCTTCTTCACCCCAGTGAGGGGGCTCGAAGGCCAGATGCTGGTTCTCTCCCGCCAGCAATTCCTCCACCGTCGACAGCCGCATGCCGGGCTGGACGACGAGGACCAGCTCTCCCGGTTCGTAGCTGACCAGTTGATCGAGAGCGGACACGTCCAGGCGTGGGAGAGAGTCTCGTCTGCCCAGACCCGCCTTGGTTCGGCCGCCGGTGATCTCCACGGGCGTGCCCGCGGCCTCCGCTTCTACCACCTGCACTTCGATGGCTTCCAGCGCAGCGGATCGGTTGGATCGAGTCGGTTTGGCCACGAGAGTTTATCCCGAAGTGCTATTGGGCGGCCAGGAGCGGCGATCCGGATTGATCAGAACCGTTCGAGGCCGGGGAAGGGGAGCTCGCCGGCGTGCACGTGCATACTGCCGCCCGGAATGCAGCGGCGCAGAAGGGGAAACACCTTGCCCGGGTTCAGCAGCTGACGGGGGTCGAAAGCGGCTTTGACGCGCTCCTGGGAGTCCAGGTCTGCATCGGTGAACATGCAGGGCATGAGATCCCTTTTCTCCACGCCGATACCGTGTTCGCCGCTGAGGACGCCACCGACGCGAACGCAGAGCTGGAGGATCTCGGCGCCAAAGGACTCCGCTCTCTCCAGCTCACCGGGGGCGTTGCTGTCGTAGAGGATCAGCGGGTGCAGGTTGCCGTCGCCGGCGTGAAAGACGTTGGCCACCTGCAGGCCGAAGTCCTTCGACATCGCCTGTATGAGGTGCAGTACCTCTGGCAGCCGTCCCCGGGGAATGGTGCCGTCCATGCAGTAGTAGTCGGGGGCCACTCGTCCCATGGCCGGAAAGGCCGCCTTGCGGCCGGACCAGAGCCTCGCTCTCTCCTCCTCGGTGTCGGCCCGGCGCAACTCGGTGGCGCCGGCTTGTCGCAACAGCGTCTCCAGCGTGCCGATGCGAGCCTCTACCTCGGCGGCGACGCCGTCCAGCTCTACCAGCAACAGCGCCTCTACACCCCGCGGATAGCCGCAGCCGAGAAAGTCCTCCACGGCCTCGATGGAGAGCCGGTCCATGATCTCCATCCCCGACGGCACCATGCCGGAGGCGATGATGTCGGAGACGGCCCGTCCCGTCGACTCTACCGAATCGAAGACGGCCATGAAGGCTCGAGCGCTTTCCGGTTTGCGGAGAATGCGTACCGTCGCCTCGGTGATGATGCCTAGCAGCCCCTCCGATCCCGTCATGAGGGCGAGCAGGTCATAGCCGCCCTGGTCCATCGACTTGCCACCCAGATCCACGACTTCACCGTCGGCGAGCACGACCTGGACGCCCAGGATGTTGTTGGTGGTTGTTCCGTATTTGAGGCAGTGCACCCCGCCGGAATTCTCGGCGACGTTGCCGCCGATGGTGCAGGCCAGCTGACTGGAGGGGTCCGGCGCGTAATAGAAGCCGCGATCCTCGACGGCCCGGGTAATGGCCAGGTTGGTGACCCCTGCTTCGGCCGTGACGGCGCGGTTTTCCAGGTCGATGTCGAGGATTCGGTTCATGCGGGCCAGAGAGATGACAACTCCATCACTGAGGGGGAGGGCCCCACCGGACAAGCCCGTTCCCGCTCCCCAAGGTACAATGGGTATGTCGATCTCGCCGCACAGCCGTACCACCCGCGAGACCTCTTCGGCGGAGGAGGCCAGAATGACGGCCATGGGTTGCTGTCGGTAGGCGGACAGCGCATCGCACTCATAGACGACCAGATCCTCGGGACGATGGATAACCTGGTCGGGGTCGCCCAGCAGCTCTCTCAGGCGGCGCACCAACTCCTCCCTCTGCTGGAGTCGCTTCTGACTGGGTGGCGGCAGCTGCATCAAACCCTCCTCCTGCTCAATCGACGCTCAGGTCCAGGCCGAGCTCCTGGCTGTAGGCGAAGAGGGCGGGAGTGCCTCCCGTGTGTATGAAAACGACGGTGTGGTCCCGAGTCCACCGACCCCTGCGGATGTGTGCCATGAGGCCGGCCATGGCCTTGCCGGTGTAGCACGGGTCGAGGACGATGCCCTCCGTGCGAGCCACCAGTTGCAGCGCTTCCCGGCTGTCGTCGGTAACGACGCCGTACCCCGGTCCGACGAATTCGGAGTAACTTTCGAAATCCTCCGGGCGAACCTGAACATCCAACTCCAACACCTCCGCCTGCCGGGCCGCCAGCTCGGAGAGACGGTCAGCCGTCTCGATGTCATCCCTGGGAGAGGGGCTGATGCCGACGACGGGCAGATCCACTCCCAGCGCCCGGGCGGCCACCACCAGGCCCACGTGGGTGTGGGCGCCAGAGCAGACGTAGACCGCGTCGGGTGCGATACCCCGCTGGCGCAGCTGATCCCACAGCTCCAGAAAGCCGTCTACGTAGGCGATGCCCCGGTACACGTACCCGTCCGAGCTGGTGTTGAAGGGCTTGTGTCCGCCGGCGCGGAGCTCCGTCATCTTCGCCTCCACGGCAGCGGACTGATCCCCCGCAGTGGACAGGTGGATCTCCGCACCGAACAGGTTCGCGAGCAGAAGGTTCCCCTGCGGCTGGGCGTGGGCGTCCAAACGACCAATCTGGACCGCCTTCAGACCGAGTTTGGCGGCCACTGCCGCGGTCTGACGAGACTGGTTGGACTGGGCGGCCGCCCCGTGCAGGAGGACGTCGCACCCGGCCTCCACCGCCTGGGCGATCGAATACTCGAACTCTCGAATCTTGTTGCCCCCCATGGCCAGACCAGTGAGATCCTCCCGTTTCATGAGGATTCGGGGTCCCCCCAGCGCGTCGCTAAGACGGGTGAGGTCGTCCAGAGGGGTGGGCAGGGCAGCCAGGTGGACCCTCGGCAGGCGGTCCAGCCGTTTCCGCAGGTCTCGTTCCGTGTAGATCGTTGGCGCTGCGGTCATCTCACGCGACTCTCTTTC
>PBRM01000194.1 GCA_002725915.1 Gemmatimonadota bacterium
TCAATGAAGAAGGGCAGCGGGAATACGATGAGTGGCGCCGGAGTCGGGGGGAGTGAGCTCTTCACGGCGCACGAGCGACCGAGGGGGCGTTCCAGAACTGACCCGCGATAGGTCTGTCTTGCCCGTACAGGACCACTCGAATACCTTCTGCCGCGGTCCCGGATAGATTCAAATCTCTACCTCAAGACCGAAGCGACATCGGTTCAGCAGAAAGGACCGAGTATGGTTCAAGATCAGGTGCTCCGCTTCAATCTGAACGCGGATGTCCTCGCAAAGCGTGTCTTCTGGGGATGCCTGGGCTTTGAGTTGTTCATCGTCTTGCTGGACATCTTCGTCAATCACTACGAGTGGTCTCCCATCAGCTCCATCAGGCGGATGGTCAACATCTCCCGTGAGGACAGTCTGTCGAATTGGTTTTCCAGCTACCAGACGATTACAGTTGGGCTCATTCTGTGGACAACCGCCGCTGCCGTCCGCAGTCAAGCGCGCGACGTTGGCGGCCCGAAGAAGGAGTTTTACTGCTGGGCGATCCTGGCAACGTTCTTTGTCTATATGGGCATCGACGATGCGATCAGGTTTCACGAGCGCATCGGAACCGCTTTCGGAAGAGTGCTTTCGTACATGGAGAAATCCTTCGGTGCCGGAATCCTCAATCACATACACGAGGCCTTCCCAAGCTACAATTGGCAGATGGTGTTTGGGCCTTTCTTCCTCGCGATGGGCGTGTTTCTCTTGTGGTTTATATGGCAGCAGTTTTCCGCAAGCAAGCTCAGATACTTGCTGTTGGCAGCGGTGTCCCTATATGCGGTCGCGGTGGGGCTGGACTTCGTCGAGGGTTTGGACACCTCTCCGTATGAAGGTATCGCCGACTACTTCTCCACCACGGAAGATCGCGTCGGGCATATGTCGAAGGCCTTGGAGGAGTTCCTCGAGATGTTCGGGACCACCATCTTCCTGACGGTTTTTCTGAAGAATGCGTTGCGGCTGGCGCGGGAATGGACCCTTGCGGTCTCCCACGCGGAGCCAAGTCCGACGCGCGTATAGATGACGCGCGTATAGATATTGATGAAAGATTGAAATAGCCGGATGGGCGAGCCTGATGGTGTGTGGACACCTGAGAAGTTGCCATGAGCGAACACACCGAGCGCGGGCCGGCGGATGACACCTTTGTCGTGCTTCACAATCTGGCCGCCGAAAGGCCCGACCAGTGTGCCGCCTTGCGCACCCGCCTCCTGGTGTTTCTGCGCCAGAGCCGCGATCCCTACTGGGACGTGCTGATTGAGCACGGGGTCGAGCCCGATGGACCCGTAGTCGACGTCAGCGAGCGGCCGGGGCGGCGGCTGGCACACCTGCGGTGACCGACGGCCAGCGCGGCAGGCACCGCTCTTCCGACAAGGAAGGGAAGAGGACGATCGCCCGCCTGATGTCCATTCCGGGAGTGACCGCCGTCGTCATCGGCCGTTCATATGGCGGCAAGTCCCTTGGTCGCGACCGGGCGGTGGGGGATTTCAAGCTGCAGGCCAAGGTCCGGGGAGGCCTCAAAGGGGTTCTGCAGACCTCCAAGGGAATCCAGGAGATCTTCATTCAGGTGGGAGAGGGAGCGGAAGAGGTGGCCCGGGCGATTCGGGACAAATTCTGACCGCGTGCGCGCTGGGCTTCGGTGTGCCGAAACCAGGCGAGGGCAGCGACGATCAAGAGGTTGATCAGACCGGCGATTGCCGCGGTGCCGTAGGAAAAGGTGTAATCTCCCGTCACATCGAAGAAGTATCCGCCCTGGTAGCTGCCGATGCCCATACCGACCCAACCGGTAGTCGAGACCACAGCGATGGCAAAGCCGGTGATTCTCAAAGGCGCCGCCTCGCGGGCGCAGATAAGGAGACTGGTCATGACTCCGGCGAAGCCAAATCCGAATACCACCGAGACAGCGTACAGAGCAAAGAGTGACTCCGTCTGGGTGAACCAGAACACCGTTGACGTCTGGATGAGGGAGGCGGCGAAATAGGTGAACAAGCCGCCCGTGCGGTCGGCGAGCAAGCCGAAGAAGAGGCGGCCGCACACGCCGCTGACCATCAACGTGGAAAGCAGGCCAGCAGCCGTTCCCGGGGTCAGACCGAGATCGATTGCGAGAGGCACCAGATGGACGATGGGGACAGCCATGCAGATGCAGCAGAAGACGCCGGCGAAGGCCAGCCAGGGAATGGTGAGCCTGTGGGGCAGTCCCCAGAGATTTTCGTCCGACTGGCTCAGCTCCACCGTCGCGCTCTCCAGGACCGGTGGCCTCTTTAGGAGCATGAGAAGCGACATGAGAATGGCGAGGTAGCCGACTCCCAGATAGAGCATGGCGAAACGCCAGCCGCCGGTCGAAATCATCGACTGGATGACGACCGGTGCAACGCCCTGACCGGCGGCGGCGCCAGCGGTGACGATGCCGATGGCGAGTCCCTTGCGCCTATCGAACCAGAGCCCGACCAACGCCAGGAGCGGCGTAAACAGGCTCGCGAATCCCAGCCCGCCAATGGCGAAGTAGATCGCGTAGATGACCCACAGTTCCGTTTGCTGGCTGAGCGACATGATGCCGATGGACAGCACCAGAGCGCCGAAGAGAGCGATCCTCTTTGCCCCGATCCGGTCCGACAGACTGCCCCAGAATATCCCCCCGATCGCCGCCCCTATCGACAGAGCTGTATACCCCATGGCAATCTGTGCCCTCGTCCATCCGAACTCCTGCTCGAACGGTTTGACCAACACCGCAACCGTGACGTTGACGCCGAATCCGAAAGCCAGGCACAGCGTCGCCACAGCGACGACCACCCAGCCATACGGTTGCTCCTCGACGAGATTGGAATCCACTCTACCTCCACAAGCACTTCACGGTTGGCGGAACAGCCAACGGTCTGCGCCTGACTGGGACGATCACCCACAAGCTGGCGCGACGCAAGACCTCAGGAATGCGCTCGAGACCCCTGTCCAGCGCGTCGGCGAGGGCGGACCTAACGCCTGCGTCCACAGCGGCTATGTCGGCGCCAGCGGCAATAAGCAGCTCGGTGAGCAATCCAGCTGCTGGCACACCCGCGTTGGTAAACAAGTGGGCGCTGGGGTCCAGGCTCATCATCTCGTACGGAATCACGCCCGCCTCTTCAAGCCGAGGCTTGCTGCATGGGTTTCCCATATTACTCCATAACAGTCTATCTTGAGCCTGAGCCCAACATGGAGTGAACTGCACGGCAATTCCATTTGATTCCATTGGGCAGATCAAACAGATTTCGCATATTCTTCACGAATCGATTTCCCTCCACCAAGCTCACTATTCACGGCAATTCAGAGGACGTCCACAATGTCCCGTCCCAACATCCTCTTCATCATGGACGATCAGCACCGCTTCGACTACCTCGGCGTAGCGGGCGCCGTCTTTGTGCGCACTCCCAACATCGACGCGCTGGCGACCTCCGGTGTCCGTTTCACCCAGTGCACGACGAACGCCCCGGTCTGCGCCCCGTCCCGCATCGGGCTGGCCTCCGGGCTCCACCCCTGTCGCCTCGGCGGTCTCGACAACGCCTCCTTCCTGCCTCCCGACACCACCTCCTACTACCAGCGCCTGCGGGATGGCGGTTACCGCGTCGGCTGCGTCGGCAAGCTCGACCTGGCCAAGGCGTGGACCTACAACGGTCGCTACGGCGATCGGCCCTGCGCCTACCAGTGGGGATTCACCCACCCGGAGGAGTGTGAGGGCAAAATGCACGCCGGCAGCTCCGCCACTCCCATCGGCCCCTACACCCATTTCCTGGCAGAGCGCGGCCTGCTGCAGACCTTTCACGGCGACTACCGACAGCGAAAAGGCGGCTGGGTGAAGGGCGGCTCAGCTGACTCCGCTCTGCCCGCCGACGCCTTCGAGGACTCCTACATCGGCCACCGCGCCGCGGCGTGGATCGACGACATCGCCGACGACTTCCCGTGGCATCTGTTTGTCAGCTTCGTGGGGCCGCACGACCCCTTTGACCCGCCGACCGAATACGCCGACCGCTACCGCGACGCCGATATGCCCGACGCCGTCGCCGCCGACCCGGCGGGCAAGCCCGCCTGGATAACTAATCGCGTCGTCGATATGTCGGCCGACGAAGTCGCCATCAGCCGACGGCAGTACTGCGCCGCCATCGAGCTCATCGATGATCAGGTTGGCCAGATCTTGACGGCCCTGGCGCGACGAGGCATGACCGAGAATACGCACATTATTCTTGCCAGCGATCACGGAGAGATGCTGGGCGACCACGGCCTCTACACCAAGAGCGTCGCCTACGAAGCCTCGCTCCGAGTCCCCCTCGTTATCGCCGGCCCCGGGATCGAAGGGGGTCGCGTCTCTGACAGCCTGGTGGAGCTCATCGACCTCAACCCCACCATCTGCCAGCTGGCGGGCCTGCCGCCGCAGGGGGGGATCGACGGACTCTCCCTGGTCCCGGTAATCGACGGCAGATCGGAGACGCACCGCACCGAGACCGTCAGTGCGCTGCGCAACTTTCGCTGCCTGCGCAGCGAGCGCTACAAATTGATCCAGAATTACAACAGCGTCACCGAGCTCTACAACCTGGAGGAAGATCCCGAAGAGCTCCGCAATCTGGCCGGCTACGAGCCCGATATAGTCCGCGGCCTCGGGCAGCGCCTCCGCCAGCGGTTTGCCGTCGACCCCCGCATCGGGGAAGTGGAGCGCCAATGACAGATGCGGTAGAAATATCGGCTCTGAGCATCTGCCCGCCAGCGGCGGCCCTGAATCGCCAATGGCGGGACGGCAAGTGGATGCTCGCTGCGCACCTTTCAGGGCATCGCCACCGCCCGCGCCTACCCCTTCACCGACGGATAATGGCGCACGGACCTCGGCACTGGGCATGCAGACGGCTGTGTTCGCCGGTGGTGATAGCGTTGTTCCTCCTCCATCGCGGTGCCGTCGCCGGCACCGACGAGAGAGAGCGGCTTCAGCTGCCCGAACCGGTTGCCGCCGCCCAGTCGCGGGAAAGCCTGCTGCTGATCGCCCTCACCTACCCCGGGGCTCAGCAAGGCCGCGACCGTTTCAGTGCGGCGCTGCCGGAGCTGATCCAGTTCTACCGGAAAAACACCCGGCTGAAGATGAAGATGACCTACGCCGAATTCGGCCCCGGCGATCGCCGCCTCGACCAGGCCCTCTTCCTCTATCTGACGGGGTACGACGCTGTCCTCGAGTTCTCCGACCAGGAGAAGAGACACCTGGGCGCCTATCTCCGCACCGGCGGCCTGCTCTTCGCTGACGATGTCCGGCCGGACCGTCCCGGCGTCCGCTCGTGGGATGTCGGCACCCGTGACACCCCCTTTGACCGACAGCTCAAAAGCCTCATCACGGATCCACTGGTATTGGGAGAAGCCGGTACTCTGTGGCGGAAGATCCCGAAGGACCATCCGCTCTACCACTGTTACTTCGACTTCCCCGGCGGTCCGCCTTTGACCGGCGCTCCTGGCGGAAACGTCGTCGATCTGGAGATGCTGGAGGTGCGGGGCAGAGTAGTCGTCATCTTCAGCGACCTGAATCTGACCTGGTCCTGGGCCTGCCCGGAAGCCCGGTACGGCCCCAACAGTCTCCGCCTGGGGGCCAACCTGATCGTCTTCGCCACGGCACAGAAAATCGCCGGCATTCCCCCGAAGCAGCCGTAGCCCCCGCTGCTCGACCACCTTTCCAGGAGATTCATCATACTATGGCCGCATATCGCGTCGCCCTCATCGGCACTGGCCGCGTCGCCTATCAATTCAGCTTCGGAGACCTACCCGACAATCACGCCGAAGCTGTGGGCGCGGTCGAGCGCTGCCAGCTGGTGGCCGGCGTCAACCGGGGGCGGGAAAAACTGGACGCTTTCGGGCAGCGTTTCGGCGTGGACGCTCTCTTCCACGACTGCGGGCAGATGCTGGCCGAGGTGGGGCCCGACATCTGTATCATCTCCACCCACCCGGAGCTCCACCGCGAGATGGTAGAGGCCTGCGCCGCCGCCTCCTCCACCAAGGCCATCATTTGCGAAAAGCCGATGGCGCTTTCCCTAAAGGAGTGCGACCGCATGATCGACGCCTGCGAGGCCGCCGGCGTGCTCCTGCAGATCAACCACAATCGGCGCTGGCACCCGGAATGGAACTTGGCCCTGAAGCTGCTGGGCGACGGTGCCATCGGCCGGCTCAACTACATCCACTGCTTCATGAACGGCGGCAAGCCGGCCCCGTCGTGGCGCAGCGACAACGAGGGCCCCCTGCTCCACGACTTCACCCACTACTTCGACCTCATGGACCTGTACGGCGGGGAGGTTGACTGGCTTTGCGGCACCGCCGAGCAGCGGCAACGGCCGTGGGCGGTGGAGGACTTCGCCGCCTCGTTCATGAGATTCCGCTCCGGCGTCACCGGTGTCATCCACGCCTCCGAGCTCACCGAGTACACCGAAAACGCCTTTGTCCTCAACGGCTCCACCGGCATCATCCGCATGCTCGGCGAACGGGTTCACCTTTTTCAGACCACGCCGGCCGAACAGGAGCCGGACAGCGGCTTCCGCTGGAGCGCTCTGGAGGAATCGACCGTGGTCCATCCCCCCGATGTCTCCACCTACTGCGCCGCCTTGAACGAACTGTTGGATGCGTTGGAGGGAAAAGCGGCGCTGCGCAGTGACGGTCGGGTCGGACGGCGCTCGCTGGAGATGGTGTCGGGCATCTACCAGTCTCAGCTGCAGGGCAGTCGGCCGATCTCCTTCCCGGTGACTTTGGAGGGCTCGGGGATTCAGGCACTGCGGGATGCCGGGCGGTTCAAGACCAGAGACGCTCCGCGAGACGGCTGACTTCTCGTTTGTTCGGGCGCTCGGGCGGAGCGGTCCATTGCTCCGTCTGTCGCCACACAGTATTTTGAACGCCAGCGCCCATCCCAGCTCTCCTAGCTCTCCGCCATCCTCAAATGGGGTTGATCTCACTCATGTCTGAAGAACGTCTTCGCGTCGCTGCCATCATCACTATCTACCATCCCAAGTCCCACGCCGACGTCATCGTCACCAAGTTCCTGAAAGGGGGGTCGACCGACAATGGCTTCGTCCCTCCCGATGTGGAGGTGGTGTCGATGTACATCGACCACGTCCTCGAAAACGACATCGGCGTCGGACTGGCGGCCGAATTCGGCGTCCCTATCTACCCCAGTATCCGCCGCGCCCTTCACGCAGGGGAGAACAAGCTGAACGTCGACGCCGTCCTCCTCATCGGCGAGCACGGCGACTACCCGTGGAACGAGCGCGAGCGGCACCTCTACCCCCGGCGGCAGTTCTTCGAACAGATCGCCGGAGTTTTCGCCGAGAGCGGCCGCTCCGTGCCGGTCTTCAACGACAAGCACTTTTCCTATGATTTCCGCGACGCTCGCTGGATGTGGAACCGCGCACTCGAGCTGGACATTCCCCTCATGGCCGGATCCTCTCTGCCCCTGTGCTGGCGCAACCCGTGGCTGGAATACGACAAGGGCACGGTGGTGGAGGAGGCTTTGTCCATCGGCTACGGCGGCATCGAAGCCTACGGCTTTCACGCTCTGGAGACCCTGCAGTGCATGATCGAACGACGGCGGGGAGGGGAGAGCGGCGTCACCTCGGTCCAGTGCCTGGAGGGAGAGGAGGTATGGCGTTCCCGCGATCGGGGGGAGTGGTCGGGAGCGCTGGCTGAAGCCGCCTGTGCCCCCATCCGCAAGAAGCCCGAAGGCTCCATGGAGGAGCACGCAAAGGAGCCGGCCGTCTTCCTGGTGGAGTACGCCGACGGGCTGAAGACGGCGACGCTGATGCTCAACGGGTATGTGAGCGACTTCGCCTATGCTGGACGCGTGGACGGCGAGATTCAGGGAGTCGAGTTCTTTCTGCAGAACGATGGACCCTTCGCCCACTTCAGCTATCTGTGCGTGAACGTACAGAACTTCATGCGCACGGGCGTCGCCCCCTATCCACCGGAGCGCACCCTGCTGACGACCGGTATCATCGACGCAGCGATGAATTCCCGCTTCGAGGGACATCGCGTCGTCGAGACCCCCGACCTCGCCATAATCTACGAATCCTGGGAAGAACCACCGGTGCGGCCGATAGGGACCCGTCCCATCGGGACGTCGGTGGACCCAAAGGCGGCCGACATCGTCTGAGCTGAAGCGCAGTCAGGGAGGAGGGGCCGAGATCAGGGACTGGCTGCTCTGCGGGGGACGTCCACTACTCGGTAGGGCTGATTGCGAAGCTGAAGCAGCTTCTCCACTCCCTGGCGCGATATGGACAGCGTGGACGTGTTGACGAGTGGATGGCACTGCAGTGCCTCGGCGGCCCATACCAGTTCGTCGATGACGACTTCCACCGCCTTCTCTTCGTCATTGACAACCGCCAGCAGCGTCACCGCCCCGGGATCCACCCCCAGTCTCTCCCGGAGCCTCTCGGGTGAGGCCATCCCAGCTTGCTCACCTCCAGAA
>PBRM01000195.1 GCA_002725915.1 Gemmatimonadota bacterium
AGCAACCAGGCGAGATCAAGGGCGGCTCGATCCGATTCTACCCGCAAGACGGCGAATCCATCGAAATAACGGCCCTCGACGAGCAGGACGACGCGCTCTACCATCTGCGCGGCGGGGCCATCAGCATGATCTTCCAGGAGCCAATGACCGCGCTCAGCCCCGTACACACCGTCGGCGACCAGATCTGCGAGGCGATCATGCTGCACGGGGATGTCGGAGAGGAGCAAGCCGAAGTGATCGCCGCCGAGATGCTGGACAAGGTGGGCATTCCCAACCCGCGGAGCCGCCTGGCCCAATATCCCTTTGAAATGAGCGGTGGCATGCGGCAGCGAGTGGTTATCGCCATGGCCCTCGCCTGTGCGCCGGAAGTGCTGATCGCCGACGAACCGACCACCGCGCTGGACGTGACGATCCAGGCCCAGATCATACGGCTGATCAAGACTCTGCAGCGGGATCTGGGCACTTCGACCTTGCTGATTACGCACGACCTGGGCGTGGTGGCGCAGCTGGTGGACCATATCGCGGTGATGTATCTGGGCCGCATCGTGGAGCAGGGGGATGTGCGCACGGTAATGAAGGACCCGCGCCACCCCTACACCATGGGCCTGCTAGAATCGCTGCCCAGTTTGGCCCTGGGCAAAGAACGCCTTTCGTCTATCGCGGGCAGCGTGCCTTCACTGGTCGAAAGACCGCCAGGCTGTCCCTTTCACCCCCGCTGCCCGCATGCCGAGCCGGGCGTTTGCGACATCGGTGACCCGCCAGAGTTGCGCCAGGTCGGTGAGGGGCGGCTGGCCGCCTGTGTGCGGCTCGAAGAGATTCACGGAGGCCACGCCGAATGAACGCCGGGACGCCGCTTTTGCAGGTTAAGCAACTGCGCAAGTATTTTCCCGTTTTTAGCCAGGGATTTTTGAGGCGCCAGATCGGCCTGATCAAGGCGGTCGACGACGTCAGTTTCGATCTGATGCCCGGCGAGACCCTGGGGCTGGTCGGCGAAAGTGGCTGTGGCAAGACCACCACCGGACGGGCGATCCTGCGCGCGCTCGATCCCACCGCCGGCGAGGTACTGTTCCAAGACGGCGACCAGACCGTCGATCTGACCAGGCTGGCCGCGAGCCAACTCAAGCCGTTGCGGACAAAGATGCAGATGATCTTCCAGGATCCATTCGCCAGCCTCAATCCGCGTATGACCGTCGGCGATATCGTCGGCGAGCCGTTGGTGATCCACAAGCTGGCAAGCGGCTCCGAAAGCGAGGACCGGGTCGCGGCGATGCTGCAGAAAGTCGGGTTGATGCCCGAGCACCGCACCCGCTATCCACACGCCTTTTCGGGCGGCCAGCGCCAGCGCATCGGCATTGCCCGCGCGCTGATCATGCAGCCGTCGCTGGTGGTGTGCGACGAGGCCGTTTCGGCACTGGACGTTTCGGTCCAGGCCCAGGTTATCAATCTGTTGCAGGATCTGCAGCAGGAGCTTGGCTTGACCTATCTCTTCATCGCTCACGACCTGAGTGTGGTCAGGCACATCTGCGACCGTGTCGCGGTAATGTACGTCGGCAAGATCGCCGAATTGAGCGAGACGGCCAGTCTGTTCAGCGACCCAAAGCATCCCTATACTCAGGCCTTGCTGGCGGCCGTGCCCAATCCCGATCCGGATGTGGCGATGGACGCGACGCTCAGTGGCGAAGTGGCCGACCCGGGCAACCCACCGCCCGGGTGCAGCTTCCATCCACGCTGTGCCGAGTGCATGGTCCAGTGTAAGGAGGACATGCCGCAGCAAGTGGAATTGTCTGAAAACCACCGGGTCTGGTGTCATCTGTACGGGAACTGAACGGTAACAACAAGGAGAAATGCATTGGAAAAGATCCCGCTTTGCTTGATCGGCTGCGGCGGCATGGGCCACCGCCATATCCTCGCGTACAAGGAATTAGAAGACAGCGGCATCGGCAATATCGAGCTGGTGGCCATCTGTGACCTCAATCCCGATAACGCGGATTTGGGCAAACGGGAAGTGGAGCGTCTCTTCGGCCGCACACCGCTGGTGTTCACCGACCTCGATGGGGTGGTGACGCACCCGGATATCGCAGCCGTAGACGTGGTCACAGACCCGTCGGTCCACCACCAGGTGGCGGTGCCGGTGATGGAGGCGGGCAAGCACGTGCTGTGCGAAAAGCCGTTGGGGATTACGATTCGCGCATGCCAGGCGATGATCGGCGCAGCGGAGAAGAGCGGAGTGGTGCTGGCCACGGCGGAGAATCTGCGGCGCGACCCGCCCAACCGACTGGCGCGCGGCATTATCGATCAAGGCCTGTTGGGCGATCCCTATCTGATGATCCACAACTCCATGGGCGGCAGCGACAGAATTTATATTACCCCGTGGCGCCACATGAAGGACAAGGGCGCTTTGGGTTTGGACATGGCGGTGCACTACACCGACATAGTTCAATACTACATGGGCGAATACGACGAGTTTTACGGCATGGGCAAGATCGTCGAGCCGGTGCGCTTTCGGCAGGACAGAGCCGAGAACAAGCTGGAATCCTATACAGAGCGCTTCAAGACCTTCCCTGAGTCGATTGAACCAACAGGAGAGGATGCGGTCTTCGGCATGTACAAGATGAAATCCGGCGCCATGGTGCAATTCTCCTTTGCCCGGGCGGGCCGAGGCGGCGGGAACTGGGACCGCAGCGTACACGGGCGCCTGGGGACGCTCTTTGCTCCGGGTGATCGCAACGGCAAAGAGGTGGTTCTGAAGCTGGAAGGCAAGAAGCTCACGGGCGAGGAGATTCTGTCGCTATTGCCCGATTTTCAGATGAGCGAAATTACCGCCCGCGTTTTCGGTGAGAACATGGTGACCTACGATCCGGCCGAGTTTCCCCCCGACGCCAAACACATGGCCATCGAAATGCACGATTTTGGCGAGGCCGTGCTCAAGGGGACCAAACCCGAAGTCGACGGCTATTTGGGTATGACGGCGGTGGCGGCGATCTACGGAGTGTACGAATCGGGCCTGGCCGGTCGGCCGGTGAGCATGGACGAGATGCTCTCAGGCCAGGTGCGGGCATACCAGGAAGAGATCGACGCGGCGCTGGGGCTGGACTGAGTGTCCTGTACTAAGGAGACCCAAGTATGAAGCACAGTACGGATCGGATTCTGACCACCCACGTCGGCAGCCTGGCCCGTCCCGTCGACCTGCTCGATCTGATGAAAGCCAAAGTTAACGGCGAGCCTTACGACCAGGACATCTATGCCAAGCGGATTCCGGCTGCCGTGGTCGAGATCGTCCGCAAACAGGCCGAGAGCGGTATCGATATTGTGACCGACGGCGAGCAGGGAAAGCTGGGTTTTTCGGCCTACGTGAGTGAGCGATTGGCCGGTTATGAATCGCGGTCGGGGGCTATTGACTCCACTGAATTCGCGGAGGAAGTGGCCGCTTTCCCGGAGTATTACGAGCGCTACTTCGGCGAGGCCATGCACGGGGGCGCCGTCGCTCAGATAGACCCGGTCGTGTGTACCGGTTCCATCAGCTATAAGGGCGTCGACGCCCTAAACCGGGATATCGAAAACCTCAAAGCCGCGGTTCGGGATGTGGATGTGGAGGATGTCTTCATGCCCGCCGTGGCGCCGGGCGGTGTGGGCGGGAACGAGTATTACCCGACGGAAGAGGAATACATGCAGGCGGTCGGCGAGGCTATGCGCACGGAGTACAAGGCGATCGTCGATGCCGGCTTTATCGTGCAGATCGACGATCCCTGGATGACGGTGGTCCACGGCGATGGTTCACTGAGTGTCGCCGAGCGGCTGAAGAAGATCGAGCTGGCTGTCGAGGTGCTCAACCACAGCCTGCGGGACATTCCATCGGAGCAGGTGCGCCTGCATACCTGCTACGGGATCAACGAAGGGCCGCGCATCCACGACGCCGCGCTCAAAGATATCGTGGGGATCATGCTGAAAGTGAATGCGGGCGCCTATTCGTTCGAGGCGGCCAACCCGCGGCACGAACACGAGTACCACATCTGGGAAGATGTCGAGTTGCCGGAGGGCAAGCTGATCATCCCGGGGATGGTCGCCCATGCCAACAATATCGTTGAACACCCCGAGCTGATCTGCGAGCGCATCATCCGCTTTGCCAATATCGTGGGCAGGGAGAATGTGATCGCCGGGACCGATTGTGGCTTTTCCACCCAGGCCACCTATACCCCGGAGGTCCATCCGACCGTGGTGTGGGCCAAATTTCAGGCATTGGCCGAAGGAGCGCGGCTGGCGACGAAGCAGCTCTGGTGAAGGTTTGGACTGCACGCTGCCGCTGCTCCGAGGCGCCACAACACCATCTACCGCAGGAGATGGATCGAGTCAATGCGTCAGTCAATCTCAAAGTCAGACGGTGCCGGGCGCCAGCGACGCGGCCGACTGAACTGAGTTACAACCTGCAGGATTCTCTGGGAGAGGATGCTAACCATGAGTGCAACGCGATCATTTCGTCTGGGGTATTCGATCATCACCTGGGGTGGAACGCCCGATCTGGACCAGGCCCTGGGGGCCATTGCCGGTGCGGGCTGGGAGGGAGCCGAGTTTACCGGCACGTCCCTCGAATGGCTGGGCACGCCGCGCCATTTGCGGTCCGTATTCGAGCGCTACGAACTTCCCCTGGCCTGCATATTCGGCGGGGTCAACCTGGAAAACGACCCGGTGCATATCGAAAAGCAGCGCCGCCGGATCGAGTTCGCGGGTGAAATGGGTTGTGAGGTTTTCTGCCTGCTCGGGGCGCCGCGGGTGCACCAGCGTCTGCCCACCGACGACGAGTTCAAGCGGCTGGCCGAGCAGGCCGAGATCTTCATCGACGATGCCGAACCCTATGGCCTTAAGGTGGCCTACCATGCCCACCCGCGCTGCACGGTCGAAAGCGAAGAGGAGCAGGATAAGCTGCTGTCCTATGCCGACCGTTTACAGGTCTGCGTGGATGTGTCTGTAGCGGCTCTGATGGGCGAAGATGCGGTGGCCCAATTGCGCAAATACCGCGACCGTCTAGCCTATGTGCATATGAAGGACTGGGCGCGAGGCAAGTTCTGCGAGATGGGGCAGGGCACGGTGGGGCTGGACTTCGGCGCGATTCGCGAGACCCTCAACGAGATCGGTTATACAGGCTGGGTAATGGGTGAACTGTCCACCTATGCCGATACGGACGCCGTCGAATCGTGTTATGCCAACCGCAAGTATCTCGAATCCGTCGGATACTGAAGGACATGCTGAAATCGACGAGGTGGCTGGCAGTCGCCCTCCTGGTCGCGAGCGCAGCGGTATCCGAGGCGGACGCCAAGCGGGAGCTCGGGATTCTGAATCAGAAGGCTCCGTCGTGGAGTGTAGATCAGTGGTTGGGACTGCCCGACGGCAAGAAGGCGCTGGATGTGGCTGACTTCAAAGGGAAGGTGCTGTATCTCTACTGCTTCCAGTCCTGGTGCCCAGGTTGCCACTCGCATGGCTTTCCCACACTGCAGAAGGCGATGAAGCATTTCAAGGGGGATGAGGAAGTCGCCTTTGTCGCCGTGCAGACGGTCTTTGAGGGGTTCTCAAGCAACACTCTCAAACGGGCGGGTGAAACGGCCGCGCGCTACGATCTCGATATCCCCATCGGCCACAGCGGCTCAGCCGGGCAGTTTTCCTCTCTAATGCGCAACTATCGCACCGGGGGAACGCCGTGGACGATCATCATCGACAAGCAGGGCGTCGTGCGCTTCAACGGTTTCCGGATCGAGGCCGAAGATGCCATTCACGTCCTGGCCGCACTGAGAGTATTCGAGGGAAGAGCGCGTTGACAGTCACGCTGCGCGAAGCGCTCCCTACGGGGTCAATAAGCCTGGGCTGACCCTTTCTCACCGGCTTATCGGCGCTCTTCTCACGGCCTCATCAGCGAAATCCTATTCAGACTTCGGTACTCCAGGACACTGGGTCCGGATTGACGCCGTATTGCTCAGCCCAGTCGATCAACGCCCGGGGTGTTGCGTCGACGTTTCGATATCCGCCCAGGAGCTGCCGATCTATGTTCGTGGTCGCCCGCTGCAAAACCTGTTCGTCCGGTGGATCGAGATACTGATCCGTCTTCATCCAGCGGTAGGCGTAGCCGTAAATCGCCACCTTTGAGGTGCGCAAGCTCAAATTGGGCGCACCGGAGTGGAAGGTGCGATTCTCAAAGAGAATAGCGTCACCGGCGCGCAACCTCGGATCGACCGCGCTCGGCGGGTCGACCGCGCCTGTGGGAATAGCCAGGGGCGCCGCATTGCGGTGAGTGCCACGGGCCATCAAGGTCATGCCGGAGTTGGGTGAGGGAAAATCGGAGAGGCAATAGCACACCTTTATACCCAGGCGCGGCAAGCCCGACTGCCCCAGATCCTCAGCAATACCAATATCGCGATGCCAGCTGCGCACGGGAGGCGTGGCGTGTGGATCCTGGGGTTTCTTGTAAATCAGCGAGGCCGAGTGGAGGTGGATATTCGGCGAGAGCAGCTGCACGACCAGGGAAACGGTTGCCGCGTCGGCGACGAGCGTGTGACACTTCAGAGCCTTCGACACACCTTCAGATGAGGGGATAGGTACGGTCCGCCAACGTCGACGCTCAACACTTCATCTCCTCTCCACGTGAGAGAGACGGATTCCTGCGTGGCATCCTCGTCCCGCCAGTCTTCCTCGTCACAGCAGGTCGGAAGACCGTAGCGGAGTTCAACCTGCTGGCGGTCCCCTCCCCGTGGCACGAAGGCGAATCCGTCCCTGAAATCAGGTTTAACAGGACGGGCGTCTGCAGTGAGGTTGATCGTGTCGGGCGGGACCCAGAGGGGAATCCGGATGAACATGTCCTTCCCGGTCTGATTGACAACGCTGACCGATGCCGTGGTTTCATCGCGTGCGGATTTAACCCTGACAGCAGGAAGCTTCCTGGTGAAGTGGAAGTTGATTCGAACCGCCTCGTCCTCGACTTCGACCACCCTGTCGTAAATCTCGATCAGGCTGTGCAACGCCGCAGCGGTGAAATCGGTCACACAGGTAACACCCCGAATGTGACCGACAGCACCCCCAATGGCACCCACGAAGCGGGTGTTCAGATCCCTGAAACAATCAAGCGGCTCGTTTCGTACAGGTTGGATTTCCACGGGCTCAGGCACCTGGGCGGGTATCAGGCGAGAGCGCACGATGCGTTCGGCATCATCGAGCAACCGCGGGTCCTTGAAGTGATCCCAGAGCAGCAAGGCGATATGGGCGATATCCCCGGCGGAGGCGATGTCCCCCCCGTGTCGGGCACCGATGTCGTGGGTGATGAATCCCGATAGGGTGATCATCTGTGAGATCGTTCTCTGATAAGTCTGATGAAGCTGCTGCAGCCGGCGTGTGTCACGCTTGAGCCCGGCAATCCCGATCATCCCGCGGATGGTGTTGAGATAGGAATGCGTGTGGTGGCCGCATCCTTCGGCGAGCGCGCCGTCGGAACTGACTGTATGCAGGAAGTGGAACTCGGCAAGCCGCTCGGCTTCTTCGAGCGCAGCTGTTTCTCCGGTCTCCTCATAGAAGCAGAGCAGCCCCTCGATCGCACGGCCGTGAGTGTAGGCCGGCTCAGCGCTTCTTCCGGTTTTCGAGATCGGGGGACCAACCCCACCAGCAAGGCGCCAGCAATTCGGGTTCTCACTGGCTCGGGACATGCGCTCGATCGCGAGAAGACCGTGGTCTCTGGCGGATGCGCTCGATCGCAGTCCGGCTAGAAGCCCGAAGGAGAGCATGGTTTCACGGTAAGAGTGGATGTACCACGTGGCCGGATCCTTCGGGTCTATGTCCTCCAGAAAGATGCCGGTCGGATTGTCCGCCAGCCGCCAGGAATTTTCTAGCATCGCCGATTCGATCTCTTCGGGGATCTCGAACCCGGTCGAGCGTTCCAGGCGCAGCATCGTGTTCCACCAGCGGCCGACGTTGTGGCCGGTGCAATAGCGTCGAAACTGGTATTGACCGAAGTGGTTTTCGTCGACCGCCATCTGCCAGTAGGGGAGGTAGTTGACCTCCGGGTTCAGGCAAGTGAGAAGGTTCTGACCTCCCAGGATCAGGTTGGCTGTGAGGTCCACGCGATGGTATCACCTTGCATCCGGGTAGCGATCGCCAGCGCCGTCGGGCGTTGGAGAGAAGAGTCAGCCCTCGACGCCGTAAATCCTTGCCGGATTGTCGTGAAACGCCGCTCGAGCCATGTCGAGCGCCACCGACTCGGAGACGCGGTTCTCTGCTATCATCTCCGCCAACACCTCAGCGAAATTCCGTCTTGCCATCTGCAGGTGCCCGTATACCGCTTCGACGTGCTGCAGATCGTCTCCGAAGGCGATGATCTTATTGTAGGGCACCATTTCCAGCCACTCCCGCAGGTCCAGGCGAGAGCCAAAGGGCGAGATGATGTGGATCCAGGACATGTTCAGGTAGACATTGGGGAAGGTCTTGGCCAGCACCGCGCCCTCCCGCAGGTAGGGGAAGCCCGCATGGGAAAGATCGAAGCGGACCTGGGGGAAGGTCCGCATTAGAGGGGCGAGGGGTACCGGGCTGCATCCTTCCATGCTAGCGCTATTGCCGGCCCGAATGCCCTGGTGGAACTGGACAGTCAGATCGGTGGCTGAGGCGGCGCGGCAGCATTCGAAGACCAGGTAATCCTCCAGGACTCTGCCCTCTTCGGAGTTCAAGCCCGGGTAGTGGCCCATCATCAGACGGCTAAAGACGGCAGCCGCATCCTCCTGCTGGCGCTGCTCGAAATCCATTCGACGGTGGTAGGACTGGGACATTTTTACGCCGGCCACTCCGGTGTGCTTCCAGTCCCGGCACACCTTGCCGATGAGCTCGACGAGCTGGCCGAGCTCCGCTATGGCAACGCCGTAATCGCGCTCGATGGCGTTGATCTGATCGACGGACTTCAGCATGCTGAATCGATTGAGGCGGGGCAGTGGCAGGAAAAGTTCGCGATCCACTTCGACGAGATCTTCCATATTGACTACCGACACCTCGATGCCTGCCCGGTGCCGCAACACCTGGCGGTAGAATCCCGGCGCGATGAATTCCCGAGCGGCTTGCGAGAGCGGTCCGACGGTGTCCGCGGTCAATTCGTCAAACCCCAACAGGTCGCGAAACCCGGTCAGGATGCACTGTGAGTATCCGGTGGTACGGGTCCAGCGCCAGTAGGGCTCGAAGACCGCCCAGCGCTCGTGCAGCGGCTGTTCGGGGTCGAACGCCAGCTCCATATCCGTTGGCGACATACCCGCCGAAGCCAGGTCCGCGCGGGGATAGGCATGCTGGAAGAAGAGAAGCGCGTCCAAGGGGTTTGCCAGGCGCTCTGCTTCTGGACAGATGTGGGAATGGGAGTTGATGCACGGGATCGTGGCGATCTCGCTGGCCAGTTCCTCCGCCAGGCCGTGCCCTGCTGTATCAGCGCGCTTTTGCATCGGGGCCTGCTGTGTCACCTTTTGAGTCCGCCACTTTGGAGACCGGATCGCAGCCGGTCGCCAGACCACCGCTTCCGGCTCGTCCGATACCACTCCAGCGTGTGACCTTGACCTTCCGCTGCATGAATCCGCGGCTCAGCACGTCTACTGTCCGCGTAGCTCATCGGACCAATCCCGCCAAATGTCGCCGTCCTCGCTGTCGACCGCTAGTGCATCGGAGACAGCAGCGGTCGTTTTCAGGAAACCATAGATTGTCGCCTGGCGGATGACGTCGTCGGAAGAGTTCTGCCCCGCGATGTGCAGAATCTTAGTGTGCCACAACACCACGGTGCCGGCAGGCCCATGGCAATCGATCGGTTGGGTGTCTGCCTTGATTCGTCCAATGACGGGATCGGTATATCCTCCCGCATTTCGCACCGCCAAATGTGTGTCTGTATGCTTCTCACCTGCCTGGAAGGCCTTCCACTGCTCTTTCCAGATCCTCGTGTGGCTCCCTGGCCACACGGTGAAGGCACCGGAGTTGGGCGGAACGTCGTCGGTGTAGGCTGCCATCTGCAGCCGCCATCGGCCATAACACGCTCCGTCGGAGTGGGAACCACGGTACTCGGGTCCAGGAGACGGGCTTTTCGGGAGCGTGCAGTACAATCCGCGCGTTCCTTGCCCATTGAGCCACACAGGCCCTGTCTTGGGCAATCGCAGCGCCTCCTCCGTAGTGAAGGACCCTCCTGATGGCCAGCCCATCTCGCTGCCCATGTGACTGGCGAGGCCTCCCACGGCGTCGTCGCTCATGAAGCATGGGCCCGTCGTGGTTCCGGACTCGTCGAGCCCAGCGGGCCATACCAGTGTTCCCTTCCCAAGAAGCTGCTCTGCGACCTGCCACAAGGCTCGGGGGGCCAGATTGAGGAGGAGTTCTTCAGCCCCATTGCGAATGGTCAAGCGGTGACCACTGCCGCCCAAATACGGTTCCCCCCCGCCCGCGGGCTTCTGCGCGCTTAGCCTGGAGCTTTCCTCCTCAGTGATGGGGGCCCACGTAGAGGGCTCGCCCCTTTTCATTCGGGGAAGGTCGGCCTCAATCGCCCCCCACATTTCGTCACGAGCCTGGCGGCAGAGCTCAGGGTCGAGCACGGCTGGGAGAACCAGGTATCCATCGCGGCTGAAGTGGGCAATCTGGCTCGCCGTCAGGGGCTCGACTTGTTTCATGTCGGGGCAAGACGTCACCATGACGTCAGCGCCCCGCCGAGCGCGGAGGAGGAGAATAGCATGGAGAGAACTCCTTTCACAGCGTCATCACGGCAGACGATGGTGCCCGCCACCGGGAGGGCCATGGGCCATAGGCCGCTCAGGCTTCGCCGTAGATCGCCTGAATCATGGCATTGATGTAACCGAAGCAGTAAGCATAGGACTGATAGTAGCCCTTGGGATCATCCTCGCAGCGGGGGACGTGGTCGGGATCAATGCCGTAACAGTAGCCCACGTCCTTGAGCGCCTTTAATATTCGGTAGAAGTCCATATCTCCTTCATCGGGCAGAGCCTCGCGAAAGCTGTAGCGCCCG
>PBRM01000196.1 GCA_002725915.1 Gemmatimonadota bacterium
AACGTGATCGCGGACAACACCTTCGACATCCGCACCGGCCGCGAGATCGTCGCGGTCGATGGTTCGGCCCGCAACCGGATCACCGGCAACCGCTTCGCCTGTATTTCCGGCTGCTGTCGCACGGGCGCTGCTGTCTGCGAGCGCGGGGGAGCCTCGGTTCCGCCGAACATAGACTGCACCAACCCGAAAACAGCGAAGAGAATACAGGCCAGTCCCCCTAGCCCGATGGCGTGAACGAACCCAACGGCTCTCCCCTTCTGCCTCCTGCGTCGGCGGCGCTGCGCCACTGGCTTCCCTTCTGACCAGGTAATCCCGATTGTATAGATCGGATAAGTCGGTGATTATTTGATGTTTACGAACCTGGCTTGTGTGCGGCGACTTCCGCCTACACAAGATATGGTAGATCGCCTGCTAATACTACTCCGGTTTGGGCGCGCTGGCGGTCTTGGCTATATTCCAATGATCTGGAGCTGAGAGGCAACCGCCGGTTCGGATAGGGCCGGCATCGGACGTGCCCGCGCGCCAGGTCGGCGGATCGACCCTACACATCGGACACGATAGCTCGAGTCCGCAGATGTATTCCCAAACCAAACAGGAGCAGCGACATGGGCAAGAATGACGTCACCCGCATCGGGCTGATCGGTTACGGTCAGATCGGAGCCGCCGTGCACGGCCTGATAGATGCCAACCCCGCTGGCGGTATGGAGGTCGTGTTCATCCACGACCAGGACCCGAGCAGGCTCGCCGATGTGGAAAGCGATCTGGCTCTCGAGGACCTCGGCGATTTCGACAGCCGAAGTCCCGATCTCGTCGTCGAGATGGCGCACCCGGCGGTGACCCGGGAGTGGGGCGCCGCGATTCTGCAAAAGACCAACTACATGTTCATCTCCGTCACCGCCCTCGCCGACGCAGAGCTGGAGTCGCTGTTGGAGGAGACCACCCGCGAATACGGCACTCGCGCCTTCGTGCCGCACGGCGGCGTGGTCGGCATGGACGCCTTGCTCGAAAACCGGGATGTCTGGGAGTCGGTGGACGTAGTCATGAAGAAGAATCCCAAGAATGTGGACTGCGCCGCTGCCGGTATCGACGCGGACAGCATTACCGAGGAGACCTGCCTCTACGACGGGCCCACTCGCGGCATCTGCCCCAAGTTCCCGCGCAACGTCAACACCCACGCCGCCATCGCCTACGCCGGCATCGGCTTCGACCGCACTCACTCGCTTCTGCTGGTGAACCCGGAGTGGAGTGACGCGACCATCGCCATCCACGCCCGCGGTCCGGGCCTGGACCTGCACGTGGAGCGAGTCGAGGGGATCACGGGAGTAACCGGTGCCAGCACTCCGGTTTCCATCTACAACACCGTGCAGATGATCGGTTCCACCGGTCCTGGTATCCACCTGCGTTGATGCGGTTGTGAAACCCTTCGGCAGCATACCATCCGCCCTTCCCCGCTCCGGCATACGGGAGATCATGGATCTGGCCTGGGCCACACCCGGTGTCATCCACCTGGAAGTGGGCCAGCCGGACTTCGACACGCCCGAGCACATCGTCGAGGCCGCTTGCCACTACGCTCGACAGGGGCACACTCGCTACGTGCCCAACTCCGGCATCGACGAGGTCCGCGAAGCCGCCGCCCGGTACATTCAGAGAAAGACCGGGGTGCCCACGGGGAAGGAAAACATCCTCGTCACTCAGGGGGCGGTGCTGAGCGTGGCCACCGCTTTCCTGGCCGTCCTCGACGCGGGGGACGAGGTTCTGCTGCCGGACCCCGGGTGGCCCAACTACAGCATGGCCGTCACTCTCATGCACGGCCAACCTGTGTTCTACAGCCTGCGTCCGGAGGCGCAGTTCCTGCCGGATCTGGATGAGCTCGAGTCCCTTGTGACCGACAGGACCAAGCTCATTCTGCTCTGCAGCCCCTCCAATCCCACCGGTCAGGTTCACGGCAGGGAGCTGACGGAGAAACTCGTCGACTTTGCCCGCCGACACGACCTCTACGTGCTCGCCGACGAGATCTACGCTGAGATCGTCTTCGACGGTGTCGCCCACACCTCGGCGGCGAGCGTCGACACCGACGGTCGCGTCCTCTTGGTAACCGGCATGTCCAAGGCCTACGCCATGACCGGCTTTCGGGTCGGGTTCACGCGAGCCGTCCCCGAATACGTGGAGCTGGCCACCAAGTTACAGGAGCCCCTGGTCTCATGTGGGGTGGCGTTTGCGCAGATGGCGGCCGTAGACGCCCTGGACGGACCCCAGGACAGCGTCGGCGAAATGCGCGACGCCTACCAGGAACGCCGGGATGCCGCCTTGAGTATCCTGAGGGACAACGGTCTGTATGACTACACCCCGGGTGGCGCCTTCTACCTGCTGGTAGACATATCCTCCTCAGGGCTGGGCTCGCGGGACTTTGCCATCCGCCTGATCGAGACGGAGAAGGTGGCGGTGGCGCCGGGAAGCACCTTCGGAGAGGTCTGCGCCGACCACATCCGCGTGTCGATCGCCTCCCCCGAGGAGAAGGTCCGCGAGGGACTTCAGCGCCTCTGCCGCCTCGTTGGCGAGCTCTCCAGCGCCGGCCATACCCCCCGGTAGGTCCCGCTGAGGTAGCGATTTGCCCGACTTGGAAGAGACGCGCAAGAACCCGCGATGCTCTCACGCCCTGCGGGAAAGAGCATCCGCAGCCCTGTCGCGGGCGCTTGCTATCTGTACTTCTCGTAGGCCTGTTCGGACCGCAGACGCTCGGCGACTTCCCTGACCCGCTGGGCCTGATCTTTGCGGCAGACCAACAGCGCATCCGCCGTGTCCACAACCACCAGGTCCTGCACGCCGATGAGGGCAATCAGCTTCCCCGAAGGCCCGTAAGCAGTTGTGTCCCGGGTGTCGAGGGACAGAACCTGGCCAGCAAAGAGGTTGCCCTCGTCGTCGGTCGGCAGCACGTCGGTAAGCGCCGCCCAGCTGCCGATGTCACCCCACTGCAGGTCCGCCTCTAGGGTGGCGACGCGATCGGCGGGCTCGATGATAGCGTGATCGACGGAGATATCGGGGAGCCGCACGTATTCGCGCGCGATCACCTCGCGCTCATCTGGCGAGCCCACCGCGTCTCTTATGCGCTCGAGGATGGCGAATATGTCGGGATGATATCGCTCGAACAGCGAGAGCACGGTGGCCGCCTTCCACACGAACATGTTGGAGTTCCACAGGTACTCGCCACTGTCCACGTACACCCGCGCCCGCCCCGCATCCGGCTTCTCGGTGAACCCGTTCACCTCGAACACCTGCTCGCCCCTGGCGGTGCACAGCGCCGGCCCCTTGCGGATGTACCCGTATCCGGTCTCGGCTCGCGTCGGCTTGACGCCCACGGTGAAGAGATAGTCGGGCTCCCTCTCGGCGGCCTCCGCCGCCGCTTCCAGGATTCGGCAGAAGGCCTCCGGCCGTCCGATGTAGTGGTCGGACCCCAGACTGGCCACGGTGCATCCGGGATATCGAGCCTCGAGCAGGGCGCACTCCAATCCCACCGCCGGGCCGGTGTTGCGCAAGGCTGGCTCGACGATGAGATGGTCGCGTGGCAGCTGCGGCAACTGCTCCCGCACGACCTCCTCAGCCGCCGTACCGGTGGACACGAACACATCCTCCGCAGCGGCGATGGGGGCGATGCGCTCCACCGCGTCCTGGATCATCGTCCGGGACCCGGCCATGGCGTGAAACTGCTTGGGCCGCTGCGCGCGGCTGTAGGGCCACAGCCTCGTGCCCACTCCTCCTGCTCTGATGACAAACTTCACGATGCGGTGCCTTTCATCTCGTTCGCTCACCCAACTGCCGAGGCCGCCAGGTACTCCACTTTCGGTGCCCCGACGTCCACGGCAGTCACGCTGATCTCTCTGCCAGCCGGTATCAGCACGGTCTCGCCCAGCCGCATCCGGCAACTGCCATCGGCTGCCCCGACTTCGGCTTCGCCGCCTTTGACATGAGTCAGGGCGAGAAAGGAGTCGCTGGTCTGGTGGCGAGAGGCCTGCTCTCCCGCCCGGTGGAGGGTCAGACGGAAGTGTTCTGATTCCACCAGGTGCACGGCGCCTGCATCGATGCCCTCCCTCTCACCGCACCCCGCCCCCGTGGCGTGCGGCTGGATGTGAGGACGGCTGTCGACGTCGACGACCTCCAGGGCCCTGGCCACATGCAGCTCCCGTAGCTTGCCGTCGATGCCGACGCGGTCGTAGTCGTAGAGGCGGAAGGTGAGATCGCTGGCCTGTTGCACTTCGTAAACCATCACCCCGCCACACAGAGCGTGGACGGTACCGGGTGGCAGGAAGACGAGATCGCCGGCGCTGACCGCGTGATACCGAATGACCTCCGCCGCCCTGCCGGCATCTAGGGCGGTGGTCAGCGTTTTGAGATCCACCCCCTCCCTCAGACCCGCGGCGACGCGGCCCTCGTCCGAGTCGAGCACATACCAGGCCTCCATCTTCCCGAAGCAGCCGAGGCGGCAGCGCCTTGCGTAGTCGTCGTCGGGATGGACCTGAACCGACAGGTCCTGGCTCGCGTCGATGAGCTTGACCAGCAGGGGGAAGTCGGCGCCAAACCGCTCCCACACGCCGCCACCCACCAACTGGGGTCCGCGCGACTGCACCAGACTGCCCAGGGGGCTGCCCTCCAGCGGGCCCGAGGCCACCCAACTCTCCTGCCCAGGCAGCGCGGACAACTCGAAGGACTCCCCGATGGAAAGCCCCGGCGGCAGCTGCTTCCCGTAGATCCCCTCCAGCCGGCGGCCTCCCCACACCACTTCCCTCAAGAATGGACGCATGGGGAGAAGATCGGGCAGGGCGACGGACACGGAAGACTCCTGGAAGCGAACTGGAGGCCGGACTGGAAGCTGCAAATGTAAGCTCCCTCCGACCTGGGATAAAGAACAGGGGGATTGGGTCCGGCTTCCCGCACAGGCAGAGGCAGGTAGATAGATATGGGGGCCGACCCCCGGCGGGAGTCGGCCTCTTGTGCTGCTTCGCCTTCTTCGAGCGCGGTCGAAGTCGAGAGCCTTCGCTCAGACGTACTCTTCGTCTGCCTCGCCTCGCGTGGTGACGATCTGCCCTGTTCAGAACCTCGACATCGGATGTATAATTGTATTGCGGCATGGATTTCCCAGTCTAGATGGCACCAGTCTGCGGTGTTGGGTGTCCGTTGTGCCCCTGCACTACTTGGTATATCGGGCGAGGGATCTGATTCCTGCACGCCTCCTTGATACAATCGCAACGCAAAAAGTGATCTCGTCTACGGCACAGGGCCGCTGTGAGCCTTAGCAGCCCGTTGATAAAGTCGCTTTGCCGGCGAGAATGGGCTTCAACGGGCCGGTAGGGTCTTGCCACCAGGCCTTCCCGCGGCGGAGCAGAAAGCGTTCGCCTCTCTTTCAACACCCCTCCTCAAGAACGGGAATCCCTCATGCCTCGACTGGCAGACACCAAAGCCCTCACCTTCGATCTGTTCGGCACGGTCCTCGATCTGGGCGGCAGTCTGACCCCCTTCATATCCGAATTCCTGTCGGATGTGGAGGCCACTGTAGCTGCGGAGGAATTCTGGGAGCACTGGCGCCTCCGCCAGCGGCTGGAGCAGTTTCAGGATACGATCATGCAACTGGGCCACAGCGGCTATCTGGAGACGGTGCGCAGGGCCGCGGCCTACACCCTGAAGCGACACCACATACCCGCAACGGATGATACACTGCAGGCCCTGATGGCGGCGTGGCCCCATTTGCAGCCGTTTCCCGAGGTCGTCGCCGCTCTGGAACGGCTTCAGAAAAGCTATCGTCTCGTCGTCCTTTCCAACGGCGACCCGGAGTTCCTCCAGCACCTGGTCTCCAATCAGGTGCGCTGGGCATTCGACGACATCATCTCGGTGACAACGGCGGGCGCTTTCAAGCCGCACCCCGCCGTGTACAGAGGCGCCGCCCGCGATCTCGGGCTCGAGGTGGGCGAGTGCCTGATGGTGTCTGCCAACTCCTTCGACGTGGTCGGCGCCCGCGCCTGCGGCTTCCGCGCCGCTCTCGTCGATCGCTACCGCCAGCCGTACGAAGACTCGCCCTTCCGGCCCGACCTCACCGTCGACGACTTCACGCAGCTGGCGGACCGGTTGTGCTGATGGCGGCTGCTTCTACACTACCCCACCGCCTCGGCCACCCCTGACCGCGCCGACCGGTAAGCAGCGTCCAGCATCTCCACCCCCCTCATCGCGGCCTCGCCCGGTGCCCAGTTCACTTCGGTCGTTCCGAGAATGAGATCGGCGAAGTTGTTGGGGGGACCGCTACACTCGTAGGCGCCACCATCGGGCGCCACCTCTGCCCGTACGGACTCGCCGTTGTGGCGGTGGAGCTCCATGCGGGCGCGCTCGCAATCGAGCAGCAGCATGCCCTCCGAACCGAAGATCCTCAGGTCGACCTGGAAGCTCCGATCGGTGGGTACTGATCCGGCCCCGCTCACCGTGCCGATGGCGCCCCCTTCAAAACGAACCGCAAGGGCGTCGTAGATCTCCACCCTGGCCCCCGGGCCGGACATCAGGCAGTATACCGATTCCGCCCGCAGGCCGGTGAGGAAAAACAGCATGCCCGCTGAGTGCGAGATCTGGGCGTAGCCGTAGCCACCGCCGGCAACCTGTGGATCGGCCCACGTCTCCGGTGCCGGGCTGAAGAGGCTGGAGCCGGACTGTCCGCTGACATTGTCAACCTCCATACCCTCTCCGCTCAGCAGCCCCTTAATGGGGGAGGCCATGTGGCACAGCACGTATTCAAGCTCCCCGAGGGCGCCGCTTGCAACCAACGACCTGGCCTGCTGGACGAACTCCTTGTAGTGCCAGCCGTAGGGCACCAGGAGCTGGAGCCCCCTCTCCCTGGCCAGGCGTACCAGATGCCGCGCCTCCTGCGCGCTCGTCGTCATCGGCTTCTCGCACATCACGTGGAGCCCCTTCTCCAGGGCCGCCCGCGCGTGCTCGTAGTGCAGGGTGTGCGGCGAAGCGACCACGACGCCATCCAGCTCGCAGTTTTCCAGCAGCTCGCGGTAGTCCTCGGTCGCGAAGGGGAAGTCGAAGGCTTCCTGTACTTGCCTGAGCTCCTGCTGCCCGAGGCGGCACACTCCCGCCAGCGCCGCGTCCCGCCGCTGCGCCAGTACGGGCATGTGGTTGCTCGTCGCCCACCAGCCGGCGCCGATGAAGCCGATCCGCGCGCTCTTTCGATCAGATCCCATTTCAACTCTCCCTCTGAGATTGGAGACCGTTGATAGATCCCATTTCACTCTTCTTCTGAGATTGGTGACCGGTTGCCTTTATACCGACGGATGGCGGCTCGCTTGAAAGCCCGGCGTCCTTTGAGTATCGTTTGCTCCTGCATCGCAAACGGCATCGCGTTCAATCGAAGAAAGGATTCGCATGGCAATCGAGACACCTGTCGACGGGCTGGTCAGCCCATACGATCTCGCCTCTGACGACGGCTACGAGTGGCTCAAGGGCAATCTCCACTCCCACACCACCAACTCCGATGGCAAGCCGTCGCCGCAGGAGCGCCTGGATGGCTACGTCGAACACGGCTACAACTTCTTGTGCCTGTCCGACCACTACAAGATCACGCGAACCGACACCGTCTCCTGGCCGGACGATTTCGTCCTCATCCAGGGCGCCGAGTTCCATCCCACCAATCCCTTCGGGGGGCAGGTCCACCACTTCGTGGCCCTGAACATCCACGAGGACATGGACAGCCAACAACTACCGCCGCAGCTGGTCATCGACGCGGTGCGCGAGCAGGGGGGAACTATCTGGCTCGCCCATCCGCACTGGAGCTCGATCAACATCCTGCGCGACACCCTGCCGCTGCGAGGGCTCTCCGGTATCGAGGTTTTCAACACCACCTGCCGCCGTATGGGCAGGGGGGAGGGCTCCATTCACTGGGACGACTGGATGAGCCTGGAGGGCAAGATCTACCCCGCCCTGGCCAACGACGACTCCCACGCCCTGGACTCGGCCAGGCACGACACCTACCAGGGCTGGACCGTGGTGCGTGTCAAAGAAAGGACGGCGGCGGCGGTCGTGGAGGCTCTCGCCACCGGGGCATCCTATGGAAGCACCGGCCCGGAGATCATCGACATCCAGCTGCGCCTCTCGGATCAGTCTACCGACAAAAGCCGCATTGTCGAGGCCACCGTGGTCTCCTCGGAGGCACAGCGTATCTTCGCCGTGTGCGACACCTACGGCACCGAATACCACGAGCACGGCAGTTCCTTTGAGACCGCCAGCTTCTCGATTCGGGCCAATGCCCGCTGGTCGCGCTTCGAGGTCATCGCGCCCGACGGCACCAAGGCCTGGTCCAATCCCTTCGACCTGACCGGCTTCTAAGGTCTGCAGCCGTCACGGAGCAGGACTGAACTTAACCGCTTGCGCGTCGAGCTCGCCTGAGTCTTGATCAGCATGACACGGTGTATTCACTCACTGCATCCTCGTCCAGCTCGACCCCCAGGCCCGGTCCCTCCGGTACGACGGCGTGTCCGTCCTCTCCCACCAGCGGCTCTTTCAGCAGGCTGTGCTCGTGGACGAAGTTGCCGCACAGGTCACTGCCGAGGGTGCAGTTGGCGGCAGCGGCCGAAGCGTGGAGGCGGAAGGCATCGAACACGCCCAGGTCGACGTTGGAGGCTTGCCACACCGGGATCCCCCCGGCCTCGGCGATTCGGGCCATGTCCAGAAACCCCCAATCCGAAGGGGCTACGTTGATGGCGTCCGCCGCTCCCCGGTGGACGACCTCGATCACCTGTCTCGGGTTCTGCAGGTGGGGTGCGATGATGACATCCGTCTCCTCCACGAGCCGTCGGTAGTCCTCCATGTCGTCCTTTGGTATGGGATCCTCGAAGACGACGTCGAGGCCCTCGAGCTCCCGCGCCAACTCCAGTGCCTGCGCCACCGTGTGAAAACGCCCCCCGGGGTCCAGGACGACCCGCAGGTCGGGTCCGGCCGCGTGGATGGCGTGGACGCGATCCGCCACGTTCCCATCCTCCCAGCAGCATTTGATCTTGATACCGTGAAAGCCCAGCTCCACCGCCCTCCGCGCAGCGGCAGCCGACTCCTGTGCGCCCATGCGGGTGATCCAGTAATCGACGAGTACCCTATCCTGCGCCTTGCCGCCGAAGATGCGGTACAGAGGCCATTCCACACTTTTGCCGATCAGGTCGAGGAGCGCGATGTCGTAGCCTCCCCCTCCGAGCTGGCGCGGCTCGAAGTCCCGGGGATCGCGGCCGATCAGGTCTGACGCCGGGTCGGGGTGGCTGCCGAAGTACGGTCCGCTCATGCCAATGCCGGTGAGCCCCACGTCCGTGCCGATACGCAGCACATCCTGCCGGCGACGGCTCAGGGGCTCCGGGTACGCCGGGCTGTATTCCTCGTATTCGGGCGGCGACAGGATGCCGGGCACGAAGGGTACTGACACCACGGTTCGCTCCAGATGCGTGATCTTCATCTCTTCAACCCTCTACGTTTGACCACAACAGAACGCTCCTCTCTGCAAGATCAAGAAATTAGATCCCGCACTTCCGATGCCGACAGCGGTGTATACGGACGTCCCGAATGCGTTCCGTTGAAGCCGTCGTGCGGCCCTCGGCCAATCCGCAGGGGCCGGTCGTTGGAAATCCCGTGAACCGCCGCTTCGGAGGCTGACGATTGAGCTATCAGCTCGCCGTCCCCGAACAGCTCCAGCCGTCCGCCGCGCCGAACCGCCGCCGGATAGGGCAGGCGCACCAGGCCAGCGGGTCCGAGTTGACAGCAGCGTCGGTTGCGGATAACTCCATATCGACCCGTCAGCGGGTCAATCCGCCGAAATCCTCGTGCTCTAGCCGTTCGTTCGCACGGAAGCGTCGAAGGTAGCACACCCAGAAGAGGTCAGCAAACCGGCGGCAGCTGACCTTCAGGGGGGTCGGTGCGCTTCGGTAGCCGACAGGCCTGTCGTGAACTCCGAACTAGTTGTAGTATCGAGGTGGCCTGAAGTCCCCTGAGCCCAACCCCATCGAAGCCGGCGGCTCCCCCTGCGACAATGGTCTCCAGATCCCAGTCAGGGCAATCGAGGGTGGCCGACAAGCGCCCGCTCTCGTCATGCTATAGCCGGTTCCAAAAAAGCATAGAAAAGGAGTATTGGCATGCGCGGCAACCGCGTCAAAGAGAAATTACAGGCCGGTCAGGTAGCTACCGTCGTCGTCGGCCACAGCCAGAGTGCCGACACCGTCGACTTTATCGGCCCCCTGGGCTTCGACGGTTTCTGGCTCGAAGGCGAACACGGACCCATCACCTGGGACCGCATCGGCGATCTGTCGCGCGCCTGCGATCTGTGGAATATGGCCTCCATCGTGCGCGTCCACGCCAATGAGACCGGACTCATGGGCCGCACCCTCGACTGCGGTGCCAGCGGCATCGTCGTCCCGCACGTGTGCACCCGCGAGCACGCCGAGTACGTCGTCCACGCCACTCGATTCGGCCCTGTCGGCGGCCGCGGCATATACGGCGGCCGCAGGTCCTATGGTCAGGACGCCTATTTTCAGGAGGCCGACAGCGAGATCCTCACGGTGGTGCTGATCGAGGAAATCCGTGCGGTGGAAAACCTCGACGCCATCCTGGAAGTCGACGACATCGACGTTTTCTTTGTCGCCCCGGGCGATCTGGCCCAGACCATGGGCATCGTCGGTGACTTCTCTCATCCGGAACTGCAGCGGGTGGTCGACAAGTCCCTGAGCCGCATCGTCGCGGCGGGACGCACCGCGGGAGCTCTGGGAGTCGACGCCAACCTGGAGCGCTACCTGGACATGGGCGTACGCTTCTTTCTGACGGCGTACGATCCCTGGATAAAGCAGGGGGCCGAGGCCCTGCTCTCGAGGATTGCGGAAAAAGTTGAATGAAGTAGCTGTCTCCGTCTGAGCTCGGCTGCGCAGAAGGCACCCGAAGGCGGCGCAGGGCGCCACTACTGATCTTCGTGGTAGCGCCAGGCCTTCTCGGGAGACCTCCGGCGCATGACCCACCGTTGAGTCAGTCCAACCGATGAGTGCCGGTCTCGATCTGCGCCAGGATATCCAGACCCGCCAGCTCGCTCCAGGCCGCTATCATCTCGCCGAAAATCGGCCCCCTCGCACCGTCCCCAATGGGGGCGTTGTTGATCTTCACACAAGGCGCCATGCAATACGGCGTCGTCGTCAGCCAGGCCTCGTCGGCGTTCACCACGTCGTAGGGCTGCAGGTCCTTCTCCACCCAGTCCAATCCCAGACCGGGGGCCAGCTCGCGCACGGTGACCAGGCTGACGCCCTCGAGGATATTCCTGCTCGTCGGCGAGTAGATGGTGCGCCCTCTGACTATCACGATGTTTGAGCCAGAGCACTCGGTGATGTTGCCCTCCAGGTCCAGCAGCAGGCTGGTGGCCTTCGGATCGACGGCGCGAGACTGCTGGTCGGCGATCCACCAGTGCAGGCGGGAGCGGTTCTTCATCTTGGGGTCGATGCACTGGGGCGGGACGTGGCGGATGGAGGGGGTGACCAGGTGGACTCCCTCGGTGAAGAAATGGAGCCACTCCTCGAACGGCAGGGGGAAGGAGTGGATGCACACCGTGGGTTCGAGGCGTGCCGTGTCCGCACAATTTCCCGCGTATATTCGGTTCTCTCCCGGGGTGATGAAATGCACCACCCCCAGCTCTTCAGTCTCGCCGATGAGCGCGGCGTTGCGCTCCACCAGCTCTTCGGTAGTGGCCAGCATCTCCTCGGCGGAGAGAGGCAGGTCGATGCCGGCGTATCGGGCCGAGCGGTAAAGCCGGTCCACGTGGTCACTGGCGCGGAAGGCCTTGTGCGCAAAGGTGCGCGTCATCTCGGTCAGCGTCGCCCCCAGCACAATGCCCAGATCGTAGATGTTCACATGCGCCTGGGAGGCGGGTACGAACTTGTCGTTCAGATAGACGACTGGCTCTGCGTCATCGGACATCTCATCCATCTCCGTTCGATCGATCGCGATGTGGTAGGCCTTGCGGCAGCGACAGGCCGAAGCGCTCCGCCGCGACCCTGAGCTTCTCCACCGTCCCCGGCGGCAGCGGAATGCCGTCCCTCATGCGCTCCTCACATACCTTCAGCTGCGGCTCTCCGGGCACCATCACCGGCTCCGCTCCCTCCACCGTGGGCAGACCGTTCATCGTGTCGGCCAGCAGATCGACATTCTCCTCGTACTCCGCCAGATCGGTGAAGCTGGCGATGTTGATCGCCGCCACGAAGCTGTTCTGCGTGCCCGGCCTGACCGGTTTGCGCTGCAGGATCGTCGAAGTCAGCAGGGGGTTGCCCACCATCAGACTCGACAGGCACTCGAACATCAGAGCCAATCCGTATCCTTTATAGCCGCCT
>PBRM01000197.1 GCA_002725915.1 Gemmatimonadota bacterium
CGAATGATGTTCAGTGACTCCGAAGTAGACGCAGGAACCGATTATCCAGATGCCCACAACCCTCTTAGGGGATGGATCGCCAATCCCGACAACATTGGACCGGCGGACCATGAGTATAGTCTGGATACACTCTTCCAGGCGCTGGATTTGGTTACCGAGAACCTCCAGTCTGAGCATCAGATCGAGCGTCTCCGCATTGAGAGACATCATCTTCAGCAACTGAGCGACTCGAATATTGATTTCATACAGAATGCCTTAGCGCTGCGTCAGAGCGGCTATAGCTATGTTCGCAAGCTCTTCGCAGTCTTCAATCTTCAATTTCACACAAGACACGAACAGGTTTCTAAGGCCATAGCCAGACTCAAGGGACTGGTTTCCCCGGATTGGTTGGCACCAGCGATTCTCATGGTAGCTGAGGTGTGCGTTGCCCAAGACAAGAAATCCGATGCTCTTTGCCGTGAGGAGGAGGCTCACGTCGAGGCGCGGCGAGTGGACCGCCTCAGAGGTGGGAAGTGGGTGAAGAAATTCGGAGGTCTGATTGGTCAATTAGGAGATTGTCTTCGGGAACTGGAAGAGCAACCCATTCCAGAGACCCAAGAGGCATTGGCTCAGACAGGGCTCTCGGCAGGACTGGATAAGGTCTCTGTCGTGCTGACGAGCTGGGATGAAGGGTGCTTGGACGATCCCGCCGCTATGCACAGAGTCCTTTTCTCCGGCGAGCCGGATCGACTGAATGACTTCTCGCCGAACGAACGGCGAGCGTTACTTGCGCTCACCGAGATATTGCAGCAGAACGGACGGTCCCGACGGTCAGCCGCCAAGGCGATTGTGCTTCTCTCTCGTGATCTCGAGGGGAAACTGCAGTACTCGGAGAAAGGTTTGGACGACGAGATTGAGTCGATGTCGCACAACTTAGGAAACTGGTCTCGGTCGGGAAAGAAAGATGGTAAAATGAACTGATCAGATTACCATATTTCGACTGATTCATTTTCCTAACTTATTGCAGTACAGGCATTTACAACGTGCGGGTGGAATCCTATCTTCCCTTTGACTGGCGGATGGGCCCGGTGATTCCACCCGCATTTCTGTTCTCGAAAAAGGAGGAACGATGATCTCGAACGCCATTGCGGCCGTTGAGGAAGATGACGTGGCCATCACATCACAGCAGGCAGAGCAGATCACGGGGATTCCTATCCGGTGGTGGTACGAGAAGGCCCGACTCGGCTTGATCCCGGCTAGCGTGACATTTCGCGCAGGCAAATACCGCCGCTTCTGGAAACGCAGCCTGCTGAGATGGCTCGCCGATGGCGGCGCTCAGCTATCGGCCTAGGATTGCCACAAGCAAGTGAAGAGCAAGCACAGAAAGCCCCCAGACCTCGCTCGGAAGGCGAAAAGGTCAGGGGGCGGGAAGGAAAGAACTGATGTCAAACATATCGTATTCCCAAGCGCCGGGCACTCGCTCTGCGCCGATTATTCCGGAACCGTGGTCTGAGGCCGATCGCCTCACAAGACGCCTGGCGACCTCTGGCTTGGCCCGGCTGCAGGAGCAATTCTGGGCTCAGGAGCGGCGGCTCGAGCGCCTGGAGGCGTGTCAGGGACTGTCCCCGTTGGATAGGAAGGGAGTCGCCGAGCGTGCCTGATTCTGGTAGGCGTGAGCTCGCCGCCCTCAAGGAGCGTGTAGACCCTGCGCAGTTTGCTCTTGATCGGTATGGGATCGAGTTCGACGCAAGCGGCAAGGCCCGCTGCCCCCAGTCAGATCGCCACAACAACGGCGACCGCAACCCCTCCTTCCACCTGCGCAAAACGCGCTTTAAGTGCTATTCCCAGGGCTGCTTTGGTGACAAGCCCGTTGACGTATTCGGACTCGTCATGAACATGGACGGTGTAGGGTTTGCTGATGCCAAGCGGATCGTCGCTGAGTACGCCGGTGTGAACGGCAACGGCAGCACTTCCGGTCCTCCAGCACGCCCTCACGGCCCCCCACGGCAGAACGGCAAGGTAGCGGCGAAATACGTCTACACCGACCGACACGCGGAGCCCGTCAGGCTGGTCAAGCGGATCGAGTACCCGGACGGAGCCAAGACCTTCCACCAGCTGTACCCGGACGGACAAGGAGGGTGGAAGTACCCGGAGAAGGGAGCCGCAAAGGCGGAACCCGCTCCTCTCTACAGGCTGGTGGAGCTGATTGAGGAAGAGGATCCGGTGGTTGTTGTGGAGGGTGAGAAGTGCGTCGAGGCACTTCGCCAGATCGGTGTTAACGCCACAACGTGCGCCGGGGGAGCGGGGAAGTGGCTGCCCGAACACTCCGGGCAGCTCAAGGGCAGGCATGTTGTCTTGTGGCCCGATAAAGACGCTCCTGGTTTTCGACACGCTGATTTGGTCTGCCAGTCTCTGGCAGACACTGCGGCATCGATTCAACGAGTGGAACCGCCTGATGATTTGAAGGATGGCGGGGATATCGTAGATGTGTTGGAGACTCGCGGGGAGGCCGAGGTACGGCGCCTGGTGGACGAGGCGGAGACCTGGGCACCTGAAGCGAGGCCCGAGGCCATGGAGCGTGAGTGGACTACGGCTGAACTGCTGGAGCATAAGTTTCCCCCGCCTGAATGGAAGGTGGATGGCCTGCTGCCGGAGGAAGGGCTCGTGGTAATCGCCGGCAAGAGGAAAATCGGAAAAGGTTGGTTCACCATGCAGGCAGCGAACGCCTGCGCAACTGGCGAAGAGCTCCTGGGTCGATCTGCCCGTAGGTGTAGGGCCCTGGTCTACGCCCTGGAGGATAACCCTAGGCGAATCAGCCGGCGAATGAAGAAGCAAGGAATACCGACGTCGGCAGACATCGTATGGTGTTTTCGTTGGCCAGGCTGGCCGGCCGTAGCAAAACGGATCATCGAGGGGCAATTCGGGTTGTGCATCATTGACACGCTCAGCCGAGCCTTCCCAGAAATGAAGCAGAACGAGAGTGAGGCAGTGACGAGTGTCCTGGCGGGGGTACAGGAGTTCGGACTGTCAGAGCATGTACTGATCGTAGCCACTGACCACGAGCGCAAGACCGTGCCTGGCTCCATTCACAGCATGGACGAAGTCGTCGGCTCCCAGGCCAAGACAGCGGTGGCTGACGCGATCCTCCAGCTACATCGTCCTCAGGGCAAGCAGGACACGGTCCTATCAGCCGACGGCAGAGACTACGAAGAGGAAATCGAGCTGGTCGTGAAGTTCGACCGAGAGCAAGCCAAGTGGGAGGCAGTTGGTACGGTCGCCGAGGTTAAACAGGGCGAGGCACGCAAGATGGTCCTTGACGCCATGCGCGACTTGCAGAACTCGAAGGACATGCCGACCACCAAGAGCATCGCCGAGTCCATCGAGAAGTCGCGAAGTTACGTGAGCACGTTACTGGCAGACCTGGTGGATGTCGGCAAGGCTCTCAAAGGCAAGAAGATTGGAAAAGAGCAACCCTACTTCCTTCCAGGGACGGATGTTACCGAATCGTACGAATCATCGAATCATTAATAGATGATTCGATGATTAGCATGATTCGATAGCATCTGCGGGTGAAGCAAGCCGACCACAGGACACTGTTAGAGGCCTCATCCATAGGAGATTTGGTTTGTCAGACGGCGTTGTTACAGCTTCAGCAGAGCTAACAGAGAGAGAAGAAACAATCGAACTCCCTGGTGTCATTGCCGCACTGGGCGAGATGAAGTCCGGTGCGGTCGTCACCGAAGAGGGTGTCGCCCAACTCTTCCACCGCTGCGCGGCCCCCGTCAAAAGGGCTGTGCAGCGCGGGGAGCTGCCTCCACCGTGTCGACTGTTCGGCGCCAACGCCTGGACGGTGGGGGTACTGGTGGGCCACATCGAGAACCGTCTCCATCAGGCCGCGGCCGAAGCTCAGCTGGCCGCCGTGGAGCGTCGTCAGGTAGCCGTGAGACGGTTTGTGGTGCCAGGTCCGCCGGTCCCGAAGCAGTGGGCTCGACGGGACGCCCGAGGGCGGTGGTATACGCCCACACGCACCCGGCGGTATGAAGAAGAAGGTGGCCTGGTTCGCACGCTCAGCGGGGCTCTCAGCGGCTCTGACGGGCAAGGTGCGCTTGGAGATACACCTGTGGCTACCTTGGCCGGCGCCGCGACATCGACAACATCGGCAAGTCCATCATGGACGGGCTGAACGGCATAGCCTGGACGGATGATTCGCAGGTTGCGAGCCTGTCGGTGACACGAGCTGGGATTGACCGCGAGCGACCGCGAGCTGAGGTCAGGATTGATGCCATAGGAGTCCCAAAGACAGTTCCCAGGGAGATGGCCTCCAAGCACCCCTCAGAGGAAGAGGGGTTGACCGGGCTGATGGACGCACGGATGTACTACACCGTCGAGGAGCCGCACAACGGAGTCTGATGGGTGGCGAACTGATGGAGACGACGGTTCACATCGACCGGGTGGAGATCACCGTTCACGCGCCTGACAAGCCGCTTTTCCTCACCGTGGAACGAGCGGCTGACGAGGTGGGACAGTCGGTTTCTCACATGCGCAAGTTGATCCGTGAGGGGAAACTGCCCAGCTACAAGGGAGACGGTACTGGTGGCCGCGTCCACGTCAAAACCGTAGATCTGATCGCCTTCATGGAGCTGCGTCGCGTAGCCTGCCCGAACCAGCCGCCGAACCCAACCTTCCAACAACGGTGAGCCAGTATTTATCCCCCAGGGGAGTTGGTTGCATGAACAAGGTTCATTAGTATCTATACATGAACTCCAGTTCATCTTTAACCGCAGGAGACTGGCGCCATGAAGTTCACGCCAGACGCCGTCAAACAGCTTCGTGAAAGGCTCGGCCTCACGCAGGCAGAGTTCGCGAAGCGTGTGGGCGTGAGCGTACGGGCCGTCGCCCATTGGGAGGCCGGTACCCGCAACGTTTCGACCCTCGCACAGCGAGTTCTCCAGCAGCTAACTAAGGAGGCAGCAAATGGCGAAACGGCAACGAGGTAGCGGCTACATTCGCAAGCGCGGCAGAGCCCTTTACCTGCGCTACCGTCCTCCGGGACAGGCACGACAGGTAGAGGAGGTGTTCCCCCGGCGTGAAGGCGAAACGATGAAGGAGTGCCGCGTTCGGGCCGAGGCTGAGTTGGAGCGACTCACCTACGGTTTGAAAGCAGGTACCCTGAACGCTCCGACACGGCGTACCGTCGAAGAGCTGGCGGAGGCGTACTTGGATTCCATCCGTCCCTCAGTGAAGCCGCGAACGTTGGAGACACGGCAGCGGCATCTGCGTCTCTACGTGGTGGCGGAGTTGGGCCATCTGCGTGTCGATCAGCTTACACCAGAAGACGTCCGCCGCTTTCAGCAGTCGCTTCTGAGCAGGAGAGTCCAACAGGATGGGACTACGATGGCGGTTAGTACCGCGAAGGTCGCCATGGGCAACTTTCGGGATATGCTGAAGCACGCGCTTGACGGCCCTGTCGCTCGCACATATTGGGGCATCAGTTTCGACCCGTGGCCGCAGCGGCGTCTAAAGTGGCCTGATGCGAGAGAGAAGCCCGCTCCGCGCACCTATGAGCCATACAGCATTGAAGAGATGAGACAGTATCTGACGGCGACTCCCGAGCATGTGCGGCCGCACGTACTCGCCATCGTCTGCCTCATGTTACGAGACGGAGAGTTCCGCGGTATGAGGTGGGTGGACTTGGATGAGGAGCGTGGCGTGTACTTGGTGAAACAGCAGCAAAGCCGGGTTCATGGCATGGCGACGACAAAGACCGAGTCCAGCGAAGCCGAAGTGCCAGTGCCTCGTGTCCTGCTCGATGCACTGAGGGATCACAAGGCCCGCCAGGCTGAGATGCGTCTGAAGAAGGGCGACAAGTGGCAAGATCACGGGCTGGTGTTCACCACGAGCAAGGGCACTCCCCTGCCTCACTGGCAGATGTCTCAACGCTGGAATCCTGAGATCGCAAAGGCGGCAGGAGTGCGCTACATCTCACTTCACACGCTGCGGAAGACCGGCTCAACAATCTTGGAGACGGAGATTGGAACTCCAAGAGAGGTGGTGCAGGCGGCGCTCAGACACAAGCGTGGGAGCGTGACGGATGTCTACGTGGCCTATGATGCGGAGAAGTTGCGGCCACACATCGAGGGGCTTGCCATCACGTTGACGGATGGCTTGCCCTCAACTTGCCCTCAAACTGAGCTAATTCTGGCTGCTTCTGGCTGACACTGAGGTGGCTCTACCTCTGAGAAACCTGATACTATCCCGTGCCTGTGCTGTTCAGGTCGAAGAGGTATTTTTCTGTGTCGTTCATGGGGTAAGTCCATGTAATGCACTAAAATACAAAACAAGACTACTATTGCTTGCCCTCAAACTCTGACAAGAGCGTGCAGAAACATAGGCTATCTGGGCCGCTGGAGGGAAGAAAGCCGAAGCCAGAGAGTAACCGGCGTCTGACCGCCTCTCCTGTTCAGAAACAGCGGTACCTGAGTCCGCCCCTCGGCAAAGTGCGGCCAATCTCGCGCAGGATCCCACGGAGACATCGGACTTCTCCATCAGTAATCCGCACATGCGCGAGTATCTAATCGATCGAACAACCACTGGATTCACGACATCAGCATGGATGAGAACGTGTAGAAACAGGCGCTGGTGAACTGAGCTATTCAGACGATCTTGTTTGACCTGTCTGTCGATCCCAAGTCCGGCGCGCTTAGGGCGCAAATCTTTCGAGCAGTGGTGTCTGGTTCTCGAAGTCGTAATAGGTGTCTGTCGCCAACTCCAAGGCCGACCTGCGGAACCCCATGTAGGCATCGAGGAAGCCCTTCTCTGTGTCGAACTGGACAGCGATGCTGCGGAGCACATCCTGCAGCGGGATTCGCCTCTGCCGGTATTGCCCGATGCTGAGCTCGGTGACCCTCTTCGCCCTGTCGACGTTGGTCTGGGTGCTGAGGGCACGTCGCTGATACTCTTGCAGATCCACGATATCATTGACGATCTCACTGGTGATACGCTCTTCTGTCTCTGTCCTGCTCAGCTCTGCCCTCTTGACGCTAATGCTCTCCGCATTGATCAGTGCTCGACGCCGTCCCCAGTCCCATATGGGGACATTGGCATTGACCGACACGGAGTAGCTGTTGTCGTACCGGTTCCACAGCTCTCCGAGGGCCTCATCCTCTTTCTCCAGTCCGTAGGTCATTTCCAAATCGATATGGAATGAGTTCCTGCCCTTCGCATTGTCCAGATCGATCTGCTGCTCGCGGATCTGGATATCCTCCATGCGCATACGAGGAGCCAGAGACAGACCGTAGCGGATTGCCTCCTCGACATCCACCTTCACGCGGTCGATGGAAATGCTCGGCATCACGTGCGGCAGCTCCCCACTACTCATGCCAAGTCGCCGCTTCAGCCGTTCCATCCTCACTCGGTACTCTCTCTGGTTCGAGCGGAGTTCCTCGTGGGCATTCTCCAACTCCACCTGTACCTGTACGGGCTCCATACCGAAGGCCGTGTCTTTGCCGGTCGCTTCCTCGACGATCTCGAGTAGCTGCTTGAGGCTGGCGATGCGGTTCTGATGGACGAGGTCCGCGTAGGCGATTTCGAACAGATCGTAGTAGTCATCGGCGACATCTTCGATGAGATCGACTTGATCGTGCAGGAACTCCAAATCCTCGCGTTCCAGATCGAGCTCGGCCTCTTCCAAGTCGTTCTTGAGTTCGTTTGGCCGAAAGAGGGGCTGTTCGAACTTCAGATAGGAGCGGTTGTAGTAGTTTTTGGCGTTCGTGCCGTCCTCGCTCTGATCGTAGCGGTAGAACCTGCTGTGCAGTGACAGGTAACCGTCCGTGGGGTTGCCGAACAGAATCACCGGCTGCGACACGGCTATACCCATCTCCCAGAGACGGGTATTCTGGCGCACGATCTCGTCGCGTCTCAGGGTCGAATTCCATTTGTAATCCGATACGCCCTTAAACTGCGGCGCTATCAGGTCCATGGATACGGAGGACCTCAGCTGGGCTTGGCGGGCCCTAAGGTACATTCGGGTTCGCTGGATCCCCAGCTCCAGCTGTCGGATACGGTAGCTGCTTCTCATGGCCAGACTTACTGCCGACTCGAGGGTTAGCTCGATCGGCTCTTGAGCAGAGAGGCCATGCCCCAGCCATCCCCAGGTCACCACGACCAACAGCAGCCTCGTCTGTAGTACCTCGGCACCCAAGCGATGCCAGATCCGTGCAGTAGATCCCTTCACCGTATTCCTCCTGAATTGCAATGATCCCCAGGTGTCATCCCGCTCGAGCACCACCTTGCTGGTCCGCCTCAGATCAATGAGGGCTTGTCACCTTGATGATGGGCTCGGCAGGTGTGTCTTGTTCTCAAAGAGCGCATCAAAGCCCTGGCTTTGTTGTACTCCACAGTAATTGAAGAGGTGGTTCAAGATCTCTTCTATGTTTATGGATAGACCCCACACTTTGGCTGTAGTGCAGGCACAACGTCGTTTGTTGCTTGAGCGCTGCCTTTCCTAAGCGATGGTTGGGGCCTGCCAGAGAGGAAAGAGTTATTCCGTATAATCGTATTTCCGGTTTCGGTTGATATAGCTGATCGGCCCCTCAACGAATTCTGCCATCGTCTCTAACGCGCTAGCAGCGAACAACTCCTCTGTGCCCTTTGGAAAGCGCAACGGCTTTCCCGTGTTCCACCAGCGCGGCCAGTGGATCATGGCGATCATCGGGCGGGGCTGCTCGCTGTGATTGGGCATGCCGCGGTGCCAGAGGCGCATGTCGCGGATGAGCACGCTGCCTGAGGGCACGGTCGGTTGCAGGGGGTGGGATTCGGCGCGGCGACATGCTTCGACTTCGGGTGAGAGCTTGATATCGCCGTCGTTGATGGAGCGGGTAGTGTCCAAGTGCGTGCCGGGCCAGAGTTCGGTACTGCCGTTTTCGGGGGTGGCGTCGACAATGGGGACATTGACGACTAGGCTATAGGCCGGAGTCGCCTCGTCGAGGTTGGGCCAGAGTTGGCCCGAATCGACGTGCAAGGGTTGCTGATGTGGATTGGGCAAGCAGGTATTGCCGCTGTAGAAAGCATTCTTGAGATCTTCGCCGAGAACCGCTCGCGTCACATCGACGACGAGTTCGTTGACCAGCACATCGCGGAAGAGATAGGGTGGGACAGGCGGTGGGTCTTGTTGCAGGTGCCCGTCGCGGAACTGATAGGGCACGTCGTCGAGGGTTAGGATCTCTTCGACATCGGCGAGCATGCGCTCGCGCAGAAGGGCTATGTGGTCGGGGTCTATAGCGCGGTGCAGAACGACGAAACCGTCTTCGCGGATGGCGTTGACCGCCTGTTGCAGATGCTCTGGTCTCAGTTTGCCGGCGGCGTGTTCATCGCCGCTTAATTCCAATTCAATCATACGATGTAAAGCTCAGGCGCAGACGGGGTCGTTGGATGGCCAGCGGTTGAAGGTGGGCACGTCGGTACGGCTCAATTTCTTGCGCGTCTCGTACCGCGATTGTGCCCAAGTTCCGCCTTGCGCAACCCGCTGGCTGGATTGTGGCGGCTGCGGCCGACGAAGCCGGGAAGAGCGGCCGGCCGGCAGGTCGGCCGATGGGATTGTGGCGCAGGTCGAAGCTTATCTTCATCTTGTCGCTGACATTTGGTAAGCGAGGAGTGGCAAGTGACCTCCGGGGGCGAAATGTAAGACCTCGTTCTCACCAGCGCTGACACCTGGATTGCCTGCAGGAGGAGCATTCAGGAAGGAGTTGCCATGCGGCGGTCAAAGAAACGCATTTCTGGAATATTTTCCAAGACCACGGTCAGCCCGCTTATCATCGCGTCGACGATCGCCTTTTCGAGGTCGTGCCGCCGGGAGCGCCGACCAGGTATGGGGACATGGACGAGAGACTGATCGACCTGGGGTTTGCCCCGGAGGAGCTGAGCCCGTCACAGCGCACACAGCTCGACGAGTCGGGGTTTGCGATTTTCGAAAGCGTCATCGACCCGGCGTGGCGGGAGAAGCTGCAGCAGGCCTTCGAGCAGGTGTTCGAAAGAGAGGGGGAGCAGGCCGGCAAGGAGGTAAGTCAGGTTGAGGGGGTGCGACGACTGGCCGACCTGGTCAACAAGGGGGAGGTCTTCGACCAGGTGTACCTGCAGCCGGCGTTACTGGCGGCGGTGTGGCACGTGCTGCAGCGGCCTTTCAAACTACACTCCCTCAACGCCCACGAACCTCTGCTCGGCCACGGCCAGCAAGTGCTGCACGCCGACTGGGGTGGTGCGCGGGAGACCGGCACCTACCACGTGGTCAACTCCATGTGGATGCTCGACGACATGACCGCCGACAACGGCGCCACCCGCGTCGTGCCTGGGAGTCACCGGTTTCCGGGCGTCGTCGGCGAGGAGGTGGAGGACCGCATGGCGGCCTATCCGGGCGAGGTCTACCTTACGGCGTCAGCCGGTTCAGTAGGCGTGTTCAACGGCAGCGCCTGGCACAGCTGTACACAGAACAGCTCCGGACAGCAGCGACGGGTTCTGCACTGCGCCTTTATCGCCCGCGAGCACAAGCAGCAGACTGACCAGCGAGAATACTTGAACCCGGAGACCGATCGCAGGCTGACGCCGCTGGCGCGATACGTGCTGGACGTGTGAATTGCGTATCGAGATTCACGGTCCAGGCTCCCCGTCCTGGGGTCTCAGGCGCCTCGGCGGCCGAGCGGCGCCGGATTTTCCCTCTCTGCACCAACCCTCATCACTTTTCTTGTGCCTCTCTGTGAGTTTGGGCTATCTTACTGTCCATACAGTACATAGGGCACATAGGGGCCCGGCGTCATCTTCGGCCTTCGCCGATGGCGAGACCGCCCGCCGTCCCGGCGACGCTACCACATCGAATCCCTGGAACTTGAGCACTTCAAGAACATTTCGGAGCCCGTCGAGATCCATCGAGATCTGGGAGTAACCCCGTGAACTTGGAAAGCTACCGGGGCTGCTGTCAGCAGGGTACCGACTGGCTTCTTCAGCAGCTGAACGCCGACGGCTCTATCGGCCCGGTGGCCGATGACCTCTACTACTACCGCGTCCCCTGGGCCTTCGCTCTGGTAGGCGAGATCGAAGCGGCCTCTCGTGCTCTCGAGTGGACCAAACGCAACATGCTCACCCCGGAGGGCGCTTTGGAGGGCGTCACCCCTCAGGGGGTCTTCGCCGACAGGTACGGCTGCTACCCCCTCTCCTGCCTGCTGACGGGCGCCGCCCTGCTGCAGCGCTTCGACGTCGTCCGTCCCTGCACTGCTCGTCTCCTGACCTGGCAGGATCCCGAATCCGGCGGCTTCTTTCACGATCACACCGAGAGAACGTCGGCGGGAGAGCAGGAGATCTTCCCCACCGCTCAAGCCGGTATGAGCCTGCTTGTCGCCGGTGAGGTCGATGCCGCGCGCATTCGGCCGGCGCTCGCCGTAGAGATCGCGGGGCAGGGGAATGCGCGGGTGGCGGGCCTCGGTCTGCTGGCGGGCGGCGGTCACCGGATCGGCGACGATGTCCTCGACCGGTTCGTTCTCGTCGACCACGC
>PBRM01000198.1 GCA_002725915.1 Gemmatimonadota bacterium
CGCCAAGGGACTGCTCAAGAGCGCTATCCGCGACGATGATCCCGTCATCTTCATCGAGCACAAACTGCTCTACATGACCGAGGGGCCCGTGCCGGAAGAGGAGTACGTCATCGACTTTGGCAAAGGCGACGTCAAACGAGCCGGGAAGGACGTCACTCTCATCGCCTGGGGCGGCATGGTGGCGAAGTCCCTCGCGGTGGCCGACGACCTGGCACGAGAGAACATCGATGTCGAAGTGGTCGATCCCCGCACGCTGGTCCCCCTGGATCGAGATCTCCTCATCGAGTCAGTGAAGAAGACGGAGCATGTCGTCATCGCGCAGGAAGCGGTGCGGCGAGGGGGAGTGGCATCCGATCTGGCGTCCATTATACAGGAAGAGGCTTTCGACTACCTGGATGCCCCCATACAGATCGTGGCTGGGAAGAATACGCCGATTCCCTACAACAAGAGCCTGGAAAGCAGCTGCATTCCCCAGGAGGAAGACATCGCCGCTGGGGTCAAACGCGCCGTGTACGCGGACCAGCCAGTCGAGGATCTGTCGTGACACCCGTGCTCATGCCCCAGGTGGGCGAGAATCTGAAAACAGGAATCGTCGTCGAGTGGTACAAGGGCGAGATGGATCCCGTGGCCAAGGGGGAAGCTCTCCTGGCGGTGGAGTCGGAGAAGGCGGTGTTCGAGGTGGCGGCGGAGGAGAGCGGCGTGCTGCTCAGGATTCTCCACGGCCAGGGGGATGAGGTGGCCGTCCTCGAACCCGTGGCCTTCATCGGCCGAGCCGACGAAGCGGGCGTAGCTGGCGCCGAGGGGATGACCGCCCTCGACGGCGGGCGGGGTAGAGCCACTCGCGAGGGAGCGAGGGGAGACGGCATGGGGGCAGCGGATTCCGCTCCCGCGGAAGTCGCCGAGTTGGGTGGGGGGGTGGCAGTGGCGGAGCAGCTCGAGGCCACCGGCGAGCGGGCGTTGGACTCTTCGGCGCGGCGGAAGTTCGCTTCCCCTTCGGCGCGGCGACTGGCCCGGGAGCGCGGGATGTCCCTGACTGACATCCTCGGCTCGGGACCGGGAGGGCGGATCGTAAAGCGCGACGTGCAGCAGGTCCTGGCCGCGGCAACGGCCATCGCGGCGGCGCCTTTCCCGGCTGGGGCGCCCGACGGCAGCGCTGACGGCGGCGTAGTGCCCTTCAGCCGGGTTCGGCGTCACTTCGCCGAGCGCATGATGCTGAGTGCCCGAACCAAGCCCCACTTCTATCTCTCCGTCGACGTGGACATGACGGCGGCGTCGCACAAGCGGCGACAGGCGAAGGATGGTGGCGATGTCCATCCCTTCATCACCATCACCGATCTCCTCATCAAGGCTACGGCGTCGACGCTGGCGAGATTCGAACGCCTGAATGCACACGTCAGCGACGTCGGCAACGCCCTGCAGAAGGAGATCCACATCGGCGTGGCCACCGCCGGGGCGGACGGCCTGCTGGTACCGGTGATCCCGCAGACGAGTGTGAAGAGCCTGGCTGAAATCAGCTTGGTGCGGCGGGAGAACAGCGCCGCCGCCGCCCGCGGTGTAATTCGCCGCCGCTGTGCGGGCACGTTCACCATAACCAACCTGGGGATGTACGGAATCTCCCGCTTTCTTCCCCTCATCAACCCGCCCGAATGCGCCATCCTGGCCGCCGGTGCCGTGGAGGAACGGATCGTCGCGCACTGCGGGCAGCCAGCGGTGCGCGATATGATGACGCTCACCCTGGCCTGCGATCACCGGGCGGTGGACGGCGACTACGGAGCGCGCTTCCTCGCGGAGCTGAAGGCGGCGTTGGAAGATCCCACCGACTTGTTTAGATCCTCCGAATCGGCTTGATGGCGGAGACTTCTGAACGACGGAGCGGCGACGGCGTCTGATGGCGGAAACATCTGAACGACAGAGACCTGTGCTTGCTATGGGCGAAGCGCTGGTGGAGTTCATGCCGGCACCCGCGGGTCAGACCATGGCAGGAGCCGACCACTTCGACAAGTTCGCGGGGGGAGCGCCGGCAACCTATGCCGCTGCCCTGGTGCGCCTCGGCGTCCCCGCCGGACTCATCTCCCGAATCGGGGAAGATCCCTTCAGCGACTTCCTCCACGAAGCCCTGGCGGCCGAGGGAGTGGCTGTGGATCAGATCCGACGTCTGCCGGATCGCCAGATCGGGCTCTGCTTTCACGAGTGCCTGGCCGGAGTCACTTCCCTCATCTTTTACAGGCGGGACTCCGCCGCCACCACCATGACGCCCGACGACGTCGATGTGGAGGCGATCCGCTCGGCGGCGGCGCTGCACGTACCGGGCGTCGCTCTGCAGATCAGCGAGGGGGCGAAGGAGGCCTGCCTGACGGCCATCCGCATCGCCGCTGAGGCTTCAGTGCCCATCTCCTTCGATCCCAATATGCGCAATCTGCTGGGTGGGACGGATACAGCTCAGGCCATGGAGGAGGCCCTGTCGCTGGCGGACCTGGTGACCCCTACCTCGGAGGAGGCGGCGGCCATCACCGGACAGGAAGATCCCTCCCGGGCGGCTGTCGAGCTGCGGGCCCGAGGGCCGGGTCTGGTCGCGGTGACCCTGGCCTCCGAGGGCGCGGTGCTGGCCTCCGGCGAAGAGGTCATCACCTGTCCCGGGTTTGAGGTGGCGGTGGTGGAGCCGACCGGGGCTGGCGACGTTCACGCCGCCGCCATGATGATCGGCCTGCTCAGCGGCTGGGAGCTGGAGAGGACGGGGCGCTTCGCCAATGCGGCTGGCGCCCTGGCGGTGACGGCTATGGGACACCTGGGAGAAGCGCTGCCGACGCCGGAGTCAATCCTGAGCATGCTGGACGGATGAGCGGACCGCTGTCACTGAAGGCAGCCGAAGGGCTCCACAATGCCCGGGCCTCACTTCGCTCCGCCTCCTCCGTCAGGACTTGCGCTCCTATTCCTGCCACACATCCGTACTCTGCCAGAAGGTCACCGACGCGAACCTGAAGCTGCTGTGGGCCGGTACCTGGGTGAGCCGTTGGCCGCGAAGCGGGCCTTCCAACAGCTACGCCTTCCATGTTTCGCAGGCCCAGGGGCCACGCACTCTCCCTTGCCGATGTCGAAAGTCAGGACTGGCCGGCCACCTCGCAGACAGGGAGGGCGATGTTGCTGTCCCGATCCCACACCACGACGATGTCGACACCGCCGGTGGCGTCGTTGATGACCCCTGCCGCCCCAAGCCGCCCCATGCTCTGGAACGGATAAGCCTGGCCTCGCCGTCCGGCCGCACACCCAACACCAGTCCTTGGCATGACGCGCTGCCTGTGTCAGGATGCCGACATCGGTGTGTGGGATCATGGCCAATCCTCCTGCCAAGAAAAATTGCCAGCGGAAATTCCTGATGGATGTGTGTCAGATTTTCACCTCTGCAGCCGAAAAAAGTGCAGCATGTATGCCAAATGGGGAGTGGTTACAAGGATTACCCAGTCAGAAATGAACCGCGGAGCCACGTTTCTGCTCCGATATCTCGCGAATTCCCGATATCTCACGAAGAGCAGGAAGAGAGAGAAACCGATCATCCAGGGGCTAAGCGCTTGCTGCGTAGAGAGTTAGAGGGAGACGAGAGACTTGGGATTTGCCAGGGAAGGGCGTGAGCTGGCACGAAATTCGCTAGATTTATGGGCAGTTACCAGACAAACCGCAGCGAGGAGAAGGAGATGCCACAGTATAGATATAAGGATGCGCTGGGCGAATCCGACGAAATCACCGTCATCGAAGACAAGGGGATGTACCAGACGGACGCCAACGGCAACTGGACGCCGGGCTACGAATTCATCGACAGCCGTACCGTCAAGGCCCATCCGTTTATCATAGAAGTACTCCTGGAAGACGCCGAGCGCCTGTGGAGCATCGACGACGTCCTGGGGGCCCTGGAAGGCTGACCCGCCGCCAAAGCGATCAGCGCTGACGCCCGCCGGCATCTCCGATGAGACCGCTCGCAACTCCCCGTGTGGCGACTGGGCCGTCTACTCCCCCGTTTAGCCGCTTGATCCCCGGTGTCGTGACGTCCACCCACTCTATCCGTTCAATCCCCCGTCAACGGCCGTTTCGAACAGACTGAGCGTCCTGCGTGCGGGACAGCGGTCGGCGATTTCCATCAAGGGTCGGCGCGCAAGAGTCCAAGTCTCCTCTGAGGTCGATCTCCCGCTCGATCCGATCCACTCACCTACTGTGGTCTCACACTCGGCGCAATCGTCGGCGTGGATTTTCTGGTGATTCAGCCGAATTCTGATTCCAGGGTCCATCCCTTTCGATCCGCGTACATCCTGAGCGTGATGGCAGTGCAGGTGCCGAGGGAGGCTAGCAAGAGGCCGTATTGGATGGCCCGTAGGGGGCGACTCGGAGGATCGGGTACTGAGAGTTGTAGAGGCTGTCGTCCCCCGTGTCCCGGCACCGACGCCACATATGAGCCACCAGCCGGCGCAGGTGCTGGTCACATGTCGGGTCATCGATGCGGTTCGACATCTCGAAGGGATCCTCATCGAGATTGTAGAGCTCATCCTGGTCGAAGCCGTTGAAGACGAACTTCCACGGGTCGTCCCATACCACCCGCTGGGTCACCAGCATGCGTCCGCCGAAGTACTCGGCGTAGCCGATCCAGGGCGGGGATGCGGAGGAGTCGGGTTCCCGCAGCAGCGAGGCGAACGAACGCGAGTCACCGGCGTTCAACGATCGGCACCCGGTCAGCTCCAACAGGGTAGGAGCCAGGTCGTGCAGTCCCACCCGGGCCAGCGACTGGCCTCCACGGGCGACACCGGGGCCGGCTGCCACCAGAGGGATGCGGTAGACTTCCTCGGCGGCGGTGAAGTTCTTGCAATAGAGCCCGTGCGCTCCCAGCAGCTCACCGTGATCGGAGGTGAAGACCACCAGGGTTCGATCGAGCTGGCCAGCTGCCTCCACGCGGTCGATGAGGCGGCCGAACTGCTGGTCGATCTCGGTGATGGAGGCGTAGTAGCAAGCGGCGGCCTCGCGTCGCTGTCGGTCGCTCATGTGGGCGAACACTCGGGCCGCTTTCCGGTAGATGCCGGGCCGGCCCTCCAGGTCGTCGTCGCAGCTGGGTGACAGGGGGAGGGTGTCGGCATCGTAGCGCTCAAAGGCCTCCCCGCCGCAGATGAAGGGGTCGTGCGGCTCCTGCACGCTGACGAAGCAGCACCAGGGTTCTCCTCCCGGCAGGGCGCCCTCCAGGAAGTCCATCGCCAGGCGGGTTCGCAGACCCATGCTCCGCTGCTCGGGAGGGCAGTCAGTCACCCCGTACAACCGCTGACTCTGGTATCCGGGGGGCTGGTCGAGCGCCATCTCCAAGCTGAAGGTCGCCGACTCGCACGCGGCCCTCGCCTCCTCCTCCGCCTGGCGCAGCCGGTTGCCGCCCTCGCAGGCGAACGTCTGCCAGCCGAACAGATCCAGCTTCTGCGTCCGCTCCACGTGCCACTTGCCGAAATACCCGGTGCGGTAGCCGGCCGTCCCCAAGCGCTGGGCCCAATGGGGTTTGGCTGTGCGCAGGCAGCACTGGTCGTCGTCCACTGTGTGGATGACGGTGAGGACGCCGTGATTGTGGGGCAACAGCCCCGTCATCAGGCTGGCCCGGGCGGGAGAGCAGATGGCATTGGGGGTATAGGCGCGGGAGAAACGAACTCCCCGCTGAACCAGACGGTCGAGGTTGGGTGTATGGCACACGTGACCGCTGTCCAGAACCTCTCCCTGCATCTGATCCGCCATCAGGAAGAGGATGTTTGGACGGGGCATCATCAACCGCGTCTACGACTGTGGTCCGGGGGCCTGGACCTGAATGCCGGCAAAGGGGAAGACCGCCACTCTGGCGCGGCGCGGCAGGCGCTCGGACAGCTGCGCGATGAGATCCTCCCAGTGTCGGAAGAGGATGTCTCCGGCGTGCTTGACGCAGAACTCATCGACGGGAAAGTGCTCGGAGAGGATGAGTACCTGGTCCGGCTTGCCGATCCGGGGAGTGGGCAGCTCGCGCGGGGTCCGCTGTGCGACCTTCGTCTGGAAGAGATTGTAGCTCAAGCGGTCGAAAAGACCGTGGTAGGAGATTCCGTCTGAGGCCGGATTGACGGCGACGGTGTAGGCCCTGTCGAAGAACCGCCGCGGCCACAGGGCTTTGCCGGTCTGTATGGGGTCCGAATCGAGTGGATAGCAGTTGACGAGGAGGAGATCGGCCTCGCGGCGGAGGGAGTCCGGGATCGCGGTGCCGTAGGCTTCGAGGGCGAATCCGGCGGCCTGGCGGTGGGCTTGGATGAAGTCGCCGACGAAGAGTCCGGCAACCTCGCGGCGGTGATTGAGCACGGCGTTGACGATGACGTCGAGTCCGACCCGACCAGCGACCTCTTCGGAGATGTGGCGGTGGTCGGGGTTGTCGCCTCGCTCCGCTTCGACGACGGCGTGCCCGCGGCTCGGATAGAACGCGTGATAGCAGAACATGGTGGCAAGCCCGGAGACCCCGGGCAGGATGAGCTTGGCCCCGCCACCGAATCCCACCGCCCCGTGGGCGTAGATCCCCCCGAGACAGACCTTGAAGTCGGCGTCGGCCACCACCGGGTCTATGAAGATGGGGGTGCCGTCGGGCAAGTTTCCGACGCCGCGAAGATGACCGCTCATGAAGTCGTGGTTGGTCACCTCATACCGCGATGCGACCTCCGCGCCTACCTTCTTTACGATCTCCTCCCGCGTCAGCGGGCGGTGGGAGCCGCCGCCGACAACGAAGCGGATTTCGTCACGGGGGAGTCCCGCCGCGATCAACTCTTCCAGCAGCGCGGGGATGATGACAGCCGCCGGGGTGGGCCTGCTGAGGTCGTCGACGACGATGGCGGCGGAGCCGCTGCCGCGGGCCAGCTGCGAGATCGGCGCCGTGCCGATCGGACGCTGGAAAGCCGCGCGGATCTTCGCCGAGCTGAGGGCCGGCAGCTGGCGGGGAGCCAGAGTTTCGACCTGCCACTCCGCAGGCAAGGGGAGGGTGATCTCCTCGTCGCCGTACCAGGCTCGGGAAAAGAAGGTGGCTGTGTTCGGTGCCATGAGGTCTCCTGTCGATCGGCAAATTGCAGCGCAGAAAGATGGGGCGAGAGGAGAGAATATGGGTAATAGTGAGCTTCCCCCCAAGGAAAAATGGGACGGGCGCTACGGCGCGGCAGCTTACGAACCGGACAAGTCTCCCGTTCCCCTCCTGACCGAGGTCGTCGAGGCGATACCTCCCGGACGTGCCCTCTGCCTGGCGGCAGGCTGTGGTCGCAACGCCGTTTATCTGGCGCAGCGCGGTTTCGAGGTGACCGCGGTCGACATTTCGTCCCGGGGATTGGAGCGCTGCAAAGAGCGGGCCGAAGATCTGGGCGTCCGCGTCGACACGGTGGTGGCCGATCTGCTGTCCTACGACCTGGCCGGGGAGGCTTTCGACCTCATCACCGACTTCTACTACTACGAGCCCGAGCTCTTCAGCCCGGTCAGGGAGGCGGTGAGACCGGGGGGCTACTTTCTATTCCAGACGTTCTCCATACACCACGCCGGCCGCGGCTGGGGACCGCAGAGCGCGCGACATCTGGCGCAGCCGCCGCTGGTCCTGGAGGCGTTTCAGCATTGGCGCATTCGTCTGTTCGGCGACCTCGATATCGATCATTCAGACGGGGACCGGACGGAATCGGTGGTGCGGCTGCTGGCACAAAAGCCGCCGCGGCCTGCTGCAGCTGCAGACTAGTAACGGGCGACTAGCCGCGCCAGGCCGCGGGCAGGATGGCGTCGTCGAAGCCGAGCCCCCGGCTCAGCCACTCCTCCTGGAAGACACCGTCCTTGTATCGAGTCTCGGACGGCCGCAGTTCGGTGGGGCCGGCCAGGGCACGGCTGAGCCCTTCGAACTCCGGCCTTCCCCCCAACAGCAGCGTCGTCGCCCGCACAGCCGGGGCGAAGAAGATGGGGTCGAAGTAGGCGAGCGTCGCAATCACCTGAGTGCGCCGATCGGGGAACAGTCTCAAGTAGTCGTTGAACTCCTCGAGGGGGTAGGCGTCGGTGAGGGCGGCACGGTCGATGGCCCGATGGAAGAGATTGGGTGTGGCGACCAGGTGAGAGGCTGCGGGTCGCAGGGCGGCGATGAGGATGGGCAGGTCATTGGCGCCCAGGAGGGCGAGGCGGCTCGCGTCGACCTCGGGGCGGCTGAGGGCCACGTCGACGGCTCGGCAGCAGTCGGCGACGATGCCGCGGAAGATGTAGCTGCGCGGATCGTCGATCCCCTCCGTGAGCAGGCCCGGAAAGGGCGCTGCCCAGGGGCGGTCGGCGTTGCGCTGGCCCCGGGCGGCGAGGGAGAGGATGGCGAAGCGGCCGCGTTTCTCGTCGGCGTCTCCCTGGGGGATCACCTCTACGGTGCTGGCGTAGCGGGCGAGGTAGACGAGGGTTGGGAAGGGCCCTTCTCCAACGGGGACGCTCAGATAGGCAAACAGACGGTAGGGACCGACGCTGGTGAAGCGGAGCCCGTAGGTGGTGGAGAACTCGTTGGATCGGAGCGGGATCTCCTCGACAGCGACCGCCGCGGGCAGCGCCTCGAGCTCTTCGAGCAGATCGCGCCAATAGGCCTCGAAGTCTCCCGGGCAGGCCGTTGGATCGAAGCTGGGATCAGGCACCGTTCTCCTCTCCCTCTCCCTTCAGATGAGTGGCGAAGAAGGCATCGACAACAGGTTCGTGGAGAGCCCTCCCGGCGTCGTGGCCGCAACCGTCGTAGGGATAGAGCTTCTTGTCTGGCGAACCGATGGCGTCGAAGAGGGAGTAGCCGGTTTCGGGTGGACAAATATTGTCCTGCAGTCCGAGGTTGACGATGATCGGGCAGGAGATGCGCGGCCCGAAACAGATGCCGTCGAAGTAGCCGAGGGTGTCGCGCACGGCGTCGGCGCTGTCGGGGAAGGTGCGGAGGTAGTCGCCGATCTCCTGGTAGGGGTAGGTCCTGGTCAGGCGGATGGCGTCCATGAATCCGCACAGGTAGGGCGCCCCCGCCGAGGCCGCCCGGACCTGCTCACCGCGCAGACCGGCTACGGCGATGGTGAGACCGCCCCCTTGACTGCTGCCAGTCAGGCCGATGCGGTCGGGTCTAACCTCCGGCCGGCTGCGCAGAAAGTCGAAGGCCCGCACCGCGTCGATGTAGAAGCCTCGATAGGTGTAGGTGTTGCGGTCGGTGATGTTGTCGGTCAGCAGACCGGGATAGCCGGGGTCGAACTGGGCCCGGCTGCGCAGCTTGCCGCGAGGGGCGGCACCGAAGGTGGCGTATCCATCTCGCGCCGCGGCTTTGGGAATGGGAGGATCCTGCAGGTACCCGGGCAGCTGCAGCAGGGCGGGAAGCGGCCCGTGGCGACGGGTCGGCAGGCAGTACCAGCCGGCGATGCGGATGCCGTCCAGACTGTCGTAGTGCACTTCGTACACGTCCACCTTTGGATCGCTTCGCAGAGGCAGCCTCTCCATGGTCGCATTCAGCGGCAGACGGTCGGCGGCGGCCAGAACTCCTTCCCAGAATGGGTCGAAGTCGTCGGGACGGACCGTCGATGTCGGCAGTGCCATTCAGGCGTGCCCCCGTTCCAGGGTCAGGAGGAATTCCTTGATATGCAGGCCGCCCGTATAGCCGGTCAGGCGGCCGTCGCTGCCGACGACCCGGTGACAGGGAATCACCACGGGCAGGGGATTCCGGCCGTTGGCGGCGCCTACGGCTCGAAAAGCGGTGGGGCGGCCGATCTGCCGTGCGATCTGCCCATAGGAGGCTGTCTGGCCGTACGGAATATCTTCCAGCGCCTGCCATACCGACAACTGGAAAGCCGTACCCTGTGGAGCCAGAGGCAGATCGAAGGCGGTCAGGCCTCCGGCGAAGTAGGCGCGGAATTGATCGACGACGTCGAGGCCGTCGTCCTCAGTGCGACACCACGAAGAAGGAGGCTCGAAGCTTTCGCTTCCATCCTGGAAGTTGACCCGCGTGAGGCCGTGTTCGTTCCAGGCCAGTAAGATTCGACCTAGGGGGCCGTTCACGTGGGTGTAAGAGGTGGTGTGGCTCATCGAAAGAGCCTTTCTACCTCGCGCTGCTCGGCATACTTTGCGGCTCTCATAACAGCACGGGAGTTCGGAAGAGGATATGCGGAAAGGGCGCGACACATCGACTCCTGCCCGGCTTCAAGCATATAACATATCCCCGGGCGGCTACGGCTTCAAGGTGTCGGGTATGTTGGAGACTACAGACAGATAACAGATCGCGGGAGAGGGGGTGTCCCGGTCGAAATCTTGAGGCAATCGCGGCAGTCGCCACACGAGAGATTGTGATTCTCCCGAAATTTCGGGACGACAAGACCTCGTCTGCCACTCCGAAGAAACCCATGTAGAGTGATGTGACTTGCTATAACTAAATATCTTACGTGAAGGATAAGGTCTCTACTCTGGGCCTGGCACGGGAAGTCCGCGTGGCGCAGGGAGGGTCCTCGATACCCTCTCGCCGGAGCCGAACTGCCCAATCGCCAGCGGGCTGACGCTACTTCAACAGCATCATCTTCCCCGTCTGTCGGAAATCTTTTGAGCGGAGGCGGTAGAAGTAGAGGCCGTTTCCGGCGATCCTTCCCCGCTGGTCGCGTCCGTCCCAGGTGGCGGTGTAGAAGCCGGCGGGATGGTTGAGGTCGCTGACCAGGATTTTCACCTGTCGTCCGAGGATGTCGAAGACGGTGAGCTCGACGTCGGCGGTGGTGGGTAGAGCGTAGTCGATGCTGGTGACGGGATTGAAGGGGTTGGGGAAGTTGGCGCCGAGGAAGTAGGTGAGCGGCTGCAGGCGAGTGCTGCCTACCTGACGCACCCGCCGCACGCGGTCTGGATCCCGGTCGCCGACGAAGTAGGCCTCGCGCAGGTCGAAGACGGCGTCGTTGGTGGGGGCTGCACCCCGCGTCTGGAAGGTGAGCTCGGCCAGCAGACCGCGACCCGACACGGCCTGACCGGCGGTGATGGCGTTGGCCAGCACGAGGTGGCCGGGTCGCTGATTGAGGACGTGGAACAGGGGGGCCTGGCCGCCGCGGCTGTGCAGCAGATGACCGGGTCCGGCCTCGGCCTGGAGGAAGGTGAGGGCCTCCGGGTCGTAGGCCATGACCAGGCCGAAGCCCTTCAGGTCCGTCACTGCGTCCACCCACACGCGCAAGGTGACGCGGCCGTCTTCGGCCCGGGTGCCGCCCACCGCCTGCAGCCTGAGTTCGGCGATCTCGTCCATCACCTCGGCGAAAGCCCAGCGCTTGTCGGCGGTGGCGCCGAAGTTCTGTGCGAACAGAAAGAAGTCGGTCAGATCTACCGTGCCGTTGCCGCTCAGGTCGAAAACGGCGAGTTCCCCGGCGGCCGGCTGGCCGAAGTTCTGGGCGAACAGAAAGAAGTCGGCCAGGTTGACGACTTTGTCGTCGTTGAAGTCTCCCGGCAGCAGCGCCACCTCCTGGGCGACGAACTCCTGAGCGGTGGAGAACGCGCCGACGAGGTCGTCCTCCACGGCGCGGACTCGCCAGTAGTAGGTGCCGCCCTCGGTCAGGTCGCGGGCGATGGTCCAGCCGTCTGGCCGCTGTCGGCGCCGCCGGCACCCGAGAGGATGCCGGACTCCGATCCGGTGACGTTGCCGAAGTCGGCCTCGGTCGACACCTGCACGGTGTAGGTGAGCGAGGCGCCGTCCTGAATCGGCATGGGGTTGGTGAAGACGAAGGGGGGACGCAGGAAGTTGTCCCCCTCGCGGCTCAGATCCGTGGGCGCCGACGGCGCCGCCAGGGCGGTCGGGGTGAGCGCCAGCGGGTCCGTGGCCACGCTGGCGTTGTCGGCCCGGTCGATGGCGGTGACCCGGTACTGGTATACCAGGTCGTTGGTCAGGCCCAGGTCGGTGTAGGAGGTCGAGGTCAGGCGTGTGGCGATCTCGACGAAGTCTTCACTGACGCCGGCGAGGCGGCGGAAGACGCTGTACCCGGCCAGGTCGAGCTCGGTGTTGGCGCTCCAGGTGAGCAGCACCTGCTCGGAGCCGGCCGTGGCGCTGAGGTCGGCCGGCGTGCCCGGCGCTTCGGTGTCGGCCGAAGCCAGGGTGGTGAAGGAGCTCTCCTCGCTCCGCGTAGGCGGGTTGCCGGCTCGGTCGATGGAGCCGACGGTGAAGAAGTACTCCGTGCCCGGTGTCAGGTTGGTGAGCACGACCCGGTGCTCGGCCACATCCGTGAAGTTGCCGACGATGAGATCCGCCAGACCGGAGACCACGCCAAAGTCGACGAAGCTGTCGGCGACTTCGTCGGTGTCCCAGGAGAGGATGGCCGACGAGTCCTCCGCCGCCACCTGGACATTGGAGATGACCGGTGAGGTGAGGTCGGCCGCGGCATCGGTGGAGAAGGAAAGGATGCCGCTGAGCAAGGGCCCGTTGTTGCTCAAGTCGGTGGAGGAAGCCGTGAAGAAGTATTCAGTCTCCGCCTCCAGGTTGGTGAGGGTGATCGAGTGGGCCTTCTCGGTGGTGGGCAGGGAGCGGATGAAGCCCAATTGGTCGTCGAGACCGAAGTTGATCTCGCCGGTGGCGTCCTCGTCCGTCGTCCACTGGATGGTGGCCTGCTCGTCGCTCTTGTAGACCACCTCCGGCGCCGAGGTGAAGACCGGCGCCGTCAGGTCGATCTCCGGATCGGTGGTGAAGACCGCGGTGCCGCTCTCGGTGGCGCCGTTGCCCACCGCGTCGGTAGAACCCACCAGGTAGCTGTAGGTCGTGCCGGGGTCGAGGTCGCTGATGACCAGCTTGTGGCTCGTCTCGGTGATGCCGGAGGACTCCGTCTCATCCGTGCCATCGATGCCGAAATGCACTTCACTGTCGCCCGGTTCGTCCGTCGTAAACTCGACGATGGCGGTGTCGTGGGTCTTGGACGACACCGAGGGCCCGGTCAGAATCACCGGGAACTGGGTGTCGGGTACGTTGCTGGTGGTGAAGCTGCCGGCACCACCCCGCGGCTGCAGTACATTGGCAACCTTTCCAGTCGTCGCGGCGGGGGGCTCGAAGGTGCCCACCTGTCCATTGGCGGCCGTGAACTCGATCCGGAACAGATAATCCTCTCCCGCGTCCAGCCCCGCCACAACGATGCTGTGGAAGCCGCTGAAGGTCTGATCGGTGAACTCGAACTCATCTGGCGTGTTGAAGGTCGCCACGGTTCCGATAAGGATCTTCGCTTTCGTGGGCACGTCGGTGACGAACTGGACCACGGCGAGGATGTTCTTCGGGTAGACCGCAGGCCCTTGGATCAACCTCGGCACCGAGACGTCCGCGGCGGACGAGGTCGCCAGCTTGAGGTCCTTGCTCCATTGGAAGTTGCCGTTCGGGTCCGTGCTGAATGTGGAAATGATGCCCTCTTCCTCCAGCTGAAACTCGATTTTGTAGCGGTAGAGGGTGCCCGGGTCCAGGCCGGTGAGCGTGATGTTGTGCCTGACTTCTTCCCCGCCCTCCGCGGTCCACATGTAGGAGTCTGCCGTCACCACGTCGCTGGTCGCGTCATCGGGCCCAGTCTTGCCCGGGAGCCAGACGAGACCGTAGCTGACCACCGGAGCCACCGGCAGAGTCGTTTTGAATCGAATCTGAGCGCTTTCGGGTCCCACGATCTTGAAGGGCACCCCCGTCAATCTAGCGGTCTTACCCAGGGCGCGGGTCCTGATCTTCCGCTGGATGGTTGTTGTGGCAGACTCAGCGGGAAGCTCCTCCGAGATATCGGAGGCGAGCAAGTTGGCGACGAGAGTCACGAGGTAGGCGGTCTTCGGCTGCAGGTCGTTGATGGCGATTCGGGTCAGCACCGTCCCGTCTTCGTTGACTGTCCCGCTCTGGAGGACATCCTCCTCGCCATCCACCTGAATCGTGTAGTCGGTTGTAGCCAGACGATTTGTCTCGAAGCGGATGTTGATTCCCCGGGTCCGGGCCTGCACGTCCACGTTGCTGGCCAGCAGCCGCCTGAGATCGGGTTGCCGCCGCGTCTGAAAGAGGTCCTCGAAAAGCGGACTGAGCCTACCGGCGGAGCTCGTGGAGCGGATCTGGAGCTCGTAGTTCGTGTCGGGAGTCAACCCGGTTACGGGAACCAGATGGAATCGCTCCTTCAGGAAGCGGCCGGCTACCCGGAGATCCTCGAGGATCTCCGACAGGGGATCCACCCCAACGACGGGCGCCAGCTCCAGGGCCGAGCGGATCTCCTGCTCATCAGCCTTGGTCAGATCCACCCCTGCCTCCTGCAGAATCTGAAGGGCCTCTCGCAGTTTGGGGGTCAGTCGCTCCTGGAATGGATTGGTGAACTGAGTGAACTCCGTCTCACCTACTGCCCGCACCCTTACCACGTCGTCGATTCCCAACTCCCGTGTCTTCCAGGAGACGATGGCCCCGTTGTGGCGGGCCTGCACGTCCACCTCGAATATCTTGTTCGGAAACACGGGGAAGACGCGAACGCCGAACTCGCCAACCTCAAAAGTCAGCTCATCGAAGTCGCTGGACGACTTTGCGACGCGGATCGAGCTGACGGAGAGAAACTTCTCGCCCTCAAGCTCCTTGATAAGCCGGAAGGTCAACGTGCCCAGAATGCCCCCACCAGAGGTGTCGGACGATCCTCCTAAGATCGCGCCCCCGCCCCCGACCGTGAAGAGCCCGTCCCCGCCATCGACAGGGGACTCGGGAAATGCAAACACGCCCGCCGGGTGATCGCCTGCAGCGAAGGCGACAAACTCGAAGAAGAGTGGATCGTATCGAACGAGAAGGCGCGTCTGCCTGACCTCAGTGGTGTTTGCCACCTCGACAACGACCTCGATCAGGTCGTCTACTTGCGGGTTGATCACCTCGTCGGGACTTACCAGAGGGGTAAATCCCGCGTTGGCGTGGGAGGCGGAGGAGGCCGATAGTGAGCAGGCCGCCGCCAGAGTCAGACAACTTATCCACGTTTGTTTTTTCATGGCGCAGTATCCTTTCGAGCCAGTGTTTCCATTGGTGACAAGCAACTTGAACCGGGGGGCCTCGAGGCGCTACCCGCCCTGATCGGTCGGTGAATAAGGGAATAACTGTTATAGACTATTAGTTAGATTGAAGAAAATAACTGTTAAATATAATGAAGCAAGTCCAACCCCGCCGGCGCTGTGAGGAGCATCACGTATGGTGATTCTTTTGCGTCTGGTTACCCCTTGCCTGCGCCAGACAAGCCGCCTATTCTTTTGACTCTCCCCCTCAATCTGGCGATGGCAGGCAGATCGACAACGCCCACGTTAATGCAGGAACCCGACCGCGGGAGCAGACCCGCATGGGCCTGTTTATTAGTAGCGCACCCTCTCACGCGGTTCCGTTGGGCTCGCCCTATTACATGCGGGTTGTGCTTGCCCCCCAACAGAGGCCATCGGGTGAGATCTGCGCGTGAAGTCCCGGTCCGACAGGATCTCTACTCACGCTGGGACCACGGCGACAACACACGACAGATGAGATCCTCTAGAAGGACTTTATGTCGGGTAGCAACAAAGCATACGAGAAGGGATCCATGGGGCGATTGAAACACGTAGTGGAAGCGCAGCAGTTCGACCGCGAGTCGATGGCGGACATTTTCACCGTGGCTTGCGAAATGGAACAGGTGGTTCAACATTACGGCTCCAATCTCCTCAACCGGCGCGTCATGGCGACGCTGTTCTACGAGCCGAGCACGCGCACTCGGCTCTCCTTCGAGTCTGCCATGAAGCGGCTGGGTGGGGACGTGGTGACCACGGAGAGCGCCCAGGAGTTCTCCTCGGCCGCCAAAGGCGAAACCCTCGAGGACACGATCCGCATCGTGGCGGGCTATTCCGACGTAATCGTCCTGCGCCATTTCGAGAGCGGCGCCAGCAAGAGGGCGGCGGCGGTATCGCCGGTGCCTATCATCAACGCCGGGGACGGACCGGGACAGCATCCCACTCAGGCTCTACTGGATATCTACACTATCGAACGGGAAATCGGCAGGCTCGACGGCATATCCATCGCCATGGTTGGCGACCTGGCCAACGGCCGCACGGTGCGCTCGCTGTGTTATCTGCTCTCCAAATTCGAGGATCTGCACATCTATTTCGTCTCCCCTCCGGTCGTGAGGATGGGCGACGACATAAAGGGGTACCTGACCCGGCACGGCATCCGCTTTGAGGAGGCCGACGACCTGACGGAGGTCGCGTCGAAGGTGGATGTGATCTATCAAACTCGCATACAGCGGGAGCGGTTCGGGGACCGCATTCGCGACTACGAGGAGGCCCGCGGCCTCTACATCATCGATGCAGGGGTGCTGAAGGTCATGCGAGAGCACGCGATAATCATGCATCCCCTGCCGCGGGTCGACGAGATCGTCGCCAGAGATGTGGACTCAGATCCGCGAGCGGCCTACTTCCGCCAGGCCCACAACGGGCTCTACGTGCGCATGGCCCTGCTGCGGATGCTCCTGATCGAGGGGACTGCTTGACGTCCGGGGGCGGCACCGGTATATTGCGACCGGCGCTTGTCGAGGGGCGACCACGACGGCGTATCCTGCGCGAGGCGAGAATGCGTAATTTTCACGCGGAGGATACTGGAGTTCGTCCTTCCCCGGTTCAGGCTCGGTGAGGATCCAGCCGGGTACAAGTGTTCAGAAGGACTTTTACGATTGACAAGAAAGAGGTGAGTGAGTGTCTTCCAGCAAAGGCAGAGAGCGGGAAAAAGAGATGCGCCGGCGCCGCAAACGGAGGCGAGAGCGCTTGAAGGAGCAGATTAAAGCCGCGAAAGCGGCGGGCGGCAGACGGTAGGGAATTCAAGGCATTACCGGGCCTGATCCTGGTTTACAGCCAGGTGCTGCATGGAGTCGGCGAGCGATATAGAGAGAGGGAGGCATGTATTTGCCGGCTCTCTCTTTTTTTTCCGGCGTCGATGAGCGATCGATCCAGGGTGAGATGAATGAAGCCTTCACTGCGTGTGGCGGTGGCCGGTGCCAGTGGCATCGGTAAGCACCACGCCAAGTGGTACAATGAATGCGGATGCGAGGTCGTTGCGTTTCTAGGCAGCTGCGATGCCAGCTGCCGTGCCACCGCTGAAGATCTTCACCAGTCGATCGGCTTCAGCGGGCGGGGATATAGCGATCTGCCCAAACTCCTCGAGGAAGTGGAGCCGGACGTGGTGGACGTGTGCACGCCCAACGAGCTCCACTTCGAATTCGCCATGGCCGCGCTGGAAGCCGGGTGCCACGTACTTCTTGAGAAGCCCATGGTCTGGGATGAGGGAGCGGATGCAGACCGGTTGCTCGGCCTCGCCAAGCGGCTCGTGGACGAGGCCAGAGAGAGGGCATTACACCTGGGTGTCTGTACGCAGTACGCCGCATCGCTGCCTCTCTATGAGCGCATCTACACTCAGGAGAAGGGCGACCAGCCTCGGGCGTGGGAATTCATCGCCGAGATGGAGACGCTGTCGAGAGGCTGCCAGAGGGATGGGGCAGAAATTTGGGTTGACATGGGCTCCCACCCGCTGAGCCTGCTGCTGGCGTGGATGCCAGATGGGGAGATTGACCCAGACTCACTCGAGGCGGAATTCGCCGGCCGCCAGGCCAAGACGCGGTTCGATTTCAACGCGGAGGGCCGTCGTTGCCACTGCGACATCGCCGTCCGGGACAGACCTGAAGGACCTCCTACTAGACGATTCGGCGTTAACGGGGTCCTGGTAGATTGCGAGGGACGCGCGGACAGCGATGGCGTCTACCAGTCCGTCCTCCGACGGGAGGGGACCGAAGTCATGGGGCAGGACTTCATGTCGCTGCTGATCGCCCAGTTCGCAGCAACGGTTAGCGGAGTCGAGTCTGGTCCGCTTGTATCGGGTGCTACAGGGGTGAGGAATCTGGAGCTTCAACTCCAGATCTACAACGCCGCGCTGGCGCGCAGATAGTGTATGCCGCAGATATATCTCCCTGCAGAACCCCGGGCGCCGGAGACCTTCGGATCGCGCCCGACAGAGCACTCTCAGCAGACTGACGGCGAGACAGGTGTCTGGCGACCTGGTAAGAAGTGCGCCCGATGTTGACGATCTCTAATAGGGACGCACTGGCGCCCTTACACTGGATGCTGTGGATAGATCC
>PBRM01000199.1 GCA_002725915.1 Gemmatimonadota bacterium
AACTGTCGCAGGCGGAATTGGGGACCTTGCTCGATGTGAGCACGAACACGATTGTCCGCTGGGAGGCCAATACATCCAAACCCCGTATGCAGCACCGCGCCGCTCTCATCAAGATGCGCGACTTGGGCAGACGCGATGTAACGAAAATGCTGGCGGACTAGCCCAGCAACCCTTGCGGATTTGGATCACGACAGAAGGCCCCCGTTCCACTCGTGAGGAACGGGGGCTTGTCAGTTCGGTCAGCTGCCGTCGCACTGTTGCCAACGCTCGAGATAGTCGTTCATGGACGCCGCGAGCTCGGAGTTCTCCCTTCTGACGGCCCCGTCGCGAACGATGCGGGCCTTCTTCACCAGAGTAGCGCGCGCCGCTTCGCTCTCCTCTTCAGTGAGTGAGACACTCTCCTCTCCAAGGATGCGATTCAGCGCCTTCACTCGGAAGCGATCCATGGCGTAGTGGGCGCGAGACAGCTGGTCCTCGTGCCCACCATATTTGACCATGAGCTCCTCCTCGAGATAGACGACATCGTAGCGACAGGTGAGGCGCAGGAAAAAGTCGTAGTCTTCGCAAGCCGGTAGACTCTCGTCGAATTGGCCTATGCGGTCGAAGACGGAGCGGTGGATGACGATGGAGGAAGGCGACATCACACACAGCGGAACGGACTGGAGAAAAATGCGGCCGCCGTACTTGCGGTGGTGTTTGTGGGGATTGACCCTCACCCCGTTGCGGACCCAGATCTCCTCGGTGTGGCAGACCTTGAGTCCGGTCTCATTCAGCGCCTTCAGCTGACGCTCGAGTTTTCGCGGTTTCCACTCGTCGTCGGAGTCCAGGAAGGCCATCCACTCGCCACGAGCCACCGCCAGGCCGCTGTTCCGCGCCGCTGATACGCCGCTGTTGGCATCGCATCGCAGCACCCGCATCGACTGACGCTGGCCGAACTCCTGCTGCAGAAATTCCCGCGTGTCGTCGTTCGAGCCGTCGTCGACGACGAGGACTTCGCAGTCGGTGCAGGACTGCGCCAGCACCGACTCGACGGCGCGGCCGATGACGTCTCTGCGGTTGTAGACCGGAATGATGACGGAGATCAGTGGTACTGCGGCTATCACTTTCCGGCGAAGAGATCTCGCCCCGCGACCAGGGCGTGGATTTTCCTATCGGCCACGCTGCGCTTCAGCATCCAGAAGCCGCAGTCCGGATTGATGAAAGCGATGCGCTCCTCTCCTAGGACGCGCGCGGCCTCCTCGATCTTGGCAGCGATCTCGTCGGGTGTCTCCACAACGTTGGACTTGACGTCGATCACCCCGAGCCCAAGTCGCACCGACGCGTCGATTTCCTTGAGCCGCGGCAGCTCCCAGTTACCCCTGTGGGCGAGTTCCAGCAATACGTGATCGCAGTGCAGACTGCCCAGGTAACCGATGAGCTTTTCCCAGCTCCCTGTCTGAATGCTCTGCCCGCCGTAGTTTCCGAAGCAGAGGTGAACGGCTGGCGTCGTCTGTACCGCGTTCAGGATGCGGTTAATGCACTCCAGTGCCCAATCGGCTTCCTCGGGATGTCCCGGTAGATTGGCCTCGTCTACCTGGATTACGTCGGCGTCGATCAACGCCACCTGTTCGGCGAGAAGATCGGCCAAGGCCCCGCACAGATCCTGCCGCGAGCGGTAGTGCTCATCCAAGAGGGTCTTCGTCAACATGTGGGGGCCGGTGAGGGTGAACTTCAGGCGAGCGCGGGTCAGCGCCCGGGCGCGCCCGTAGTCTCCGGGCAGATCGAGTGCCCCTTCGCCGAGAGCTCCCTCAACGATAGCGCTGGGGCGGGAGCGAAACGCCATTCCCGCGTCGCGGCCGAAAGTCTCCGCATCAGCGCGCGTTATGGTCGTGCGCACGTTTGCGAGGGGCCGCACGAAATACTCTATCATGCCGTTCGTGTCTGGATGGTTCACATCGAAACGCGACAGCTCGCCATCTGTCACTACGTCGATGCCAGCGTTCTCCTGGATTTTCAGGACCACAGCCATGGCATCCAGCAGCGCTTGTTCGGACGGTAGAGCCACCAGCCAATCGGGGACGGGATAGCTGCCCACTACCGTAGTCTCAATCACCTCAACACCTCCCTCAGTTTTGTTCGGCCTGTCGCGGAGAATTCGCCTCGCCCCTGCCGGCGGATTCCCGACGGAGGGCTTCGGCCTCTTCCAGCTTCTCCAGAACGATTCCGGTGGTGATGACCTCGGGCAAGACGAGGGGATGGTCGGGTCTGCCGCCCGGGAAGATGACGTACAGAGGCACCCCCGAACGCCCGAAGGCTCGAAGCAACTTCGCGATCTCCGCATCGCGGTTGGTCCAGTCGGCGCGAATGAGCTGCACGTCGAGTTCGGCGAAACGCTCCCGCACGTCGTCGTCGGCCAGCACGGTGTACTCGTTCACCTTGCAGGTCCAACACCATTCGGCGGTGAAGTCCACGAATACGTGGCTACCGGAAGCGATCAACCCCTCCACGCGCTCCACGGAAAACGGCTGCCAGCGCTCGCCAGCTGCCTCCGCGTCAGGCTGGAGCTGCGCCAGATTATCCGCACTCGCCAGCAGCGGATGGAGGAAGACGCTGTAGGCGGCGGTGGTGATCGCAAGGGCCGCAGTCCAGGCCGTCAGCCGGCGACGCCTGGTGCTGCGCAGGTCCAGCCACTGACCAATAATCCAGCAGGCCACGGCAAGGGCCAGTAGAAAAGCCGAGGTCCAGACGACGGCCTCCATTCCCAGCTGTTTCCCCAACACCCAGAGAAGCCACAGCACCGTGCCCATGAGCAGGAATCCCATGAGCTGCTTGAAGCGTTCCATCCACTCCCCCGGTTTGGGGAGAAAGCGCGTCCACCCCGGCCGTGCCGCCAGGACTGCGTAGGGCAGCGCCATACCCGCGCCCGTAGCCGCGAAAATGGCAAAGATCAGTGTCGCGGATTGCGTGAAGGCGAAGCCGAGGGCAGTACCCAGGAAGGGCGCTGTACAGGGTGTGGCCAGGACGGTGGCGAGAACGCCATTGAAAAAACTGGCCGTCAGTCCATCGCTCGCGCCCTCGCGCCCTCCCTCTCGCCCCACGCCCCCGAGGCTGGCCATTCCCGGCAGTTGAATGGTGACGAGCCCGAAGAGCGACAGCCCGAGGACGAAGACCAGTGCCGAGAGCAGGATGACGAAGCCGGAGGTCTGGAACTGAACCCCCCAGCCGATCTGTTCGCCACCGGCCTGAAGGAGAGCGACGCCGGCGGCGAGGGCGACGAAGGTGGCGACGATCCCCGCCGCGAAGGCCAGACCCAGACGGCGTATGCGGCCGCGCTCCACCCCGGCCTGAGATACGAATCCCAGCACCTTTAGAGAGATGACCGGCAGCACACAGGGCATGAGATTGAGGAGCAGCCCGCCCAACACCGCGAACAGGATGTAGGTCGCCAGGGACAGCTCACCTTCCCCTTGGGAAAGGACAGTGGTGAAATCGGCGGCCAGTAGTCCACCCGGAAAGGGTCCCCCTTCCAGCGCGAGCTCGACAGTGCGCAGATGCCTCGTGCCTGCGGGGTCCGTTTTCAGCTCGTACGCCAGTACTCCCTTGAGGACCGACGGACGGTCCACGCCATAGGGGTCGATTTCCAGGACCAGCTCCGCTTCCGCCCTGTCAGACTCAGATGCAGAGGCGTCGCTGGCTCCCTTTGGCTCGAGAAAGGTGACGGCAAACGACTTCATTTCCACCGGGTAGAAGTCCGGCGACTCGGCGCCGATTCTCAGATCGCCGGCGCCGTCCAGGAGAAGCCGAACCTCGATCCCCGCCTCGGTCTGACGGACGCGGTGCTGAAGCGACACGGCATCGCCGGCGCGATAAGGAGTCGGGATGGTGGCCGCGTAGCTTTCGAAGAGCGGGACATTTGCGGCTGTCGGCGACTGCAGACTGACCGGCAAGGCGAGGCTAAGGGTGGTGTCCCCCGGAATGCAGATCTCCCTACAGACGAGCCAGGAGACGGACGCTCCGATCCGCACCTCCTCTTCCTGGTCGAGCTCCTCGGGCGCCAGCAGAGAAGTCAGGAGCAAGGTTTCGTCCGAGTACCCGTAAGCGACCAACCCGCCCGGATCCTCGAGCTTGTGCGGCCCCGGCCAGCGCAGTGGGCCGCTTTCGAATCCGGGTGGCAGCTCCCACTCCACGCGCGTGGGCAAGCCGACGACCCCCGGAGATTTCCAATAGGTGTGCCAGCCGCTCTCCATACTCAGCAAGATACCGAGCTCGAAGGGCTGGCCCGGCGCCACCGACTCCACGCTGGACAGGAGGCGAGCCTTTACCGGATGGGAGCCGGTGCCGAAAGCGCTAACCGCCGTCAGCAACGGCAGCGAGAGGAGGAACACCCCCACTCCCGCTGCAATCAGACGGAACTCCGGCCAGACACCGCGGCAGCGACCTATTCTTGTAGTTGGTGCCCTCATGATGCCGATCTCTCTCGCATCTTCGGATCGCCCGACCGCTCCGCTCCCCATCCTGATTCAGCGGAAACGCTCCAGGACAACGCTGGTCGTGCGGCCGGCAAAAGTGATAAGGCTGCCGGTGACGATAAACTGCGGCCGCGACGGTGGGGGATATGAGGTGAACCGCCGCGATGCTGGCCGCCGCCGCCGTCATGTTGCTCAGGGTGCTGCCCCGGCTCGCGTCAGCAGCCCCACGGAGAATATACCGAGGAGTGCCCCGTAGAAGAAGGTCATGATCCCCAGGGAGTGGTCAGCAGGTCGGGCCCGGGTTTCTCCTCGTAGTAGTCGACCGCCAGAAAGGCGACGAAGACGAGCAGCAGTCAGATGAACCCGGTGGACCGACGGGAGACCGTTCATGTAGTGAACCGACGCGGCCCCGGGACGGAGGTAAGGCCGATAGAAATCGGTCACGAAGGTGGCGGACTGGCGCTGAGCGCAGAGTCCAGACTCGACATCGCCGCTGCGAATACCGCCGCCAGGACGAAGCGCGCCACCACCGTGCCGAAGGAGAACTGCATGTCGGTCATGTCCCGGGTGTATCCCTGTTCGGGAGCCCCTGAGAAAGGTGGCGGCGCTGATCTCGGTGGCCATCATGGATAGCAGGGCCACCCGCCAGAGGATGCCTCTGCCGCCGAGAAAATAGCCGCCCAGGTCGTCCTGCTTGCGGGTTCCACAGTCCCAGACCTGTGGTAGGCCAGTATGTGGCGATGACGAAAGTCGAGGGCGCTCAAAATGTCATCTCCTGAACGTTGATGGCCGCAGTTACGCGCGAGCGGGGGTGCCGGTAGACCTCACGCCTGGTGAGCGGCGATCACGGCCTCATTCAGCTCGATGCCCAATCCGGGGCCGTCGGGTACTGTCAGGAAGCCGTCCTCCACCGACTCGCGGGGACTGATGAGTTGCTCTCGCCAGTCCACCTCGCCGAAGGCGTACTCGAGTACGAGGAAGTTGGAGATTGTCGCTGCCAGCTGTACGCCCGCCACGGTGGAGACCGGACCCGCCGGGCTGTGGGGACTCACCGGTATCTGGCGCGTCTCCGCGAGGGCGGCGATGCGTCGGCATTCGGTGAGGCCGCCGGCGTGCTTGACATCGGGCATGATGATATGCACGGCGCGGGCGTGGACATAGTCCGAGAATCCCCGGCGACCGAAGAAGGACTCTCCGCCCGCCGTGGTCAGGCCGGACTTGCTGGTAAAGTCCGCATTCGCCTCCACCTGCTCGCGTGGGATGGGCTCCTCGAACCAGAACAGGCGATGGCCGCGGACCCTCTCGGCAGCGCGCAAAGCCAGGGGCAGGTCGAAGCGGCAGTGACAGTCCACCAGGAGCTCGACGTCGGGACCAATGGCCGCGCGGGTGGCGTCGATGCGGGCGACGCCGCGGTCGAGATCTTCCTCGACTCCGTCGCGGTCCTGTCGCCGGTACTGGATCTCGTCGAAGGGGGTGCACTTCACGGCTCGAAAGCCAGCCTCCACGGCGCTGAGGGCGGCGCGGGCAAAGCCCTCGGGTGAGCGGTCCAGCGTGCCCCGGTTGAGATTGGCGTACAACCGCACCCGCTCCCGATGGCGCCCCCCGAGCAGCCGCCAGACCGGCACCTCCAACGCCTTGCCGGCCAGGTCCCAGATCGCCTGATCCAGCGCGCTGACAGCTGTCGCACCCACGCGCCCGGAATTGCCCGAGAAGATCCCCGCTGCAGCCGTCATCTTCTCCCACAGCACCTCCGGCTGGGAGGGGTCTTCCCCCACCAGTCGCTCTTCCATCTGCTCGAGTGCATGCTTCACCAAGCGGTCGTTGCCGGATTGGCTCGCCTCCCCCAGGCCGCTGAGCCCGGCGTCGGTGTCGACGAGGACGAAGATCCAGTTCCCGCGCGCGCTGGCCCGCAGCTCGATGATCCGAAGTCCGGTGATTTTCATTCGCTCGCCTTCCCTCTTGCGGTTCAGAACTCTCCCGTGCGGGAGTCGTATCTTGTGGGCTTGCCCAGGCTTTTTCCGGACGAGCGGGCCCAGTTGGCCATCCAGCGAATGATCTCGTCGATGTCGGTTCCGGCAGGCCCGAGCTCATCGAAGAGTCGGGACCCTTCACCGAGCAGGGCGGTGTCGCTTTCTTCGCCCTGAAAGATCGGTTCCCTCCCCAGTTCCTCTCCCAGCCGCTCGGCCATCTGTCTCACCGAAAGTACGGCCCGACCGGTGAGGTTCAGCACCTTGGTCGGACTCCTACACAGTGGAAATGAGCGCGCCAGATAGGAGTTGGCGTCTCCCTGCCAGATCTGATTCACGTGGCCCATCGACAGGTCGATGGGCTCTCCTTCCCACACCTTCCAGGCGATGTCGTGGATGATGCCGTAGCGCAGCTCGGTGGCGTAGAACAGCCTGGATATGAGCAGCCGCACCCCCAGTCTCTGGGCTGCGAACTCTGCCAGTCGCTCCCCCCCCAACCGCGACTGCGCGTACTCGCCGATCGGGGCCAGCTGCCCATGCTCGTCTGCACCCGGGCCACTGACCGATGTGTAGGCATAGACATTGCCGGAGCTGACGTAGACGATTCTGGAGCTCTGGTAGCGCTCCACTACCTTGAGGGGTAGGTACGTATTCATCGCCCAGGCCATGGTTTCGTTGCCCGTGGCACCGAACTTGAAACCGGCCAGAAGGAGGACATTCGGCGCATCCGGCAGCTTTGCCAGACCTCCCTCTTCCAGGAGGTCCGCCCGAACAGTACTTACTCCCACGCCCTGCAGGTAATCCTCGACTGCTCTGTCCGAAAAACGCGCCACTCCTATGACCTCGCCGGTGCAGCCCGCTCGTACCATAAGCTCGGCGAGGGTCGGCCCCATCTTTCCCCCCACACCCAGGATGAGGATGTCCCCGTCAAGCGCCCCCACAGCCTCGACTACGGGTGGGCTGGGTCTCGTCATCAGTTCAATCAGTTGACTCTCCGACTCGATCAGATCAATGCCGTGCGCCATCGGTGTTTTCCACCCTTCTCTAAACCGCGACGAGTCCTGCCCTCCCTGCCGATCCCGAGTGGGCTTTCAAACCTTTCCTCTGAAGGCCGTATTGTTTCCCCGGGAGGCCGCAGTTATCTTTCTTCTCTGCTGAATCGCTCCGTTGCCGACCACTCCCTCTATTCGACCTCAGGATCTCCCCGTGTCCGAGCAGCGGCACAGCCGCACCGCCGGTTCGCCATCGCCGGATCTGTTCGAGGCTGGCAGGCAGGCCGAGAAAGAGCAGAATCAGCCGCTGGCCGCCAGGCTGCGGCCCGAAAGCCTGGAGGAGTTCGTCGGCCAGGACCACATCCTCGGGCCGGGACGGCTCCTCCGTCGCGCCATACAGGCCGACCAGCTGTCCTCTCTAATCTTCTATGGTCCGCCCGGTACAGGCAAGACCACCCTCGCCCACGTCATCGCCAACACGACCCGTTCACACTTCATCATCATCAACGCCGTGCTGGCTGGAGTGGCCGCCATACGCGCCGCCATCGACAACGCTCAGGAGCGGCGTGATCTCCACAGACAGCGCACCATACTCTTCGTCGACGAGGTGCACAGATTCAACAAGGCCCAGCAGGACGCCCTGTTGCCATGGGTGGAGAACGGCACCGTCATCCTCGTCGGCGCCACCACCGAGAACCCCTACTTCTCCGTCAATCGCCCCCTGGTTTCGCGCAGCCGCCTCTTCCAGCTCAAGCCGCTCGATCCGGAGGCGCTCCGCACCGTCGCCCGCCACGCCCTCGACCATCCCCGCGGGTACGGGAAGTGGGATGTCCTGGTGGAAAAGGACGCTCTCGATCACCTCGTCGACGTCGCCAACGGCGATGCCCGCAGCCTCCTCAACGCCCTCGAGCTGGCCGTGGAGACTACTCCGGCTGACGGGGGACGTATCCGTATCGATCTGGCGGTGGCGGAGGAGTCCATTCAAAAGCGCGCCGTGCTCTACGACAAAGAGGGCGACTATCACTTCGACACCATCAGCGCCTTCATCAAGTCCATGCGCGGCTCGGACCCGGACGCCACCATGTACTGGCTCG
>PBRM01000200.1 GCA_002725915.1 Gemmatimonadota bacterium
ATTGCCTGTCTCGGTAAAATCCAGACTGACCTTATATTCAGGTGGAATAGTGCTCACAGCTGCACCGAACACTGTTCCGGTCCAGGAAACATTGCCATTGTTACCGACCCGGAGGGTATCCAGTGCTGACAGGGCGGTAGAAAAACTAGCTATCCCCAAAAAGGTGATCGACAGCGTAAAGGGTCGAATAAATCGATGAGCCATATATGTGGACCTGCTTACAATTGGGGTAGAAACTAAATCTCGGACTCGGTGAGACAGTCCCCGTTACCTGAAGGAAGTCCAGGAGGAGCTTCCGGGAGCGAGGGCGCCCCCGACTGGCTCAAGTATAGTCAAAAAAAGCCCAGAACCAAAACAAGAGTCCCTTCATGGAGATGGTTTCTTACTTGATTTGGGCACTGCCAAAGAGTACCTTGACCCCTTGTACGCCCTGGTTCTCCTGATTATGGTTTGAAAAAAAGGACGGCAGCACCTTAACTCCACACTCTGTGTACACGACACCAATTTTAAGCCCTGTTTTTACAGTATCTTATGATGAATGTTAGATCTGTTTACTCAGCTTTCGACTCCTTTGAGAATGCTTCGAGAGCTATATCCTTGGGAAGATCTCCAGAGGCCAGAGTCGTTCGACAACCACCTATCACTTCAACACCGAGGTGGTGGATTTGTTCTATCGAGCTCTTTTCTTGCAGTCTGCTTCTCACAATAGGCGCCCTTTCCCCGTCTTTGGCGTTCAACGTTTACAAACTTGGCGGTGTAGACGGCAACAGTTGGAGCACTGCTCTATCATTTGAACCGGGTACCTATGTTGTACTAGATGAGTCGGGCGCGCACATGGATACTCACCCTGTCGCATCCATCATTAACTATGCATCGTGGGAAGACACCCTGAACTCAATCGTCGATAGCACGGGCGGCCAGTGGATAGGCCCCGTCTTCGTTCCCCCTGACCTGAACCTGGCCCAGGACGGCGTGCGAACCCGCATCAAAAGAGGGATTTCTGATAATCTCTTCAGCAGCGCTAATTGCCACAGCGTCACCGGCCATGTGGCTCGTCTTAGACCAATGTTTGACGGAGACTTCTCTACAGCGGCGTTCTTTAGCGCCAGTGCTTCTGAAGATATTGCGTATCGGAACCGATTATTTGTCCACAACGGCATTGTCGACCTGGGCGCCGATTTCCCCATCAACCGGGTGCGCTTCTTTCCGCGTCTGGGTACTTCCAATCCGAAAATCGACGAAATTCTCGGTTCCATAGAACATCCGCTTATCTCAAAAGAGGACTTACCAGAGGAGGACTTTTCCGTGAACTTCCTGCCCTGGTTTGAAGTTTCCGCCGCCAACAGCTTCAACAACTTCGCCGTCGACTGTTTCTTGAGCACCCCTGAAAACCCGTGGTTCACCTACATTAGAGGCAGTAATCTAAACGCTGCCAACGACCCTCGTCTGGTCACGTTGCGCAAAGAGACCGAAAACCTGGATGTAGTAGTGGACATACGTTTTCCCACTCAGCAGTACCAGTGGATAGCTATTCGTCCCATCAATCCCATTGGCAACTGGGAAATCGCCGAATTCGAAATCTACGGCCAGGGATTTGTGGAAAAAGCTGTCTACACGACCACCGTGCTCGACTTCGGCACGCCGATGGCCTGGGGTAAGATCCGCTGGGATGGCGTTTTTAGCGACGCTACCAATGTCCTGATCCGCACTCGCTCTGGCAACGATCCCGACCCCAACCTCTACTGGCAGCCCAGTAGCCTTGAGGGTGAATTGCAAAGCCTGACCCGGAGGGAATGGGAACGGGCCGACGCCTCCGCTCGCCTGACCACCCTCGACAAGGATAATTGGAGTTTCTGGTCGGCCCCCTATCCCCTGGACGCCGGCCAGCGCGATACAACATTGGCCGCCGAGAATTGGTTAGATGGAACCCCTATTCTTTCACCGGGCCCCAGTCGCTACATGCAACTCCAGATCGTATTCTTGTCGACTCTGGATCAAGCCGGTAAACTGCGGGAGCTGGAGATCCAGTTTGCCCCGCCGGCGGCCCTGGAGGTCGTGGGCGAAATCTGGCCCCAGGACGTATCACGCCTGGAGAGCACGAGGTTTACCTACAGCGTTCGCCCCACCTTTGCAACAGGAGATACGGGCTTTGACCGCCTGGAGATCTTCACCCTTACACACGCCGATACAGTGCGCGCTGTGCGCCTCGATGGCGCTGTACTTGGCGACCAATTTCCCACCGAAATTCTCGACGACCGCATTTTGATCTGGCTGCCCAAGCTCCAGGGCAGCGAGGACACATTCAAGCTGATCGAGGTAGAGTTTGACGTCCATGTAGTGCGCTATGGCACCCAGTTCCACGGCTGGGTCTTCGACAGCCAGGGCAGCGGCGTCAAGCAGTTGATCGAAGCGGGCGACGCCAACATCGATTTTCCGGGCAATGCCCTCGGGGTGCGCACTGACGACTTGGGTGCCGGTGCCCTGGCGCAAGTGGAAGTTGCCCCCAATCCCTTTACGCCCAACGCCGACGGCATCAACGACGAAATCTTTTTCCGCTTTCAACTGCACGACCTGTCCGAGCCGCGCGAGTTGAAGGTGGTCATCTACGACCTATCCGGACGTCAGGTGCGCCAGCTAAAGCAGCAGGAAGTAATCCGCGGCTTGTTCGACAGCGATGCGGAAGCACCGGTGTGGGACGGCCTCGACGATGGTGGCGCTCCGGTGCCACCGGGGCATTACATATACCGCATTTCTCTGGACGCCGACGAGGAAACCGACGAGCAGACAGGCGCCATTTCAGTGGTCTACTAGATTCCACCATAGCCAGCGTATCCAACAGTCGGGCCGCCTCGATGGCGGCACCCGTCTATTCCCAACCCCGACCGCCGAAATGCGCCGATTTGGCCCCGACGATGTGATCAGCGCCTAGACCCGGGTTGAGCCCGTTCTTCGATAGGCAAATAGGTATTTATCGGCAGGTCCTGCAAGCGCTGCACCGTCCCCCCGGGCCAGTGGATATGCACAGAATCGACGGTCGCCGACCCCAGGCCAAAGTGCAGCCGCCGATCTCCACTGCCCAAGAAACTGTCGCCGCAGAGCACGTCCCGCCGTTGTTGCCGCCCCTGGCTCCACAAATGTACCCTCGCCCCGATGGCCTCGCGATTTCCCGTCGAGCCCACCAGACGCAAGCCGAGCCAGTTGTGCCCCTTATCGACTACATTGCGCAAAAGTGCTGGACGCTCGTTCAGGTTTGTCACAAAGAGATCCTGGCGGCCATCGTTGTCGAAATCACCGGCTACGGCCCCGCGGCTCACCGCGGAGGGTGCCCCTGCTGCCGGCCAAATCAGAACAAAATGGCCATCCTGGTTTTCAAAGAGATGATTGGCCTGTTCGTAGGTCGTGCTGCTGCCGGCTTCGCCCATCTGAGGATACACGTGGCCGTTGGCGACAAAGAGATCCTGATCGGCATCGTTGTCGTAGTCCAGAAAAACCGCTCCAAAGCCCACATAGGGTAAGCTGACGCGCCCCAGACCGACGGCAAAGCTCACATCCGCGAAAGATCCGTACCCTGTATTGCGGTAGAGCGTGTTGTAATCGTCTTCGAAATTGGTGACGAAAATGTCCGCCTCGCCGTCGTTGTCGTAGTCGCCGAAGGCCACGCCCATCCCGGCCTGGGCGAGCCCCATGTCGTTATACGCTGCATTGGCCCGCAAAGCGACCTCGACGAAGGTGCCGTCTCCGCTATTCCGATAGAGAAAATTGGGCGTCGAGTCATTGGCGATGTACAGATCGGCATCGCCGTCGCGATCCCAGTCGGCAAACAGCACCCCAAACCCGTACCCGGGCTCTTGACCGCCCAGGCCGCTGGGCTCGGTCGCGTCGGAGAACGTGCCGTCGCCGTCGTTGCGATACAACACATCGGGCAAGGCCGGCAGGCTCAACGGCCCGACAAAAACATCCCGCCCCTTCCACTGCGTTCCCAACGGTTCGACTGTTTGTATATCCCAGTCGACATAGTTGGCCACGTACAGATCCACATCGCCGTCGAGATCGTAGTCGCCCATGGCCGCGCCCGTACTCCAGACGGGCGTTTCCACCCCGGCCCGGGCAGTCACATCGACAAATTTGCCGTCATTGCGGTAGAGGATATTCTCCCGCAGACAAGTGACATACAGATCACTGTCGCCGTCGTTGTCGTAGTCGCCACTTATCGCCCCCATGCCCCATCCATAACCCACTATCCCTAAATCATCGGCAACATCGGCGAAACCCTCTTTCCCGTCGTTGCGATAAAGGGCATTGCCGGCCCCGGCTGCTATGTTTTCTATATCGGCGCCATTGACCCAGTAGATATCCAGATCGCCATCGCCCTCGACATCCAGCAATGCGGCTCCCCCGCCTTTGGCCTCGACGATGTAGCGTTTCTCGGGGCCACCACCGACATGCGGACGCCGCACGCCCCACGCCTGGGCCATATCGACAAATGGGCTTTGTGGGAGCTGGGCAACCGGAGACAGCTGCTCAGTGGGCGCGTCAGGCTGGGAACAGGCCGCAATACCGAGCAGCAAGAGGGCGATTGGAAGCTGTTTAAACATTGACATGAACGCCGTTCGCGGATTCCTCACCTACGCCCCAGCCTAGACCTGCGCCCACGGGAAGCACTGGGGATCTCCTCAATGCAAAGGCGATCAAGGCACGGCCTGGCCGGCCATTACTTCCGTGCAGAGCTCTTCATCGACGGCGATCTGCCCGTTGACCAATACATAAGGAATGCCCACGGGATACTGCTTGGGGTCGTCGTAGGTGGCCGTGTCGATGACGCGCTCCGGATCGAACAGTACGACGTCGGCGAAATAGCCTTCTTCCAGGCGCCCCCTATGCGTAAGTCCGAAGCGCCGGGCCGGGTTGTCGGTCATCCGCTGGATCATCTGTTCCAGGCTCAACACGTTGAACTGCCGGCGCAGGCGGCCGAGGAAGCGGGGAAAGGCACCGTAGCAGCGCGGGTGGGGCATGCCGCCGGCCGGCGTGATGTCGCTGCACGCCATGTAGTCCGGTCGCCCCAGCAATTCCAGCGAGTCGCGACTGACCTGCCGCCACAGGCGACTGCTCTGCGGCGGTGATCTCAGATGCCCGACCTTCAGCTCCTGCTCCAGGAGCAGTTCGCACAGCGTCTCACCCGGTGACAGGCCTCGGTCTTCGGCGATATCGGAGAGCGCCATGCCCTCGAGCCCGGGGCTCTTGGGCAGGCAGGTGAAGACCATGTCCTCCAGCGCATGGTGATCCCGTTCCAGGTAGCGGGCGATGCAGGCCCGTTCGGCCGGGTCGCCGAGACGCTGCAGGATGGCGTCCGGGCCCCCTTCCTGTACCCAACCCGGCAGCGAGGACACGGGGATGCTACTGCCGGTCGGGTAGGGATAAATGTCCAGGCTGCAGTCGATGCCCTCCGCCTTCGCCCCGTCGATCGGCTCCATGAGCTGATCCAATCGGCCGGCGTTGTGGGCGCCGGTCCGGTGGTGGGCGAAATGCACCTTGACCCCGGTCTGGCGGCCGACCTGAAGAGCCTCCTCCACGCCGTCCCCGCCATGGGCCCGATCCAGTTCGGCCCTTCTCGGCTCGGCCACGTAGACCTTGCCGGCCGCGGCGACCGCGCGGCAGAGTTCGATGAATTCGGCCGTGTCCCCCCAGGGGCTGGGATAGTACGCACCGCCGGTGGAAAATCCAACAGCTCCCTGATCGAGGGCTTCGGTAACCAATCGACAGGCCCTCCGGAGGTCGTCGCCGATCAGGGGCGCATCTCGAAATCCAAGGACTTCCAGGCGGATGGCGCCGTGTGGCACCAAGTAGGCAGTGTTGACGGCCACCTTGCGGTCGTAATGTCGGCGGAAGGCGGCGACGGAATCCATCGGCAGATCCGGGATCGAGTCCCCGAGCAGGCCGGCTAGCCAGCGCCGGTAGGTCAGGTGATTGACTGCCGACAGAGGGGCGAACGACATGCCGTCGAGGCCCATGATCTCGGTCGTGATACCCTGGCGCAGGCCGTTGGCGTGCTGCGGATCGACCAGCAGGTGGCCTTCCGAGTGGGTGTGGGTGTCGATGAAGCCGGGTGCCACCGCCAGGTCCGTGGCATCGATCGAGCGGGCCGCCGGCACCGGACGAACCTGCGGCCGCCGGTCCCTCGGGACCGGGGTTAGGTCGCCGATTACTTCGATCCGCTCGCCGACGATGCCGACGTCGGCGCGACGCCCGGGTGCCCCGGTGCCGTCGTAGACCGTGCCGCCGGAAATGAGGATGTCAAACATCAGTTTGCCTTAGTTAAGTCTACGCCAGGTAAGGTCTGTCAGGACAAGTCGTGCCAGGGAAAGGCATAGGAGGGCTTGTTGCACCATCTCTTCATGGTCAACCGCAGATCGAGCTGGCTGGCCGGCCGCATGTTGACTTGGAGATAGGTTCCTCCTACATCCACGCGGCCTTCAACTCCTACCATCTCAACGGCCTCGAACCGGTGCTCGCCAAAACTCCCAGCTCCGATCAGGACCTGCCGCTGCCGCCCCGGACTCAGATTCACCAGTGTGACGTCGATGCTGTCTTCCTCAAGCCCGGTGACGAGGGCGGCGATATCCTCCGGCAATCCCGGGCGCCGTTTCTGAGCGTCGAAGTAGCGCACTCGTCCCGGGGCCAACCCGCCCCAGTACATGGTTTGCGGCCCGCCCGTCGTCAGCTGAGCCAGCGCCTCGGTGACCACCGGATTGCGCACCTGCCAGTGGTGCTCGTCCACCAGGGCCTGGTCCTCCTCGTCCTGCATGACCAGATCGAGTCGGCGGCAGACCTCGGTGTAATTGGCCCGCAAGATCTGCTCCGGATAATCGGGAAGATCGCCGGCGATAAAACGGACCCAGTTTCGATCGTCCGGTCCCCGCGGTCCCCGCGGTTCGACGGCGTCCCAAGCCTCCTCGTCCCCCCGTCGCAGCCGTTCCAGCCGCAGCCAGTCCCGCTCTTCCATCGACGTTGCCCACAAGTGAATGGGCTCCAGCACGTCCAGCGGGCCGTAGTCTTTCCAGCCGTCATCCGTATACCGGCAGGGCACCATCGCCTGCCCATCCTGCTCCACGGACATATCCAGCAGCATGTCCAGATGCGAACGCAGGAACTGAAGATATCGCCTGTCTCCCGTTACCAGGTGGGCACACTGCGCCGCCACCGCCAGGGCCGTGCTGATGATGCCGGGCGCGAAACGGCACGACCAGCCGTAGAACCCGCCCCACCACTGGCCCTGATGGTTCTCGCCGATCTGGCCGGTCAGTCCGACATTGTCGGGAACGATGCCGCCGTTCTGTTCCATCCGCTCCATCCAGGCCTCGGTGTATTCAACCACCCAGTCCCGGTACTTCTCCTCGCCAGTGTAGAGATAGGCGTGGGTCACCAGACCCGTGGCGGTTAGATTGAGGGGAATGTCTTCCCGCATCACGACCTGGTCGAACCGGGCCTGCACCCTGGTGGTGAGCTCCTCATCCTCGAACCAGTTCTTCGGCACCTCGAACCCGGGGCCGAAAGAGGAGTGCCCGTGACCTAGATGGTACGTCATCAGATTTAGGGGAAAGTGGCGCTCAGGACCCTTGCCGCCGGTGGAGGGTGAGGGAATGATTCGGAACTCCGGATCGTAGTTCGGTACCCGTGGATCTTCACCGATGTACCACCCGGCGAAGCGTCTGGCCCGCTGCTCCATCCTCGCATGGTCTGGGTCCGCCCATCCGAGGTAGTAGAGGTAGATATAGTTTTCGCCATGGTGGAACCAGTCGGCAGCGTTGACGAACTCGTCGGTCACCTGGGCGTATTCGAACTCGAGCTGCCGGGTAGTGGCATTCCACTGCCGCTCACCCATCTGTCTGAAATAGTCGCTGCCTCCAAGGGCGTAGAAGTGCGGCCAGTTGAAGAAGCTCTCATACAGATCGTCGGCGAAAGTGGTGTCCTCCTGTTCCCCCTCTCTCCAGATCAATTCCCCGTTCGGGTGGGTGTACTTTTCCAGATAAACGGGCGCCGCCTCTTCGATAGCCCGGATCAGCTGCCGTTCCAGCACGGCCCAGGCGGGCATCGCGGTCGTCTGCCGGCTTTCTACAGCTGGGATCTTATGCATCGGTCACACCAGTTTCGTCGAACGAAGGCTACGCAACTAACTACCGAATCAATCAATGCCAATAAAGCTCCAGCACGGGCCCAGCTCCGCACGCTCACCAGACGAGTAGACGAGATACAGGCGACCCATGAGCCAAGGGGTCATGTCCTAAAGTAGCTGTAGAATGCAAAACGGCGTATGGTTCCTTGAGGAATTCATACCAAGCGCTTGAGGAGCGCTCAACGAAAGG
>PBRM01000201.1 GCA_002725915.1 Gemmatimonadota bacterium
GCCCGCTCGATCAGATCCGCGGTGAACCTCCACAGGGTCGGGGCCCCTTCCTCCATGTGCCGGTTGCGCGCCACAACCTGGTCCCGGCGCACTCCGTGCCGACGCCAGGTGTCGCCGCCAGACGCATAGTTGAGCAGCAGCGGCTGCAGCCGGTCTAGGGCGGCTGCGAAGCGGCTGTCAGCTGTGTCCCGCGCCTCGAACTCCTCCCACAACTCCCGCAGCTCCCCTCCCTGCTCCGCCGGCAGCAGGGCGAAGATCCGCTCGGCGCCGGCTCGCTCCCGCTTCTCCTTGTCGGCGTGACCCTCCTCGTCGTACGCGAAGGTGTCCCCCGCGTCGATCTCCACCAGATCGTGGATGAGCGCCATCTTCACCACCCTGAGCGGATCGACGGCACCCTCGGCATGCTCGGCGAGCACTACCGCCATCAGCGCCAGGTGCCAGGAGTGCTCGGCGTCGTTCTCGCGTCGGTGATCGCGGGGGAGCAGGGTCTGGCGCAGGACGTGCTTGAGCTCGTCGACCTCGACGATGAATCGAAGCTGGCTGGAGAGTCTGTCGGCGCTCATCTGGCGGCGTGTGCGGCGGCGGTCAATGCGGCCTGTTGAGCGCGTACACGGCGTACCCTGCGAGGAGGAGCACAGCAGCCACTTGCTCTGGAAAGGGATCGGTGATCTCTGCTGGAAGGATGACGCCGACGGCACACTGCGATGACATTCTCGTCGGTCGTAGGCCAGTTTCTCCAGATGTCCGCCTGCGCTATTCTGCAGCGTCCAGGTCACACCGGCGTTCGTGCTACCGATAGTCTCGTTGGCGCCCGGCGAGTGCGATGCCGCTGGTCAGGAACAGGACGTCCCGAAGGTTCTCGACCGATACGCCATTCAGAGCGATCGCCCACGTTGCGCCGCTGCCCGTACTGCGGGCCACGATCCCGCCGTCGCCGCTCACCGTGATGGATCTATTGCAGCCGTCTGTGGCACCCATCGCCACAGCCGTATTCGCGCTGGTGATGGCCACCAGTCCCCCGGTGACATTACTCCTCCCGTTCCGTCAGCTCTGAAACTCGTCGATGAGCTCGCCGATCCGCGGATTTCCCACTCCCCTGCCCGGATGGATGATCAGCCGGTAGCGGAACACCGCGGTATCACTTGCGGCGACGGTCAGGCTGCCGTCGACGTCGGCGTCTCCCTTGAAATCGTGGAGCCCGAACGCATTGGCGGTGAACAACCCGTAGCCACGTACGTGCCAGTGGGTGGGATGGAGCGGGTTGTCCCGGTGATCGACCACGGTGTGTCCCCACTCTTCTCCGTTCGACAACGGACCGGAGTAGTCGACCCACGCCGCCGGCTTCCCCCACGTGGTCTCCTCTCCCTGGCCGCTGTCGTAGACCTGCCCCTCCGAATTTTCGATGCGCCCCCTCTCCTTGGCGTCCATCGATGTCGGCACGCGGATGGAGAACAGCCCCCCCTCCTTGGTGTCGCCGAAGGTCACGTCGCCGTACTTCATTCGCATCTCGCTGCGGTGGTCGAGGATCCGCAGCTCTCCTTCGGCGGCAATGCGGATGCTGCGCTGTTCCTCCAGCAGGCGCTCCCCCTCGGGGCCGAACCAGTCGACGATCCCGTCGATGCTACCGACCCCGCCGGCGGCTCCGACTTCCGGGTCGCCCCGCTGCAGCATGGCCCCGTGGCCCGTGCTCTCGTCCCACAGGTTGACTCCGTTTACCAGGCCGTGGGCGACATAGATACCGCGGTGATGGTAGTGATCCTGGTTCTCCCCCTCTATCTCCTCCGCCGGATACCCCCTGGTCAGCCGCTGACCGCCCGGCGTCAGCACCGGGCACAGATACGGCCTGCACACGTAGTGACCGTAACGGTACTCGGTGAAGAGTGTGCCGTCCACGGAGACGACGGCCTTGGCCGCGTCAGTGTCGAGCTGAATGTCGATCACACTTCATCTCCTCCCATTGCGAAGCCGTTCCGGTTGTCGATGCGGCAGTCGCGGACCTGGCCTCAACGCCCCCTGCCATCTCTCTCCCTCCCCCACACACGCTCTCTCTCGGCACCGATCTGCCTCAAGCGGGTGCACCAGCCGTGACCGCGCAGCAGTGCTTGTACTTCCTGCCGCTGCCGCAAGGACACGGGTCGTTGCGACCGGGCTGCCTTTTCGCGGCGACCCTGTCCCGGTCTCTTTCCCGCACCCACTCCATGACATTCGCCGCCGGCAGCCGCCGCTGGAGCTGATCGGCCATGACCTCCATGTAAGGGGCCACGTGGCTGAAGTAGAGCTTGTAGCCCTTGCACAGGTAGTTGAGCCCGTCCTCCCCCTGGGGAGTCTTCTCGAAGCGGTGTTTGGGGCAGCCGCCGTTGCAGGCGAAGCGGTAGTCGCACTCCCGACAGAATGCGGGCAAGCTGTCTCTCTTGTCGCTGCCGAATTTCCGCTGCTCGGGGCTGGCTACCATCTCTCTGATCGTCTGCTCCCGCACGTTGCCGAGGTCGTATTCGGGGTAGACGAAGTGGTCGCATGAGTAGAGATCGCCGTTGTGCTCGATGATGAGGGCGTTGCCGCAGGTCTCGGCAAAAATGCACAGGCTCGCGTCCTGCCCCATCCACGACCCCAGCGAGACGTCGAAGATCTGCACGAAGTATTTTCCGACGTCCTCCCGCACCCACTCGTCGAACACCTTGCACAGGAACCTGCCGTACTGGAGCGAGCCGACCGACCAATTCGACACTTTCGCCCTGCCGTCGAACTCCGGCCCGACCAGCTCGAGGACGTCGTCCGGCACCGTTTGCGCCCGGCGCTCCACGATGGGGATAAACTGCATGAATCCGCTCCCCATCTCCTTGAGGAAGCGGTACACCTCGAGCGGGTGTTCGGCATTGCTGTTATGTAATACGGTAAGGGTATTGAACTCGACCGAGTGCTTCTTGAGGATCTCCAAACCCGCCATGACCCGGTCGAAGGTAGGCTTCTGTCCCCTGTCCACCCGGTAGCGGTCGTGGAGCTGGCGCGGCCCGTCGACGGAGAGACCGACGAGGAAATCCTCAGCCGCCAGGAACTCTCCCCACTCGTCGTCGAGGAGAATGCCGTTGGTCTGAAAGGCGTTGGTGATCTCTTTGCCGTCGGCGTACTCCGCCTGCAGCTCGACCGCCCGCCGGTAGAAGTCCACCCCCATCAGCGTCGGCTCGCCTCCCTGCCAGGCGAAGTTGACGGCCGGCACGTCCTGAGCCTCGATGTACTGGCGCACGTAGAGCTCGAGAACCTCGTCGCTCATGCGCCAGTTCTTCTCCTTCTCGGGGTACAGCTTCTCCTTCTCCAGGTAGAAGCAGTACTTGCAGTCGATGTTGCAGACCGAGCCCGTGGGTTTGGCCATGACGTGACAGGCGGCGGGGGCTTCAGTCGCGGAGGCGGAAGGGGACTCGGTCATCAGTTGTTTGAGATCTGGTTGGTTGGTTGATTGGTTGATTGGTTGAGGTCGACGATTCCAGGTAGATGTGATAGTATAACGTCCCGGTGCCCCTCGACACAATCCTCAAAGCAAATCGGCCGACCGGCGGCGAACAGAAGCGTGGATCATCTCATGCGCACTATCATCATCGGGGACGTACACGGGTGCGCCCGGGAGCTGCGCCAACTGCTGGAGAAGGTCGGATTTCAGCGTCAGGCCGACCGACTGCTGCTCACCGGCGACGCCTTCAGCAGAGGCCCCGACCCCCTGCAGGTGTGGGCTCTCATCGGTGAAGCCGGGGCGGAGATGGTCCTGGGAAATCACGACGCCCGTCTGCTGAAGCAACTGCAAGCGCAGGAGGCCGGAAGGAACCCCCGCTTCCGCAGGCCGGATCAAAGCAGAACCTTCGCCAGCCTGGCTCCGGCCGGCCCCGAGCTGCTGCCATGGCTTCGATCCGTCCCCTTGTACATCGACGACGCCGACTTCCTCCTCGTCCACGCCGGCATCAGCCCGGAGAAGAGGCACCGCGTTCAGGACGAAGAGCGCGCCACCAGATCGTCGAAGAGCCGCTCCCATGGCGTCCCTGCGAGACGCTCCGGATGGAACTGGACTCCGACGAGGCGTCCGTCCTCGCTCTCCACCGCCTCGATCAGGTCGTCGTCGCTGCTGCGTGCGCTAACTTTCAGACCGCCGGCCGGCTGCTCTACCGCCTGTATGTGGAAGCTGTTCACCTCCATCTTCCCGCTGGACCGCGAGTCCCCAGATAGGATGTCGGCCAGCAGTGAGCCCTCTGCCACCTCGACGTGGTGGGCGATATCCTGGCCCTGGTTCCGCGAGGGGGAATGGGCGGGAGCGTCCAGCTGCCGCTGCACGTCGCCGTATATGGTCCCCCCGAGGCTGGCGTTGATGAGCTGCATGCCGTAACAGATTCCCAGGACCGGTCTGTCGCGCACGCCCATCAGCTCGAGCGTCCAACGGTCCGCCCGCGCCCGCGCCTCCCGCTCCGCGGGTAGATCCACCGGCAACTCCCCTGACAGACCTTCGGTTAAACCGCCGCCGCCGGTGATGACGAGTCCGTCCAGCAACTCGATCAGGGGCTCCAGCGCCTCCCGCGTCTCCGTGATGGGAACGACCAACGGGCATCCGCCCGAGCGCTCCACAGCCTCCACGTAGCGCCGATCGAGAACCTGCCTGGTGCCGCCATCACCGCCACCGTCATCGGACAGACTCGTGGTGATGCCGATGACGACGGGCGTCTGTCGGTGGGTGGGGCCCTGTCGGTGGACCCGGCGCCCGAATCGAGAATACTTCGTATTCTCTGCCGGTGTTGCGAAGATGGGCTTGACCAAAACCGATGACTTTCCACCCTCCTTCACTCGCTTCACTCCTTCACTCACTCAACACTCACTCACACTCAACCCAAACTCACACTCATCCACTCACACTCCCGCCTTCAGACGGGCAAAGGAGATCTTGTCGTCAAGCGCAGTCAGGCCGCAGAAGGTGTCCAGGTCCGGGCGATTCGGGTCCCATTTCGCCACCATGGCCCGGATGTAATCCCGCTGTTGCTCATTCGCCGGCCCGAGCAGCTGCAGGCCGTCGTTAAAGGCATCTATCTCCTCCTGAGACTTGCCCAAGCGGCCCTTGCCAAGCCACGCTAGTACGCTCTGGTCGTCCGCACACTCCTGCAGACAGGCGGTGAACTCATCCTGGGACAACCCGAGGAACTCGAAGATGAGCCGGTCGAATCCCGAATCCTCGCCGAACCAGTAGTCGCCAAGATGGCCGGAGAGATGAGCGCGGCCTTTGTCGATCGACCGCCCCAGGCCGGTGATTCCCCCAAGCCCGGTATCGTAGGCACTCCTGGGAGGGCGTCTGGTGAGGTCGACGATACCAAAACTCTGCTGGTCGTCAATATCGATTAGATCGAAGAAGGTCTGGACATCGGGCCGGTCGGGACAGATCTCTTCGCGCCGCTTGGCGAAACGCTCCTCGTAACCAGGGGTGCGGAGGCCGTATACTGTCAGCCGGGCATTGAGGGCGGAGATCCTGCCGGGGCCGGTGGAGCTGCGCTGACCGATCCACTCGCCGAGCTCCAGGTCGTTGGGGTTGGCGTAAGCCCCTTCGAGAAACTCATCCGCGCCTATTCCCAGGAATTCCAGTATGGCGCGGTCCAGGCCCGAGTCGTCGCCGTATTTGAATTCGCCCAGCTTGCCAGCCTTGGCGCCGCGGGCCTTGTCCGCCATGCGCGCCGCACCGACGATGCCGGCGACACTTCGCAGGTAGGGTGTCCGCGGCGGGCCCGCGGTCAGGTCGAGCTCGCGGAACATGCCCCAGTCGTCCAGCTCCATCGACTGGTACACCGTTTTCACGTCCGTCCGCTCGGGCGCGTACGTGGCCACCCTCTCTACCAGCAGTTGCCGATGACGGTCGTCCTGCGGCTCCCGCTCCACCTGCTCTTTGCTGAAAGCGGCGATCTCAGACGCATCCTTCCCAGACTTCTTGAGCGCCAGCTCCGAGAGCTCGCCGTCGTCCATGCTGTCGGCCGCCTCGGCGTACTCGTCGGCCGACATGCCCAGAAACTCGAGCACTCCCTTGTCGAGCCCGGAAGCGTCGCCGTACACGTACTCCCCTATCTGCTCGTCGTTGTGTCCCCGCGCCTTGTCGGTCATTCGCGCCAGACCAGCGATGCCCGCCATCCCGATGTTGGTCGGACGGCGCGGCGGTTGCTTGTTTAGATCCATGCTTGCGGGTCCTCCTTTGATGACGGTTGGGTCGATTATCCGGTTCAGACTCGAATGTACGAGGCGCCAGAGGCGCCTGCAACAAACCTCTTGTCCTTTGGGTGGGGGTGCCGTAGTACAGCCCGATGGCGCGACGTGAGAGGCAGCCTCAAACCACTCGTAAGAGGCATTCTGGTGCGGTGCAGGACTCGTGCCAGCCGTCACGGAGGTCCGATGGCCGCAGACGAACACTCGATGGCGGCGGGAAACCAGCGACCAAACTCAAAAACCGTGGTTGGGAAGGATTCGGTCTTTCCCCATGCCCCCTCCTTTTTCAGGGCTGGACCCCCTGCCATGGAGGAGATACACTACATCTTCTTAGTCAACCCGATAGTCTGATTTATCTTTGCTTGATCCTGGATCTCACAGGTCTGGATTATGCCTGAGCTACCCGAGGTAGAAACAGTCCGGCGCGCCATGGAGCGGCACCTCATCGGCCATCGTATTACCGATGTGTGGACGAGCGGCAAGAGGCTGCGGGAGCCGCAACCCCGGGCTCTCTTGAGGTCGCTGGTAGGGCAGAGATTCGAAGAGGCTCGGCGGCGGGCGAAATACCTGTTGCTGGGGATGGATTCGGGCCGCGTCCTCCTCGTTCACCTGGGGATGACGGGCAATCTCGTTTTCCGCGCCGACCGTCAGAAGCACGACCACCTGATCATCGGCCTCGACTCGCTCCGCTCCCCCCCTCTCGTCTTCGCCGACGCCCGCCGTTTCGGCATGCTCCTGGTGCTCAACCGCGCTGAGCTGGCGAATTCCCCCTACCTGCGCCACCTGGGGGTCGAGCCGCTGTCCCGCGACTTCGACGCCGACTATCTGCACGGGTGCTGTCGAGGTCGGAAGCGCCCGATCAAGAACGTCCTCCTCGACGGCCGGGTCGTGGTCGGCATCGGCAACATCTACGCCAGTGAAGCCCTGTTCGGCGCCGGCATTCGCCCGACCGCCCGGGCCGGCCGGCTCAGTCGGGCTCGGCTCGCAACCCTGACCCGCGAAATCAAGAACGTCCTGCGCCGCGCCATACGCCGCGGCGGCACCACGATCAGCGATTATCTCGGATCCGGAGAGGGAGGGCGATTCCAGCAGGAGCTGGCCGTGTACGGTCGCGCCGACGAACACTGCGTGGTCTGCGAGCGCCCGGTCAAATCCGTAGTACTCGCCGGCCGCAGCAGCTTCTACTGCCCCAGCTGTCAGAAGTGACCGGCCGGCCCATCACGCGCCTTGCCGCCTGCTCCTACCCCTTGCCGTTGGGGGAGGGGCTCGTCGTCGTTATGACCTCGTCGATGAGGCCGTATGCCTTCGCTTCCTCCGGTGACATGAAATTGTCGCGGTCGGTGTCGGCGGCGATACGCTCCACCTCCTGACCCGTGTGGTGAGCGAGTAACCGGTTGATCTCCTCGCGGGTGCGAATCATCTCCTTGGCCTGAATGTCCAGGTCGGTGGCCCTTCCGGTGATCGTTCCCATGATCAGCGGCTGGTGGATCATGATGCGCGCATGGGGCCAGGTGAAACGCCTGCCCTTGTCGCCGCCGGCCAGGAGAACCGCCCCCATGCTGGCCGCCAGACCGGTGCAAACGGTGGAAACCGGCGAGTTGATGGCGCGCATGGCGTCGTATATGGCCAGCCCGTCGTGGACGGAGCCGCCGGGGCTGTTGATGTAGAAGACGATCTCCTTCTTCGGATCTTCGGCGTCCAGTGACAGCAGACGAGTGACGACCGCTCTTGCCGACTCGTCGTCTACCGGGGACCAGAGAAAAATCTTGCGCCCCTTGAGAAGGGAGTGCTCGATGCTCTTCTCGTGCAGATCTTTTATAAAGCCTTCTTCTGCTTCCTCTTTTGTCGCCATCTTCCCTATCCTCGCTCGCGTGTAAGACCCGACCCTATGGAATGGGGTGCTCACCGGTTTGAATGGTCGATAGAACCTAACGGGCTGACCCACCTCAGTCAATCTGCTCCGACCCTTCCCCTCCCTGCTCGAGACCCGATTGGACCACGCGCCTCACGAGTACCCGCAGGTCGTCGAAGAAGGTGTAGCACAGTGGGACGATCACCAGGGTCAGCACCGTGGAAGCCAGCAGGCCGCCCATCATGGTACGCCCCAACGGGGCATAGGGCATGCCGATCATTTTCCCATTGCCCACCGCCATGGGAATCAGTCCGCACACGGTCGTGAAGGTCGTCATCAGGATGGGCCGGAACCGGTGCCTGCCGGCTTCCTGGAGGGCCTCGAACCGATCCATGCCCTGCGCGCGAAGTCGATTGGTCAGGTCGATGAGGACGATGGCGTTGTTGACCACCACGCCCACCAGGATGATGGTGCCGATACCGCACAGCACGTCAAAGGGGGTGTCGGTCAGATAGAGCGTCCAGTAGACGCCGAGAAAAGAAAACGGTATCGCCACGAGGACGGAAAGGGGCAGCACGAAGGACTCGAAAAGCACGCCCATGAGCAGGAACACGAAGATCAGCGCAAGGAGCAGGGCGAACTGCTGCGAAGCATCCGACTCCTGGATGCGAACGTAACGCGCTCCCTTGTCCCAACGGTACCCCCGTGGCATCTCGAAGCCCGCCATGGCGTCATCCACCTGCTCGAACAGCGCCTGAGCGTCCTCTTTGGTGGCGCTGGCGGTAACCGTCATCACCGTCTGTCGATTCTCGCGGCGAATGCCGCCCAGGGTTCGGGTTACATACAGAGACGCCAGTGACTCGAGCGGCACCCTCTTCCCCGACCGCGTCGGGAAGGTCAGGTTGCGGAGCTGGTGGATGCTCTGCCGATCGACGTCTTCCAGCTGCAGCAAGACGCTGATCTGTCGGCCCTCGTCGGTTTGGAATTTTGGCAGCTCGTGTCCCCTCAGCGAGTAGGAGATGGTGCCGGCGATAGTCTGGGGATCGACACCGTAGTAGCGCACCTGCTCTCTGTTGAGCCTGACCTGCAGCTCCGATCCCCCGCGATCCATGTCGGTGTACACCGACAACAGGTGGGGGATCCCCTTCAGGCGGCGCTCCACTTCCGCGGAGAGGGAGACCAGGACCGCCGTGTTTTCACCGTACAGGTTGAGGGCGACCGAGGCGTCGTCGCTGCCACCCCGCCAGTTGATTCGCAGCTGGTACCCGGCGGGGAGACCTATGCGTTCCTTGATATCCTCCACCATGTCCTTGTACGATAGGTGCAGGGCATCTCGCAGTCCCGCGGCCTTCAGGGCGTTGTCGTAGGCGACGGCGTACCACTCGGTGCTTTCCGCCTCGTTGAAGATGAGCTGCACGCGGCCGTAACTGCGGCTGAAGTCCGTCTGCAGCACCTTGATATTGTACTCCTCCCGGTGTGCCATCAGGGTGTCTTCCACGCTGGTCAGCCAGCGGTCCGCGGCCTCCAGCGTCTGGCCGGCGGGCATGTCGAAGACCACGTTCAGGTCTCTGCGATGGCCCTCCTGCTGATCGGTCTTCTTCATGGCGTTCCAGGGAATGGCGCCCGTCCCCAAGGCCGCCAGGACGAGGATCGTCGTGTCGAGCCGATGCCGTAACACCCAGCGCAGCCCCCGCAGATACTGAGCCCTGAGGCGGTTGATCGCCCGTGGCTCGGGCCGCTCCCGGTTCGTCGACAGCCGCAGCGCCGCCAGTGGAATGATCACCAGGGCGATACCCAGGGAGGCCAGCAGACCCATCATGACGGGCATGCCGAGACGAAGCATGTAGAAGGAGAACATCTCATCGTCGCTCATCAGCATGAGGGGAAGAAAGACCACGACCGTCGTCAGCGTGGCCATGGTTACGGCCAGACCCACTTCCCCCGCTCCCTCCACCGATGCCCGCTTCGCCGTCATCCCCTCCTGGCGCTTCCGGTAGATGTTTTCGACGATGACGATGGCGTTGTCGACGACCAGTCCGAGGCTGAGCATAAGCCCCATCATCGTTATTAGGTTCAGCGACCAGCCCATGAAGTGGAGGCCGGTTACGGCGATGAGGAGGGACAGGGGGATTGCCAGGGTGATGATCAGAGTCATGCGCACGGCGCGCAGGAAGTAGAACAGGATCAGTGCCGCGAAGAGACCTCCCCACAGCCCGGTCGCCTTCAGGTTGTCGACCGATTCGGTAACGTGCTTCCCCTGGTCGAAGAAGATCTCGAAATCGATGTTGTTCAGATCCGTCCGCGCCTTGAGCTCCTCCAGCGCCTGCCGCACCCGCC
>PBRM01000202.1 GCA_002725915.1 Gemmatimonadota bacterium
ACCGCATGCGTTGGATGGAGGAAATGCTGAAGCCCCACGACTGGAAAGGGCTGCAGTCGATCCGCCAGCGGATACCCTGGCAGACCCTGGCCACGGGAGAGCACTGGTCCCCGCGCTGGCCGGCGTTGCGGGCCATCGAAGAGCGCCTGGTCGACCTCATCCAGGCCGACATGCGCTGGGTGGGCGGTTTCACCGAAGCGGCGAAAATCGCCCACGCGGCCGATGCCGCCGGGATCCCAATGTGCCTCCACACCGGGGCCAACGACCTCTACGGCCAGCACTGGACCGCCGCCATGCCCAACACCCCCCTCATCGAGTTCTTCCAGTCCTCCAATCCGGGTGTGCCGCTGTCGGAATGCTATCTCGGCTCCCCCTTCGAGTCGGGTCAGCGATGCTACCGCACGACCCCGGGGACTCCGATCCCGGTCGACGGCAAGATCGGCCTTCCGCCCGGACCCGGTTTCGGGCTGCAGATTCCGGACGAGTGGCTGAAACCGGTGTGACTCGGGAGCTTCGCCATAGTTTCTGAATCTGGAGAGCGCCATCCAGGTCATGTCGGATTTGACCTGCGTAGCATTCAGAGAAGGCCGCGGGGAGACCTCAAGTATGGAAACGTGTCGCCGCAGGTGGCGAAGGGGCACCACGGGATCGCCTCCGGCTCTGCTGGGATCTACATGAATCGCAGCCCGCGCTGATTGCGCAGATTCCGATCCGGCGCCGGCACGTACTCCACCTCCGGCAACCCCACGAGCTCGCCGCCCTCCAGCCATCCCAGATCCTCCCCGTAGAGCTCGCCCACCAGCAGCTTCTCGAGCTCCGCCAGCACCGCGCCGTGCGCCGGCTCCCCTGCCAGGTCGTCGCACTCCCGGGGATCGGCCACGATGTCGAACAGCTGCCGCCGGTTGCCCACCGGGTAGTAGATCAGCTTGTGCCGTCCCGAGCGGATCATCCGCATCGCCGCCGTGCCCTCGCCGTGCTCGCCGTACAGGTGCGAGCGCTCCTGTTCTCCGACCAGAGAGAGCTGGTCCACATGATCCGGTATGGGCAGCCCGGCGAGATCCAGCAGCGTCGGCATGATGTCGCCGAAATCAGCCAGTCTCCCGTCAATGGCACCCGCCTTCAGGCGCTCGTCCCCCGTTGCCGGCACGATGACGAGGGGGATCTTCGCCGACATCTCGTAGAAGGGCGTCATACACCAGAGTCCGTGCTCCCCCACCATATGTCCGTGGTCGCTGGTGAAGACGACAATGGTGTTGTCGAGCAGCCGGTTCTCGCGCAGGTAGCCGATGACCAGGCGGATCTGGTGATCGATGTGGGTGAGGGTGGCGTAGTAGGCGCGACGACTCAGATCCAGGGCGTGCTTCGGCGCCTGTACGATGGCGAGCAGGTCGGGATTGCTGAGCTTCTTGATGTGATAGGGAAGCCGGTCGAAGTCTCTGGACCAGTCCCCTGTGGCCGGTTCCTCTAGCGGGGCATCGCGGTAGAGCTCCAGATACGCCTGCAGCGGAGTCACCGGCGGGTGCGGCGCACAAAAGGAGAGGTACCAGAACCCGGGCTTGCTGGAATCGCGGCGGCGGATGGTGCGGCACATCTCCCGCGCAGTCCAGTTGATCGGGTGACAGTGCTCGGGCAGGTGCCACGGCCGCGTGATCCAGTCGTTGTGCGCCATGCCGCCGGCGTACTCCTGTCCGCCGAACCCCTGATCGGCCAGAAACAGCTCGTAGTCGTCGGCCGCACCGTCGGGAATCTCGTTGAACTGGTGCCGTCCCTGGTCGTCGAGCAGCACGTCGTCGAAGCCGACGCGGTTGCGCTGGGGAGACACGTGCATCTTGCCCACGCCGAAGGCCTGGTAGCCGTGGTCGCGAAAACACTGGGCCAGAGTCGGCACCTGCGGAAACTCCGCCCCTTCCAGATAGTGGCGCAAGCCGTTGGCGCGCGGACTCATCCCGGTGAACATGGAGCGCCGCGCCGGAATGCACGAGGGGCACGCCGAGTACGCGTTCCCATACGTCGTGCCCGCACGCGCCAGCTGATCGATCGTCGGCGTCATGACCACCGGATGTCCCGCCGAACCCGTCAGCAACCCGCTCCAGTGGTCGGTGCAGATCAGCACCACGTTCGGCTTGTCGCCATTGGCTCCCTGCGGCACGGTTGGTCTCCTTTCCCCCGCGATGCGTCGCGCCGGCTCAGACCTTTACTTCGGCGCCGGCCTGCGCCGATTCGTAGATGCCCACCAGGATGCGCTGGACCCCCAGGGCCTGCTTGAACCGAACCATGGGCTCGCCGTTTCCCTCGATGGCGGCGATGAACTCCCCGTGCTCGGCCGCGGTCCGATCCGTCGGCTCCTCCTCCTGCACGAGCTTCTCCTCGACGATCTCCTTCTTCCGCTCCAGCTCGACTCCGGCGCCATTGTCCCTGGCCAATCCCAGAACCCCGTGAATCTCGAAGCCGGTGCTGTGGCCACATGGGTGCATCAGCCAGTTTCCCTCGATCGACATGGAGGATCCGTCGGCGAAACGCACATGGGCGTGGCCAAAATCCTCCACGGTCACGTCGTCCGGCGTGCCCTTGAAATCGATGGGGGGATCCGGTATCCTGTCCAGCCGCCGAAAGGTGCTGGCGCTCACCGCCACCGGTTCGGGAGAACCCAGGACCCACAGGGCCGCGTCGAGGATGTGGACCACGGTGGCGGCCATGACGCCGCCGAAGGAGTATTCCTTCCGGTGGTGATAGCGACCCCAGGGATAGGCCATGATGTGTCCCGCCCACACGCGCGCGTGGTAGACCTCCCCCAACCTCCCCTCGTCGATGAACTCTTTCAACGCCCGGTAGGCCCGGCTCTGGCGCAACTGGAAGCCCATGGTGAACAGCCGTTGCGCTCGCCGTGCCGCCTCCACGATCGCCTCGGCCTCGACCATGTTCATGGACAGCGGCTTCTCGCACAGCACGTGGGCCCCCGCCTCGAAGGCGGCGATGCTCTGCTCGGCGTGGTAGAGCACCGGAGATGCCACGATCGCGTACTCCGGCTGCTCGGCGGCCAGCATGGAGGCCACGTCGGTGTAGGTCGAGGGCACCCCGTTCTCGGCTGCCACCGACGCCAGCGTCTCCTCATTCGGATCGACCAGGGCCACGACCTCCGCGGACGGCACGGAGGCCAGCGAGCGGAGATGTCCCTTGCCCATGGCCCCTGCCCCGATTACTGCGGTTCTCGTCGCCATCGCTCCCCCTCTCCTTCTGTCTGAGTCAGATCGGTGACTCCCGGCGGTTGTTCTCGATCGTCTCGGTATCCCACAGGCTGGAGAAGTTCAGCGCCCGCGGGCAGTGAAGGTAAGCCTCCTCCACCTCGATGAGCAGCCCCTGTAGCATCTGCGCGTTCTCATCAGGCTCGTACACCGAGAGCTCGACCGATCGCCGCTCCATCTCCTCGGCATCGACGACGTTGGCGGTGCCATTCACCCGCGCCGTCTGGTTGAGGCCAGGGATGAAGAAGATCAGGCCCACGCGCCCGTTGGCGTCGATGTTATCGTACGACTGGAACAGCCGGTTGCCCTTGACATCGGGCAGCAGCAGGTGGCGCTCGTCGACGACGAGAACGAATCCCGGCGTACCCCCCTTGGGGGAGGCGTCGCACTCCCCCCGATCGTTGCTGGTGGCCATGACCGCGAAGGGGGCGTGCCGAATGAACTCCTGGATCGGCTGCTCCATGCGGTCTCGCACCTTCTCCCTCGCCCGTTCGGAAGGCGGACCGAACTGCGTCTGAAACCGATTCGTTACCGTCCTTTCGACCATCGCACCCATCTCCTCCTGCCGTCTAGCCTCACTCACTGTCTCAGGTCGTATATCCTCTTCAGGTTTCCCCCCAGGATCATCCCCTCCTCCTCTCCGCTGAACCCCACACCGCGGATACCGTTCACGCCGTTGGCGGCGACACCGCTTGGAGAGTTGGTGCCGAAGACGATCCGGTCTGCTCCGAGCCTTCCCTCCAGCACGATGTTCTTGATGGTGATCGGCTCGGCCGCGGCGATCAGGGTGGTGCCCAGATAGATGTTGGGGTTCGCCGCCGCTGCGCTGACCGCCAGACCCGTCCACTCCCGGTATCCCATGTGATCCATGATAATCGTCACCGCCGGATGGCGGCCGGCGAGAGTGCCGATGTATTCGGGCGAGCAACCGCTCATCGCCGACCCTGAGTGTATGGTAGCCGGCAGCTTCAGCTCTCCCGCTGTTTCCATGACCGCATCCACGCAGGCAGAATCCAGTCGATACCCGTGTGCCGCGGCCATGAGCTTCACCGTCCGCGCCCCCTCGTCGACGCAGCGTCTGACATCGTCAGCGGCTACCGCGCCCATGGTGGGATTCACCAGACACCCCGGGAGGATGCGTCGTTCTCCCGCCACCTCCCGCAGCAGCGCCTGGTTCGCCGAACGCGGATCCGCCGGAAGGCTTCCCGGGAACACCACACACGTGTCGATACCGGCCCCGTCAGCCGTGGCGAGCAGACCCGTCTTGCCGTACGGCTCGCCGTTGAACTCGTCGGGCATGTAGGCCTCGAAGTCGGCTACAAAGTCCGTCATAGTCTGCTCCTTCCTCCTCCGCTCTGTGATTCCGCTCTCTTCCTCCGCGCTCGTCGGGCCGTTGCTGTCAGTCGGCCTTTTTCCCCTCGGCAAATTCCAGCGAGACGGAGTTGATGCAGTACCTCAGACCGGTGGGGTCAGGCCCATCCGGAAAGATGTGACCCAGGTGTCCGTCGCAGCGGCTGCAGAGGGCTTCAGTGCGCTCCATCCCGTGGGAAGAATCTCTCTTCTCTGTGACCGAGTCATCGCGGGCGGGCTCCCAGAAGCTGGGCCAGCCCGAGCCGAAATCGAACTTCGCCTTCGAGCTGAACAGCTCCGCCCCACACCCGGCACACAGAAAAGTCCCTTCTCCCCCGAAGTGGTCGTATTTCCCCGTGAAGGGGCGCTCCGTCCCCTTCCCCCTCAACACCTCGAATTGCTCCGACGACAGCTCTCGCCGCCATTCGTCAGCCGATTTCGCCACCTTCTTCTCCGCCATGGTCCCTCCTTGCGCCTTGCGCTTATTTGCCCACCCGCGCTCTGTCAGCGGTTGGGTTCACCGCTCGGGTTGGTTAAACTACCACCGCTGCAGGAGGTGCGTCAAAGGAGACCTATGGACAGAAACGATGCGGGCGACTCGCGCGTAGTGATCTTGTACAAAGGAGGTCGGCTGCCCTCGTGGCATGCCCTGACCCCGGAACAGAGGGAGGCCTACGAGGAGGCGCATGTGGACCTGATGCTCTCCGAGGCACACCGACACGGGCTCAGGCGGCTCGAGGGATTCAGGCTATTGACGCCGCAGCAGGATTGGGAGCGCTTCTGGACCATCGAATTTCCGTCCATGGACGGCGCCCGTGCCTGGATCGACGCGGAGACAGCCCCGCCCTACGGCCGCTACGGCTACTACGAGTATCATCTGTCGATACCTTGGCGGACCAATTACTTCAGCAGCTGGGTCGCCGACCCCCCGCCCGCTTCCCCGCCATCCGACGCCGACCCGCACCAGATCCCTGTCCTGAGCGCCGACAGAGAGAGCGTCGTCCTGCTCTCCTTCGGTCGCTGGCGCCCCGAGTCCGGGGAGCTGTCGCCTGAGGAGCGGGGCGACGCCGAGCGTCTCGCCATGCTTGACTCAGTCGCGGGGAAATACGGGCTCAGGCGCTACGAGGCCTTCAAACTCCTCGGCGCCCAGGATGACTGGCAGCTCGTCTGGATCCTCGAGTTTCCAGAGTTCGACGGCGCCGAAGCGTGGATCGACGCCGAAGTCGCGCCGCCTCACGGCCACCACTCCTTCAGGTCCTTCCACCTCGCCCGCAAATGGGCCCCCGACTACTTCGCCACCTGGCCTGCTCGGAGCTGACTACGCAACTCGCATGCCGTGCCATGCGCCGCGGAAGAGAGTCGTGTAGATGTGGGCGCATGGCGGCGTACTCGGCTCTGGCGGACGGACCCCGCAGCCGGATGGGCGATCCCTCGGCGGGCGGTGATCTCAGTCGAAATACACTGCCTGCGCGGTGCCCCCAAGAAACAGCGCCTGTTCATCACTCGACAGATGTTTGCTGTGTCTCTTCGCCATCTGCAGCAGCTGTGGGTAGTTGGAGAACTTCAGGAGCCCTGGCTGATCCGTCCCCCACATGATCTTGCCCCGGCCGATTCTATCCATCGCCATACCCAGGTACAGCGCCGCCTTGGGATAGGGGTACTCTTCTGGAGGTAGAATTGCTATGAGGGCCGCCGCATCGAAGAACACGTTGGGCAGCCCCCCCAGATCGATCTGCTCCTCCCATTTCCGCAACGCCTCGGCCTCAGCCGGGCACGGCTGCCCCAGGTGGGCGATGACGATCCGCAGGTCGCGATGCCTTTCCGCTATCTTGCCAACGGCCTCCGTCTGATACGATCGGTTGCTGGGCGCACCCAGATCCAGCACGAGCACCATTTTCAGCCGCTCCAGCTCCCCCCAGAGCCAGGCGACCTCCTCGCCGTCCAACCGGGCCGACGGGTGGACGCCGCTCAAACCCGTATGGTCTGAGAACTCTATCTTCGCCGCCCTGAATCCGCCGTTGTCGACGAGCCTGTCGAAGTCCTCCCGAAATCCCGCCCGCCACGGATCCGCGAACAGCGCGCCGGCCAGTCGCCCGGGGTAGGCCCGCAGCGCCGCGAGCGTGTAGTCGTCGCACTCCCCATAAAAGGTCCCCTGCAGCAGCACCGCCCGATCGACGCCGGCCCAATCCATATTGGCCACCAGCATCTCCGCGGTGAACTCGGTGCGCGGATTGTAGGGCGGCAGCATTTGCATCTGGGTCTCTCCCACCGCCATCCTCCCGTACCCCAGCCCGCTCGTCGGACCGGCCGCAACTTGCCCTCGCAGCTCTTGAAAGATGTGGCAGTGCGCATCGACAACTGGGTGTGTCATCACCCCCGCGACGGCTCCGCCGCCTCCTCTTGCGCTTTCCGCGACAGCTCCGCGAGATGGTCCTGATTCGCCAGCGCCTGTTCCAGGTGCTGCATGCGCGCCGGCCCGGCGGTTCGCACCAAGGTCTCGCCGTACACCGAGTCCAGCCAGAAGCGGGCGAAATTGCTCACCTCCTGGCGCAGGATGGGCAGCTCCTCCTCAGCGTGGCGTCGGGAGTAGTTGAGAGTGAACATGCGCCGCCGATCGCCGCCCCCCCAGGCGCTGTGTTTGGTCCCCTGATTGAAGACCACCAGGTCACCCGGGACGGTTTCGACGGCCACCGCGGGCACCTCGTCACCCGGAATACCCCAGGTATCCTCGGAGCCGCCCCCCAAACCCTCCTGGGTGGCCTCGGCAAATCCCTCGCCGTAGCGATGGCTCCCGGGAACAACCCGGATCGCCCCCGTGTCCCGTGTCAGCACATCTAGGTAGAGGGCGAACTTGTAGTAGGTCACCGGTCGAGGCCAGCCGCCATCGGAGTGCCAGCCGGTGTCGCCCACATAGTAATTGCCGTCACTCCCCAGATAGTTGTAGTCATCGCCCATCAGACTGGCGGCAATCCCGTCGACTCTCGGGTCGTCCAGCAGGGAGGACAGATACTCCGACTGATCGATGAACGGGACGATGCAGGAGCGTGCTTCCCCCGTGTGCGGATGCCCGCCGTGCCCTCCGCCCCGGTCCGCCCACACCGCCTCGAACGCGTCGATGATGGCGTCGATGCGGTCACTCAGCAGCCCGGGAAAATGGAGGAATCCAAATACCTCCATCTGTGAGAGCTGTCGATCGGTAAGTTTCAATTTTTCCATC
>PBRM01000203.1 GCA_002725915.1 Gemmatimonadota bacterium
CGGGCCGCCGCTGGGGCTGGAGGAAGCGCGCAGAAGCTACTCCCTGGATGGCGTATTTCTGGGCCAGCGGCTGGTGGCCGTGTTCGCCGACAAGGGATACGTCCACTCGTGGGCCCTGAGCTTCGGCAATGAGCCGCAGCTGCGCTTCGGCATCAACGCCGTCGTATTCGCCATGAGGCAGGCGGGCTCACTGGCTGGGGAGATCCCCTTTCTCGTTCGGAGTCCTGGAGATAGAGTGAAGGAATGATAAGAGGGGAACTGCGCCCATACCTCTCCGCCGGATTCACGCAGGGGGGCGGAGGGCGTCGGCCACGCGTTCGCTCATGGCGTGGGCCTGGGTGAAGCAGTCGGCCATGGATATGCCACCGCGGAAATTCCCGCCCAGGAAGAGACCGGGGTGTTCCCCCTCGAAGGCCTCGACCTCCGCCAACAGCCTCCCGTGACCGATGCGGTACTGGGGAATGGCTCGGGGCCAGCGGCTGATCGCCACTTCCTCGGGGGAACCCACGAGCCCCATGAGCTCCTCCAACTCGCGGAAAACCACTTGCTGTAGCTGGTCGTCGGGGAGGGCGGCGTTGTCCGGTTGCCGGCTACCCCCCACAAAGGTCGTGAGGGCGAGGCCGCCTTCGGGAGCCCGGTCGGTGAACGTGGCTGAGTTCCAGATCGTACCCAGGATCTGACGCCGCTCACAGCGCGGTACGAGAAAGCCAAATCCATCCAGCGCGCGGCAGGCGGAAGGCGGGGTGCGATAGCCGAGGAAGACGACGGTCACGGGCGGGTAGTAGATGCTGTCCAGGGCTGCGGACGGGGTGAAGGGGAATTCGAACTCCATCTGATCGTAGGTGTGGGCGGGGATGGTGAAGAGTACAGACCTACTCCTGGCCGCAAACCCGCCCTGTGGCGATGAGCAGGTGACCTCGAAGCCGTTGTCCGTGCTACCACTCGTGCTACCACCCGTGCGACCAACGCTCCTCACCGCGCAGCCCAGGTGGAGGGCGTCGCCTGCGTCAGCCACGAGGGCGTCCACCAGAGTCTGCAGCCCCTGCCGAAAGGAGAACAGCCGGCTCCCCGGCCCGGTCTGTACGACGCCCGACGGTGACTCGGGCCCGCCTGGTGACTCCTCCGCCTCGGTCCGAGAACCGTCCCCGGACGCCGGCTGTCTGACCGGGTTGCGTCCATCCCCTCCCTTCGAGCGGCCCTCGCGGCGCTTCTTTATGGCCCCCTTGATGAGGCTGCCGTAGTCCTGTTCCAGGCTGTGCAGGCGTGGAAAGGCGGATGCCACGCTGAGGTCTTCCGGTCGACCAGCGAAGGTACCGGCCACGAAGGGATCGATGGCGTAGTCGAGGAATTCCCGTCCCAGCCGGCGCAGGACAAATTCGGCCAGCGTCTCCTCAGCGTCGGCTGGAGCAGGGGATACGAAGGGCTCCACGAGGAGTCGGAGCTTGGCGCGCCAGGAGATCAGGTTCGACTTCAGGAAGGCGGGGGGGCTCATGGGTACAGCTCGGAGTTCGCCGCGGCGCACGACGTAGCGCTTCTCGGCGACATCGGAAATCCATTCCAGGCTGTCGGTGAGCCCGAGGTCGAAGATGAGCTGACGCAGCTGCGGGGAGGTGTCGAGAATGCTGTTGGCGCCGCACTCGATGAGAAAGCCGTTCCGGTGAATCGTCCGGATGGTGCCACCGGCGCGATCGGCGCTTTCCAGGAGGTGCACCTCCTGGCCGCGCTGGCGGAGGAAGTGGGCGGCGGCCAGTCCGGAGATGCCGGCGCCTACGACGATTACGTCTGTATCTATAGATTCGATGAATTGCTCCTCCATACAGGTCGAGGATGGCTACTTCACCCCGCAGTCCTGTAGGTGCGTACACAACACCAAGCTCTACAGCCCGGACAGTACCTCGACGCGCACCCGACGCTCTTTCGGATCAAACACCGCCCAGGTAATATCGGCTTCCTGCCAGTACCTCCCAGAGCGTGAATCCGCTCGCGTCGAAACCCGTTCGAGCGCTTCGCCCTCCACCGAAATTGCGCGAATTTCCTCTCCTTCCAGACACAAGGTCAGCTCGGGAACGCGCACCGGCAAATCTAACTCGATCACCCCGTCTGCCACCTCCATGTGCGCCATTTCGCGCATACAGGCGTAGTCGGTGATTTCGCTGCATTTGCGCCAGCGCGTGTATTCGCCCCGGGGATCGCGCTCGCGCAGGCGGCGCACAACCGTCTGGAAGGCTCTGTAACCGGCCCTGTCTTCGTTGTGCATGCCGTAAAACCCTTGCCAGTGCGAGCACAGCACCGCCGGCTGCCGCGCTTCGATGAGTTCCACCAAACGCCCGCTCTCCAGGTCAGCGGTGATGTATCTGTCGGCATCCACCTCCCCGTATCCCGTCCACGATCCGGTCCAATCGCCGGTTGCCGCGATGATCTCGCCCACCGCCGTGCCCTGAGCGCGATCGGCATACCACACCGGCGTCTCCACGCGTTCTCCGTTCGCCTCGACGCGCTGAAAAAAATACGGTGTCGCGGCCCCGGTCACCTGGCGCACAGCTTCACCTGCCGCCTTGGCGTAAAACTCCAGCGTACGCCCACCGAAACCGCCAGGTGAAGTGACGCCCTGGGGAGGCAAACCCACGTTCACCAGAATCTCGCAGGCGGTGGCGATGTACTCGATTACCAACTCTTCCTGGTCCACCGGCAGGGTCGCCCACTCGTACTGCTCCCAGATTCTCGACGCCAGCGGCTGCATGGTCTTGGGATCGACCACAAAGGTATGGGTAATCATCTCGGGAGTGATATCAAATGCCGGTACAATCAGCTCCCGGCACATGCGCAACCAGGTCTCCTGCTGCCCCGGGCTGAACATGGGCAAGCCCTCGTCGATACGCCCCAGCGCCGCCGGACAGGGCACCACGCTGAACTTGCCGCGCACGCCGTTTTCCAGGCACCACTCGGCGAATTCCCGCGTAAAGGACTCGGGATGCACGACGGGCACATCCTCCCAGCGGCGATGTTCGCCGTCGGCGATATTGTGGTCGCGAAGAAAGAAATAATTGAGATTCACCAGAACCGTGGAGTCGTCGAAAATAATGGACAGCGGCACACGGTCGAGGGCATGGCGAGCAATTTCAACGTGCATGGCAACACACTCCGTTGGTACTTTTCGACATATTCGGCAAGAACGCCTTGCGAGGACTCGACTTCGCTGCACATTACGGTACGGCCATTCCGAAGAGCCCTCAAGCGCCGGCGCTTATCGGTGGGACTGACTCAACGGTTTGTCCTGCGCCGGATGTGGGAAGGACCTCGTCCTTCTCACCGGGGGATCGGGCATCGCGAACCAACTCGTTACCAACTCGTTTCCACGAACGGGACCACTATAGAATGTGGGTTTCATGACCCGCCAGAGCAATGGGCCATTGACCGGGAGAGTGACAGCATGAGCGCAGCAAAGGAAACAGTGGAACAGGCCAGGGCCGTGGCACTGGCGATCCTGAAGCCGAGCGCCGCGGACATCGAGCACGGGACAGAGCTGCACGCAAACTCAATGGTCATCGAGTCCTACGGCCTGGGACTGCAAGCGGCGCCCGACGGCGCGGCGGTGAAGGCGCTGGTGGAAAGCGGCGCCTCGGAGGCGGAGATCCAGGAGATGATGGCAGAGATGGGGATGACTCGTTACGCCACCGATGCCCGAGAGCGGGAGGAGTATCTGGCTGCCTGGGCGGCGTCGGGTGTAACCTGCACCTTCCAGAACGCGGGAGAGGAGGGGAACTCGCCGCTGCGGCTGATGAAGCGGCTTGCCCGGCACACCTACGTCACCGACCTGCTGCGAGACTTCGTTTCGAGGGCGGCCTTTCCCAATGACATCGCCGCAACCAAGGAGCGGGGCGGGCACTGTCTGTATATGACCTGCAACGGCGTTCCCCTGGCGCAGGAGTGGATCTCGGTGGAAGAGGAGCTGCGCTACATCCCGGTGTTCTTTCAGCTGGGGTGCCGGATGATGCACCTCACCTACAACCGGCGCAACCCCATTGGCGACGGCTGTGGAGAACCGGCCGACGCCGGCCTCAGCGATTTCGGACACGCCGCCGTGGCGGAGATGAATCGCGTCGGCGTCATCGTGGATGTGGCGCACTCGGGCAGCCGGACCAGTCTGGACGCGGTCTCCGCCTCGGAGCGGCCAGTGGTGGCGAGCCATTCGGTCTGCGCGGGGCTGAACCAGCATGTGCGCGCCAAGTCGGACGAGCTCATGAAGAAAATCGCAGACACGGGCGGCACCATGGGGATCACCAACGTCCCGGCCTTTCTGGGCGGCAGCGGCGACATCAGCGCGATGCTCGATCACATCGACTATGCGGTCGGGACGATTGGCTCGGACCACATCACCATTGGCACCGATCGACCTTATGTCTCCTCCCGGTGGAAGGAGGAGAACTCGAAGATCCCCAGGCGCGCCGGATCGCGCCCGCGGTGGGAGGCGCTGTGGCCGCCAGGTGATCCGCTGTTCTCACCGGAGTGGCGCCAGGAACGCCAGCAGCTCAGCATGGCGTGGACCAACTGGCCCGTCTTCACGATCGGGCTGGTGCAGCGGGGGTACTCGGACAAGGATATTCAGAAGATCATTGGCGGAAACATCCTGCGCGTGGCGAGGGAGGTGCTGTCCCTGGAGCCGGGAAACAGCGCACCAGCAGGCGCTTCCCCCGGAGGGGCCCGGCAGTGAGCCAGAGGGGCCTCAGGCCGCGGCCCAGAGGATAGCTGCCAGCGGCCAGAACGGGAAGCCCGCCAGGTGTCGCTGCGGATTGAAACTGTCTACACTTAGTGCGAGCCCCTCGGCATAGCCGCCATCCGTGCTGACTCAGCTGTAACCGTCCGAGGACTCTCAAGCGCCTGCTGACCCGGTAGCCCGGCAACGCTCCCCAGCGCCGGCACACAACGACAGACTGGAGGTTGGTCCATGAGCGAGCGGCCCAACATACTTCTTATCATCTCCGACCAGATGATCGCCGCCCTCACCGGCGCCTACGGCCATCCGGTGGTGAAGACGGCCGCGTTGGAGCGCTTGTGCGCGGAGGGGATCCGCTTCGACGCGGCCTACACGCCCTATCCGCTGTGCGCCCCGGCCAGGGCGTGTCTGATGTCGGGCCGCTACGCCTCCGTCAACGGCTGTATCGACAACGGGGCGCCGCTGCGAGAGGACCTGCCAACCTTCGCCCACTACCTCACCAACGCGGGGTACGACACCGTGCTGTCCGGCAAGATGCACTTTGTGGGCGCCGATCAGCTGCACGGCTTCAACCGCCGGCTGACGACAGATATCTATCCTCCCGACTTCGGCTGGGTCAAGCCGGAGTGGGTGCGCATGAAGGAGACGAGGGGGGAGGGGTACGAAGAGATCATGGCGGAGAGGAGGTCTTACAACGCCGCCTCCTACACCGGCGACGCGGTGCACGTGGACGAGTGGAACAGCGCTCTCAGCTACGACGAAGAGACGCACTTTCGCGCCCTCGAGTACCTCCACGCCAAGGGTGTGCAGTCCGGGCCGGGGAAGGAGCAACCCTTCCTGCTGTGCGCCTCCTACCACCACCCTCACGAGGTGTTCTGGCCGCCGCGGGAATACTGGGACCTCTACGAAGGGGAGGAGATCGCCATACCGGAGTTTCCCGAAGATCTGGCGGACAGCTACTCGATTATGGACAAGTGGCTGAATGCCTACCACGGCATCAAACGCTACGATCTGAGAGATCCCGACGGGCTCTACAGGCTGCGCCGGGCCTACTACGGTCTGGTGAGCTACATGGACAGGAAGGTGGGGGAGCTGCTGGATGCGTTGACGGAAAACGGACTGGATGCGAACACCGTTGTGATCTTCATCAGCGATCACGGCGATATGCTGTGCGAGAAGGAGATGGTGCAGAAGCGGGTGTTCTACGAGTGGTCGAGTCGAGTGCCGTTCATAGCGCGCTTCCCGGACGGGCGCAGCGCCGGCTGGCAGTGCGGCCAGCCGGTGTCGCTGCTCGACCTGCTGCCGACGATGTGTGAGCTCGCGGGAGTGCGAGATCTGCTGGACTGTGACGGCCAGAGCCTCATGGGGTTGGTGGACGGCAGGGACCGGGAGGGGGAGGTGATGGCGGAGATGCACGAGGTCGTGGGGACACCGTGCTTCATGATCCGCCGGGGGAAATACAAGTACGTGCACATCCACGATCACGAGGGGCAGCTCTTCGATCTGGAGGCCGATCCGGGGGAGTGGAACAACCTCGCCGGTCGGCCCGAGTGCGCCCAGGTGGAGGCTGAACTGCGGGCGCGGATATTGGCGACCTTCGACCCCGAGGCCATCGGCGAGGCGGCCAGAGAGAGCCTGCAGCGGCGCGATGTGATCAGGAAGGCGATGCAGGCCAACGGGACCAGCTGGGACCACCAGCCGCAATTCGACGGCAGAAAAAACTCGCTGGCGCAGTACCTGCCCGCCCGCGGCAACTCTCGGGGATAGTCGAGGATGAGCGTTTTGCGGACACAGGGCTGGCAAGAGAAGTGCTGCGTGATCGAAAGCGTCCGCAGGCGCAAATGAGCTACAAGAAAAATGAGTTACAGTGGATGAGACTGGGAGAAAGCGAGGCGATCAAGTGTATATGTAGGGCGAAAATGCATGGTGGGCGGAAAAAACCATAACCGAGAGGAGATTGCCACGTGAAGTTCGACAACAAAGAGGACATCCTGCAGCTGACCCCGCAGTGGAAGGGTGACCGCTTCGACAATGGTCGCCCCAGAGTTCCGGACGACATCCTCAAGCGCATCGAAAACGTCACCACCGAGGAGGCGTGGGGTGTTCTTTGGGGAAGCGGGTACAAGCATCAATTCCAGGACGGCTGGCAGGTCGTCCCCGAAGGTAAGGTTCTGGTAGGGAGGGCGGTAACAGGGGTGATGGTGCCCCAGCGTCCGGATCTACACGATGCCCTGCTGGAGTACGGACACGAGGAGGAAGGCAGAATCGGCTTCTTCAACTCCTGGGTCATCGAGATCCTGCAGCAAGACGATGTCATGGTCATCGACATGTTTGACAAGATCTTCCAGGGGACCTACGTGGGCGGCAATCTGGCCAACACCATCGCGGCGCGCACCAAGCGCGGGCAGGTCCTGTGGTGCGGTGTGCGCGATCTGCAGCAGATCGCGGAAATCGACAACCTGGTCACCTTCTACAGAGGCAACGATCCCACCGGAATCGGCGACGTGACCCTGACCGGTATCAACGTACCCTGCCGCATCGGCAAG
>PBRM01000204.1 GCA_002725915.1 Gemmatimonadota bacterium
ATGCAGGGAAGCACCAGAAAGTCGAAGTCCTGCAGCTGTCGCCCGCGGCTTTGCCGCAGGAATCGCAGCGCCGCCGCCGGGCCGGCGGGTTCGTCCCCGTGGGTGCCGGCGGCGAGCAGGATACGTCGCCTGGCATCGCCGCCTGGCCGCAGACGGCAGCAGAGCACCGGGTAGCCGTCCACTTTCCCCATGGTTTCCACTTCCAGGCGGGGTGGGTCCGACAGGGACTCTAATGTTTCGACGAAGCGGCCATAGTCTCGCGTGTCCTTCACCTAAGCACTCACTCACCCAGATCGGGCTGCTCCAGGCCATCTGCCCGTTCTCCTGAGTTACCCTCAGATAGTAGAATGAATCTTTCCCCACGCCGGCGTCGAGGGCGTAGGTACCCGTCAAGGCGTAGAGCGACTCGGGCACGGCGCGGTGGGCGACCACCCAGGTGCCAGCGCACGCGAAGGGTCAACCGAGTGCGCTCGTTTCCCACTATCTCCAGGCAGATGGCGTCGTTGGCGCTATTGGCGGTCGAGCCGTTGCGGGTGGTGAAGACGCCGCCGCGGGAGGTGTGCGACTTCCAGGAGCAGGCGGTTTCGCCTAGCAGGTTCGCGACCTTGCGGCGCTCCTCGTCAAACGGGTCGGAGGTGAAGCAGGGCACCAGCTGCTCGATGCCGCCGTCGGCGTGCTGGCCGTGCGGGGTAAAGGCGTAGAAATCCAGGTGGGAGCGAGCGATGTCGTAGCTGCGCTCGAGGGATCCCTGAGCGTAGCCGAGCTCGTTGTGGTTGTGGATGTCGCCCCAGTACAATCGGTAGTCGGACACGGCCACCTCCTCCGTCCCAATCCTACCTACGGGCTCAGGTGCGGCGGACGAATTTCTGGAACCTGCCGTCCGTCTGTACCTCGGACACGTAGAGATCGCCTCGCGAATCCGTCCAGATGCCGTGGGGACACCCGTGGAACTGGCCCGGCGCTTCTCTGCGGACGCCATCGCCCCAGCGCGCCAGAAGCTCGCCATCGAGGCTGAGGATGCTGATCCGCTGGTCCATCTCCGCAACGTAAACGATGTCGTCTGCGTCGATGTGGATGGTATCCGGGTGGTTGAGGTCGCCCCACTCCTCCACGTAGTTCCCGGAGGTGTCGAAGATCTGGATGCGATTGTTGGCGCGATCCGCGACCAGCACCCTGCCCCTGCGATCGACGCGCACACAGTGGGGCAGGTCGAACTGCCCGGGCCCGCTGCCCGGTTCACCCCAGGAATAGATGAGTTCCCCCGTGGGGGAGAACTTGTGAACTCGCGCGTTGCCGTAACCGTCGGACACGTATATGTGTCCCTCCGCGTCGAAGCCGATATCGGTGGGGAGACGGAAGGGCTCGCCCTCTCTCTCCCCCTCCTGGTTTGGCGTACCGATGGTCATGAGCAGCATTCCGTCGGTCGTCACCTTGCGCACGCAGTGGGTCTCGCGCTCGACGCACCAGATGGTGTCGTCGGCTTCGATGTATATACCGTGGGCGTCCTGCAGCAGGTCCTGTCCCCAGGAGCAGAGGAAGTTACCCTCGCGGTCGAAGACGACCACGGGATTATCGCTGCGGCTGTAGACGTAGACGCGATCCAGGGAGTCGACAGCCACAGCCGCTACCCAGCCCAGGCTGATCTCTTCGGGCAAGCATCCCCAACCCTCTTCGAATTCGTAGACGAAATCTCCCCCACCAACCTGCATGTCTTCCTCCAATCGACTTTTTGAGTAGCCGGTTGACACCCGCTGCGGCCAAAACGCTCCTACGATATGCAATCGACTTGAAGCTGGCAAACGCGGAGAGGAACCCAATGGACCCGACTGTCTCGACAACACCATCGACCCGGAAAAGATCCGACCGTTCGAAGATGAGGGGTACGCGGTGGTCGAAGGGGCCCTGTCGGCGGACGAAGTAGTGGCGTTGACGACGGCCGCGGACGACATCTGGCAGGGGAACCCTACATCGTTCCGGACAGTCATCGAGACGACAACCTCACCCGACAGCGGCGATCCGGAGGGGGCCATGCCGGTTCTGGCCAGGGCGGGTGATGCCGTTCTCTCGACCGCCGGTTGTGGCACGCCCGCAGCCCCAATCAGTCGCCGATTGTGCGCCAGGTCTGATCTACGGTTACGGCTATTGGTGGCTGAGTACGAAGGGCACCATGACGATCCGGCCGGAGCTGTTGGCGGCCTGCGCCCCGAGCAGCTGCTGGGGGTCGGCCACAAACGCCAACGGTTTCTTCTCCGGACGAGGATGTGCCTCTGAAGGGTGGCTGAAGGAGCAGGGGAGGAGGGTGCGGAAGACGGCTGGGAGGTGGCGCCATTCCAGGTCGCACAGCAGCCCGTAAGCGATCGCTCTCGACCAAGAAAGGAAGCGGGGGGTCAGTTATCGCGGGGGACGGCCATCATACGCTCCAGAGATAAGCGGGCACCCTCCAGCACCTCTTCGTCCAGGGTGATCTCGAAGCGTTCGTCGAGGAGGGAGAAATACACGTCCTGGAGGCCCGTGACCTTCATATACGGACAGTGGAGTCGGCAGCCGATGCAACCGTCGGCAGGTATGAACTGTTTGTCCGGGAAGCGTTTGGCCAGCTGGTGGATCATGCCACTCTCAGTGGCGATGATGAAGATCTCCGCATGCGGATATTTTTCCACCGCCTTCAACATGCCAGTTGTCGAGCACACCTCGTGGGCAGCTTCCACCACATCCTGGCGACATTCGGGGTGGGCGATGACGACGGCCTCCGGGTATTCGGTTCGGGTGAGGTTGACGCTGGCCTGGCGGAGCACGTCGTGCGTCGGGCAGACGCCGTCGTAGATGGCGATTTCCTTCTCGGGCACCTGCTCGGCTACCCAGCGACCCAGATTGCGGTCGGGAGTGAACAGAACCTTGTCGGTGTCGAGACTGCGCACTACTGAGACGGCGTTGGCGGACGTGCAGCAGATGTGTGATTCCGCCTTCACCTCGGCGGAGGAGTTGACGTAGGTGACCACGGTGTAGCCCGGATAGCGCTCCTTCCAGTCGTCGAGGCTCTCCGGGGTGATGGCGTCGGCCAGGGCGCAACCGGCGCCGAGGTGGGGAAGGAACACCCGCTTGCCGGGACTGAGGATCTTGGCGGATTCGGCCATGAAGTGGACGCCGCAGAATACGATCATATCGGCATCGGTCTCGGACGCTTCCACGGCGAGCCCGAGGGAGTCGCCGGTGAAGTCGGCCAGATCCTGGATCTCGGGTATCTGGTAGTTGTGGGCGAGAATGACAGCCCTCTGCTCGCGGCGCAAGTGCTCGATCTGTGCGATCAGCTCCACTGCCGGCACATCCGGGAGAATGGGGGCGTACTCGTCGGTAACGGCGGGGGATACGGCTACGGCGGGGGACTGAATATCACTCATGGTTCACCTTCGCGCCTTGATCAGGGGGTACCGAATCGGTGCCGTGGGGGAAGATTCGCCAGAATTCCTTACGAATCAGGCCGGTGATTGCCGCGCTCTTGCTGGTGCCGTGGTAGCGGGTGATGGCCTCCAGCATCTGAAAGTCCCTCTCGGTAGCAGAGAAGGTCCTCGATCTGGCTCTGACGTCACCGACCTTTGCAATAGACATAGCCAAAATCCGTTAAATTATGGACTAGAAATAGATAATTTATTATTAAGATATGCTGGTAGCATACCGCAATGGTTTGAGTCTGTCAATAGCGCCAGCTGTCTGCTGGCAGCGCGGGAGTTGGCAGTTTCCCGAGCTCGCCCGAGCGGCTCAGAGGCGGCCGATGCGATCCATCGCCTCCACCACCGCGGACCGCTGCTGAAAGGCCGAGAGACGCAGGTAGCCCTCTCCCGCCGCGCCGAAGCCGGCGCCCGGCGTGCCCACGACGTGGGCCTTTGTCAGCAGTGTGTCGAAGAAGGTCCAGCTGTCCTGGCCCTCCGGAGTCTCGATCCAGAGATACGGAGCGTTGTCCCCACCGTACAGTGTATAACCGGCCGCCGACAGTCGCTCCTTCATCAGTCGGGCATTGCTGAGGTAGAAGTCGATGAGCTCGCGCACGGCGGTGCGCCCCCCGGCGGTATACGATGCCGCCGCGCCGCGCTGTACCGGATAGGAGACACCGTTGTACTTGGTCGACTGCCGCCGACTCCAGATGGCGTGCACGGCGTGAGACTCACCCGTTGCGGCGTACGCCTTCAGGTCCTTCGGGACGACGGTGAAGGCGCAGCGCACACCGGTGAAACCGCAGTTCTTGGAAAAGCTGCGCATCTCGATGGCGACCTCGCGGGCACCCTCGATTTCGTAAATGGAGTGGGGGATCTCAGGATCGGTTATGTAGCCTTCATAGGCGGCGTCGAAGAAGATGATGGCGCGCTCGCGCCTGGCGTAGGCGACCCACTCGGCCAGGGCCTGACGCGGCATGACCGCTCCCGTCGGATTGTTTGGGGAGCACAGGTAGATGAGGTCCACGGGCCGGTCGGGCAGCGGCGGAAGGAATCCGTTGGCGGCGGTGCAGGGGACGTACACCAGACCCTCATAGCTGCCGGTGGAGTCGGCCTCGCCAGTGCGTCCGGCCATGACATTGCTATCGCAGTACACCGGGTACACCGGATCGGTGAGGGCGACCGTGTTGTCGACGCCGAAGATCTCCTGGATGTTGGCGGAGTCGCACTTGGAGCCGTCGGAGAGGAAGATCTCGTCAGGGTCCACATCTACGCCTCGAAGCCCGAACTCGTGGGCGACGATGGCCTCGACGAGGAAGTCGTAGCCCTGCTCCGGCGGATAGCCGCGGAAGGTGCCGTCGTCGGCCAGCTCCTCGGCGGCATCCTTCATGGCGTCCACGATGACGCGGGGTATGCCGCGAACTACGTCTCCGATGCCCATGCGGATGATGTCCGCCGCTGGATTGGCCTGGGCGAAGGCTTCGGTTCGGCGTCTGATCTCGGGGAATAGGTAGCCGGCTTTCAGTTTCTGGTAGTTCTCGTTGATGCTGGCCATGTGATGCTCTTTCTTTAGTTGGTAGGAGGTGTGCCGTCGGCCGGCCGGTCCCGGCGTTCATGTTCGCATCCGGCCACGTCCCTGTCTCGGCCAAGCGCCTTCCATGGCGCCCTCCGAGGGGCGATTGGCCCGGGACGCATCCGCTTGGTGACAGGATAACGAAAAATACGGTTGCTGATGATCACCTACAAGTGAGAAATGGATGGGGAAAGCGTGATGGATATCAGCTTTTTCACGACGGCGGGAGCAGAGAACACATGGAGTCTGGGGGATTGTGCGACGTGGGTGAGGGAGCACGACTTCGACTGTGTGCGGCTGACAAACCGTGGATTCGGAGCTGGTTCTACAGCGAAGGGGGGCGGAGGAGGCGCTGGCAGGACGCGACTGAAGGCCACGAGGCGCCGAGCGCTCCCTGGATGATTCGCCAATGATGCGAGCGAAATCCTGCCCGCCGACTCCATCGACGCGGCGTTGCGGCAAATCGGACGCCTCGCCCTTATCCCGTTATCGCAGCGGATCCGTATATTCTGGGCGCTATTCGCAGCCGGCAACCATCAGACAACGGTAGATACCAAGCAGATATGACGACAGCCACCGACAGTCTCAACAGCGACAGGTCCCTCGATTTCATCCGTACAGCCGTGGCAGAGGATGTGCGGAACGGCAGATACGGCGGCAAGGTAGTGACCCGCTTCCCGCCCGAACCGAACGGCTATCTTCACATCGGCCACGCCAAGGCGATGTGTCTGGACTTCGGGGTGGCTGAGGAATTCGGCGGCGTCTGCAACCTTCGATTCGACGACACCAATCCGGTGAGAGAGGAGCAGGAGTACGTCGATTCGATCTGCGACGACATACGCTGGCTCGGCTTTGACTGGGGTGACCGCAAGTGTTTCGCCTCCGACTACTTCCACCAGCTCTACGAGTGGGCGGTGAAGCTGATTGAGGGTGACCTGGCTTATGTCGACGACCAGTCGGCGGACGAGATCAGGGAGAACCGCGGCACCCTCACCGAGCTGGGCAGGGACAGTCCCCACCGCGATCGATCAGTGGAGGAGAATCTCGATTTCTTTCGGCGCATGAAGGAGGGGGAGTTCGCCGACGGCTCCCGGGTGCTGCGCGCCAAGATCGGCATGTCGTCGCCTAATCCGCTCATGCGCGACCCGGTGATGTACCGGATTATCCACGCCAGCCACCACCGCACCGGCGATGAGTGGTGCATCTACCCGATGTACGACTGGGCTCATGGCCAGAGCGACGCGCTGGAGGAGGTCACCCACTCCCTGGCTTCACTGGAGTACGAGAACCACCGTCCGATGTATGACTGGTACATCAAAAAATTGGGGATTTTCCCCTCCCGGCAGATCGAGTTCGCCCGAGGCAACATCACCTACACGGTGACCAGCAAGCGCCGCCTCCGGGAGCTGATCGAGAAGGGTTACCTCAGTGGCTGGGATGACCCCCGGATGCCGACGCTGTGCGGCCTGCGGCGACGGGGATACACGCCGAAGGCGATCCGGCAATTCTGGGAGGATGTGGGTATCGCCAAACGCGAGAACAATATCGACATCGCCAAGCTGGAGAGCTGCCTGCGGGACCAGCTCAACAAGGTAGCGCCGCGAGTGATGGGGGTAATCAACCCCCTCAAGGTGGTGATCGAGAATTATCCGGAGGGCGAAAGCGAGGAGCTGGAGGCGATCAACAATCCGGAGGACCTCGCCGCCGGCACGCGTCAGGTTGCCTTTTCCCGGGAGCTCTTCATCGAGCGCGAGGACTTCATGGAGGATCCGCCGAAGAAGTTCTTCCGCCTGGCGCCTGGGCGCGAGGTGCGGCTGCGCTACGCCTTCTTCATCACCTGCACCGAGGTGGTGAAAGACGAGGCGGGGCAGATCGTCGAGCTCAGGTGTACCTATGACCCGGAGACGCGAGGTGGCGATGCCCCCGATGGCCGCAAGGTGAAGGCGACGCTGCACTGGGTGTCGGTTGCCCACGCCGTCGTGGCCGAAGTGCGGCTCTACGACAGGCTGTTTGCCGTGGAGAACCCCCTGGAGATCGCCGACGGAGAGGACTGGCTCGACAACCTCAATTCCACTTCGCTGAAGGTCTTGCCGAACTGTTACCTGGAGTCGAGTCTCGAAGAGGCGCGTCCCGGGCAGCGCTTCCAATTCGAGCGTCTGGGGTATTTCAGCGTCGACCCGGACAGCGCTGGTGGGAAGCCCGTCTTCAACCGCACGGTGACCCTCCGCGATCAGTGGGCGAGGATCGCGGGCGGCAAGCAGGACGGCAAGTAGGGTGCTAGTGCCGTGTCACAGAATTGGACTTGTACTTTGAGGTAAGTGATGGTATTATTTGGACATACAGCGGTTTCTCTTTTCGAGGAGAG
>PBRM01000205.1 GCA_002725915.1 Gemmatimonadota bacterium
AGAGTAGGTGAAGGCCCGATCCTGGAGGACCACCGTTGGGTCAGCCCTTCCCCGATAGGCGCCGACCGCGCAACGTGCCTTGCGTCTGTCGGTGGATACTGAAAAGACTACCGGCTATCGCCGGTAGTCTTCCGCATCTGAAAAAGCCGTGTAACTGTGAGCTAAATACTACCGAGCCAACTTCCTCAGCGGTTTTCCCCCTTGGGAAGCAAAACCTTGTGACTCAAACGAATCTTTCCGGCGTTGTCGATCTCCAAGACCTTGACATCGATCTTCTCTCCCTCTTGGATCACGTCCTCGACCACCTTCACGTGTTCATGAGCTAGCTCGGAGATGTGGACGAGACCCTCCTTCCCCGGCAGAATCTCCACAAAGGCGCCAAAGGGCATGATCCGTTTTACCGTGCCAACGTATTGGGCGCCGATCTCGGCGTCGGCGGTGATCGCTTGGATCATCGCCCGTGCCTGGTCAGCCGCTGCCGCCTCTACAGAGGAGATGGTGATGGTTCCGTCGTCGTCCACCGCTATGCTCGCCCCGGTCTTCTCGATCTCCCTGATCATCTTACCCCCCGGCCCGATGACGGCACCGATCTTGGAGGGATCGATTTTTACTGACTCAATGCGCGGCGCGAATGGCGAGAGCTCGTCGCGATGCTTGGATATGCACTGAGTCATGATATCCAGGATGTGAATGCGGCCGGTATGCGCCCTCTCGAACGCCGCCTCGAGGATCTCCATGGATATGCCTTGAATCTTGTTCTCCATCTGGATGGCGGTAATCCCTTCCCTCGTGCCAGCCACCTTCAGGTCCATGTCGCCGAGGAAGTCCTCCGCTCCCTGGATATCGGTCAGGACCTCCCAATCGTCACCTTCACTGATGAGGCCCACTCCGGAGGCGGTGACCGGAGACTTTATCGGAACGCCGGCATCCATGAGTGAGAGCGTGGCGCCGCACACAGTCGCCATCGATGTAGATCCGTTGGACTCCTGGATATCGGAGACGATCCTGATGGTATACGGAAATGACTCGACTGTGGGGATGACGGGCTCCACGGCTATCTCCGCCAGGTGTCCGTGGCCGATCTCTCGGCGACCGGGTCCCCTGGGGAAGGAGACCTCCCCCGTGCTATAGGAGGGAAAGTTGTAGTCTAGGAAGTAGGATTTATAGGATTTGCCGGCGAGATCGTCGATCATCTTCTCGTCGAACTTGTTTCCCAGCGTTGTGACGCAGAGGGCCTGGGTCTGTCCGCGGGTGAAGAAGGCGGATCCGTGAGCTCTGGGCAACACCTGAGTCTCACAGGAGATGGCCCGGACTTCGTCGAGGCGGCGGCCGTCCATACGGACCTTCTCCGTCAGAACCATTCGCCTCATGTCGGCGCGGACGAGGTGGTTGACGATGTTGTCGATTGCTCCCTCGGAGTCGGGAAATCGCTCGGAGAGCGAGTCGAGGACATCTTGCCGCAGGGCATCGAGAAGAGACTGTCTAGCGTCGCGGTCAAATGTGTGATTGGCCTCGCCGACGCGGTCGGAGGCGATTTCGGATACCGCCGTCACCAGCTCTGGATCCGGCTTGGAGGGCTCGAAAGCCATCTTCTCCTTCCCCGCCGCTTCTATCAGTTCGCCCTGCAGCTCAATGAGCTGCTTGATGTGTTCGTGCGCGAACTCGAGGGCTTCGAGCAGGGCAGCTTCCGAGATTTCGTGTGCCCCACCTTCGACCGCGCCGATTGAGTCCGCGGTGCCGCCGACGATAATGTCCATGTCGCTCTCTTCGAGCTGGCTGGTGGTGGGGTTGACCATCAGGTCGCCGTCTACCCTAGCCACTCGCACCGCGGCGATTGGAGCTGCGAAGGGAATATCGGAGAGGCAAAGGGACACGCCCGATCCCAACATTCCCAACACATCGGCGTCGTTCTCCCCATCCGAGGACAATACGGTGATAAAAACCTGGACCTCGTGGCGAAACTCTTTGGGGAACATCGGTCGGATCAGGTGATCGGTAAGCCGGGCACTGAGGGTTTCCTTCTCACCCATACGGCCTTCCCGTTTGAAGAAACTTCCCGGAATACGCCCCCCGGCATAGGCCTTTTCGCGGTACTCGACCGTAAGCGGCAGAAAATCACGGTCGCCGGCTCTGGTGGATCTACACGCGGTTACGAGCACGATCGTGTCGCCGTATCGAATCCACACGGATCCGTTGGCCTGCTTGGCCACCTTGCCCGTTTCGAGTGAGAGGGTTCGACCTCCCAGCTCCATTTCAACTCGATGACTCATCTATTGATCTCTCTGTGTTTGTGTGAATGTCATTCTGGAATGCCCGGTACCACCACAGCCTCGCCCTAGCGCCGAAGCCCGAGGTCTCGTATGAGCTTTGAATACGCTTCAGGATCCTTCTTCTGCAGGTACACTTGAAGTCGGCGCCGCTTGCCGATGATCTTCAACAGGCCACGCCGCGTGGAGAAATCCCGTTTGTTCGCCTGCAGGTGAGTGGTCAGATCGCGTATTCGCTCTGTAAGAATGGCGATCTGGGCTGCCGTTGAACCCGTATTCGCCTCGCTCTCGCCGTACTGGGCAACGAGCTCTTTCTTTTTATCTACTGAGACTGTCAACTTCCTGCACCTCCAGTATTTGGTTGAAGGATATTGTCGGCCCGCTCACTCCAGAGCCGCTCTCGCCATCTCGACGTCCTGTTTTAGTTGGAAAACCAGCGATTCGACATTGGCAAATCGCTGTTCCTCCCGCAGTCGCTGTAAAACCCTAACCTCCAGATTTCCACCGTAAAGGTCGCCGGAGAAGTCTAGAATATGTGCTTCAACCACCAACTGCCGCTCGGAGAATGTGGGGCGCACTCCGATATTGATCACGGCTCCGTAATCATGCCCTTCTCTCCCCCACCGCACTCGCGCCACGTGCACCCCCCTTGGGAGGGTGGCCGCCTGCTCCGGGGTTACACCCAGGTTGGCGGTCGGGAAACCCAGCCGACGCCCTCGTCCGCACCCGTGTTCGACGATGGCGCTGAAGTGGAACTCAGAGCTGTTCGAAACATTCGTGGGCTCCTCAGACACAATCGTCACGCCCCACACACCCGTCGGCCCGCTCCAGCTCAGTTTGGCGCAAAACCTTCATCGGCTTGAGGGTGTTTCCACCGTCCTCCCACCTCGCCACTCCATACAGCTTCTCTCTCGCGTCGAAGACCGCACACTCGATGCGTCCTCCTCCCTGTCGAGCCTGTCGCGCCGTTTCCGCTGCCTCTTTATCAATCGGCACGAGCCCTCCGTGCTCGAAGACAGCCAGCTGTTCGGGCTCGAGCATCACTCGGGTTAGATCACATAGAGCCCGTGCAGGTGAAACTAGACAACGCGCAAGCTCTCCGGTCTTCACAGCTTCCCTTATCTCGTCCAATTTGAAGGAACAACTCAGATCGAGTCTTCCGACGCGGGCCCGCCTTAGTGTCTTCACGTAAGCCCCGCACCCGAGAAATGAGCCCAGATCGCAGGCGATGGAGCGAATGTAGGTACCCTTTGAGCAGACGACGCGCACCACGAGCTCGGGAAAATCATAGCGCCTCACTTCCAGCTCGGATACGAATACCTCCCGGGCCTGGTGCTGAATGGGCTGCTTTCGACGTGCTAGATAATGACTTCTCACGCCCTGCACCTTGATAGCGGAGAACGCGGGAGGCACTTGCTGGATTGCACCCTTGAATCGATCCAGCGCGGTCTTGATCTCCTCTGGAGACGGGACTCGCAAGTCAACGGTCTCGTCGATCTCGCCCTGTGAATCTCCGGTATCGCTGCTGGCGCCGAGACAGAAAACAGACTCGTACTCCTTCTCCTCTGCACTGATCCACTCACTGAGTCTGGTGTAAGGTCCGAAACAGAGAACGAGTACCCCGGTGGCCAGCGGGTCGAGGGTGCCGCAGTGGCCAATGCGGCGCATTTCTATAATGCGACGCATCGCCGATACCACGTCGTGAGAGGTGGGGCCTTCGTCCTTGTCGATGACGAGGATGCCCTCTCGCGGTGGCATGTCCGGGCTCAAGAGGGGGATTCGGCGTCTTCCTCGGCTGTCGCCCCGCCGGCGTTGGCGCGATCGATGAGTAAGGTAAGCCGAGCAGCCCTCTCCGCGGTCTCGTCGTATGTGACGCTGATTTCGGGGGCGTACCTCATGGGCAATCGCTTGGCCACCTCGCGTCGAATGTAGGCGGTTGCTCCCTGCAGTGCCTTGGTGGCGCCGATTCTTGCCTCCTCAGACCCTATTACACTGACGTACATCGTGGCGTAGCGCAGATCGGGTGACACATCCGTATCGACTACAGTCACGAAGCGAACGCGCGGATCCTTCAGACCACGCACTATGTCGCTGAACTCCCGCATCAGCGTTTCTCGCACCTTACCCACTCTGTGTGAGGAAGCCATGGCCTCTACCGATCCTCGACAATGACATCAAGAACCTGCGCCCGCCCGTCTCGTTCGACAAAGTCGACGACTTTCGACATCACTTCCTCGGCGTGATCCATTGCCGAGCTGACAACGGCAATGCCAACCGTGCTCCGTTGCCACAGTTCGTTGAAATCCACCTCTGCCACGGAGACGTTGAAACGGCTACCGATACGCTCCTTGAGGCTCTTGATTACTTGCCTCTTGTCCTTGAGAGAACTGCTCTCGGGCAGGTGTAGCTGAATTTCGCCGACCAGGACGACCATGACTGAATAACCTGGGAGTGCACCGGGAGAGATTGCCGACTCACTCGATCATACGGTGCGCGCGGATTCCACCGATTCAACCACCTCGAGAACATCCTCGGCCTGAATGCCGTCAAATCCCTCTAATGCCACGCCGCACTCGAAGCCCTCGAGAACCTCCCGAACATCATCCTTGAATCGGCGCAAGGAGGCGACATCGCCCTGAAAAAGGCTCTCGCCAGCGCGCATTACACGGATGCGATTATTTCGGGTTATCTTCCCCTTCTGAACGAAGCACCCGGCGATAGTACCTGCCCGTGAAGAGGAGAACACCTCCCTTACTTGCAGCGATCCAATGACTCGCTCCTCGACCTCGGGAGAGAGCAGACCGGACAGGGCGGATCTCAACTCCTCTATTACTTCATAAATGATGGAATACTGACGAATATCCACGCCACTCTGAACGGCCAGCTCTCGAACGGAGGAGTCGATACTGACCCCAAAGGCGACGATGACGGCGTTGGATGCCGAGGCGAGGAGGACATCAGACTCCGAGACAGGACCCACGCTGCTGTGAATGATGGCGATTCTGACTTCCTCGTGCGTAATCCCCCCCAATTCCTGGTTGATCGCTTCCACTGACCCGTCCACATCTCCCTTGACGACGACGTTTAGCTCTTTGATCTTGCCTTGCTGGATCTGGTACTGGAGATCACCCAGGGTGACGACGCGGCTGCGCCGGAAATCCTGCTCCCGTTTGAGTTGCTGTCGCCTCTGGGCTATCTCTCGCGCCTCGCGCTCCGAGGCGATTACTGCAAAACTGTCGCCAGCCTGTGGAACCCCCGACAAGCCCAGGACCTGGACGGGTAGGGAGGGACCCGCTTCCGTCAGCCGGGTCATGTGCTCGCTGAAGAGAGCCCGCACGCGGCCACCGTGGACGCCTGTCACAAAGGAATCCCCCACTCGCAGGGTTCCAGACTGAACCAGGACCGTGGCCACCGGGCCTCGACCCTTGTCGATCTGGGACTCTACGATAGTGCCTCTGGCGAGCCGAACCGGATCGGCTTTCAACTCCAGAAGCTCTGCCTCCAGCATCACCAGCTCGAGAAGTTTGTCCACACCATTGCCCGTCTTGGCAGACACTTCTGCGCAGGACACGTTACCTCCCCAATCCTCCAGCAGTAGCCCGCGCTCGCTCAGCTCTCGTTTGATGCGCTCGGGATCGGACGTGGGCAGGTCGATCTTGTTTATGGCGACGATGATGGGAACCTGGGCCGCTTTGGCGTGATCGATGGCCTCTATAGTCTGGGGCATGACGGCATCGTCGGCTGCAACCACTACGATGACGAGGTCTGTCACCCGCGTGCCCCTGGCGCGCATGGCAGTGAAGGCGGCGTGACCCGGTGTGTCGAGGAAAGTGATGGCGTGGCTATCCGGCATTGGCACCACGTAGGCGCCGATGTGCTGGGTGATGCCGCCGGACTCACCTTCGGCTACGTTGGTATTTCTCAGAAAGTCGAGAAGAGATGTCTTGCCGTGGTCGACATGGCCCATGACGGTAACCACGGGTGGGCGGAGCACGGGCTCTCCAACATCCCCCTCGTCCATCGGCTCCTCGAGCTCGTCCTCTTCTTCTTCCTCCAGCTTCTTGGCGTCGAAGCCGAACTCATCGGCCACCGTACCGATGGTGTCCATGTCGAGGCGCTGATTGATCGTCACCACCACTCCCAGCTGCAGGCACGCGGACATTATCTCCGCCGGTCTGACTTCCATGAGCTCGGAAAGCTCCCCTACGGTGGAAAATTCCCTAACCGTTAGCGGCTTGTTACCCTCCGCACCGATTGCCTCTTCGCCGTCACCTGTCTGGCCGCTGTCATAACGGCGCCTTGTGCGCCCCTCTGAAAGCAGGGTAAGGGTCCTGCGCACATTGTCCTGGATACTCCGAGCATCCGTCGGTCGTCGTCCGCCTCTTCGGCGACCACCGCGAGTGCGGCTACCCGCATTTGCGGGCGGCTTGGCGGACGGTGCGCTCTTGGTGTCGGGCTCCCCCTCCGGCTTCCTCTCCTCGGGGGGAGGAGTGGCGCCATCCTTCCTACTGCGGCGCCTGAGGCGCCTCCTGTCGGCATCGTCTCCGGCTGGCAGAGGAGGAGGCAAGGTCCCCGGGCGGCTGCGGCCCACGGGCAAGTCGGTCCGCACTCTCGGAGGTCTCTCTGGCCTGGTGCGACTGGTATCCTGCTTCGTTTTCTCGGTCGAGGACTCTCTTGCGGCTCGGACCTGCGCCCTTTTCCGGGTCTGCTCCTGGACCTTCTGCCGCTGTACGTCCTCGATGGAGGTTTTTTTCTCTTCCTCCATCTTGCGGGTGATAGAACCCATCATCTCCTCAGTCACCACGCTCATGTGGCTCTTAACCTCGTGGCCCATCGACTTGAGGATAGAGATGAGTGCGTCGCTGGAGAGCTTCTTCTCCTTGGCTACCTGGTATACTCTGCGTTTTTCCAAACCTGTTTCCACCCGTTTACGCCACGCGTCATTAAAGGTTGTTGTGTATATCGCGGTCCCCTGGGGTTGGTCCGGGATATGTAGGTCTCAACCCACCACCTTCGGTCCCGACTCTCCCTCCTCGGCATCGTCCCCAACGGACGAAGTGGAAGCAGGCTCCTCGCCGACCGCCGCTGCGTCCGCAGCACTGGTATCGACTGCGACATCCTCTTCGGGTCGGCCGTGATCTCCAGAGATGCCGGCCTCGGCGGGATCATCCTGAACCGCCTCCCCCTCTTCTTCTTTCCCCGAGCCGGATGCTTCGACGGCAGAAGATGACGCGAGCTCATCCCCGTCGGAGCCCGGAGACTCATCCTCCCCTACTATAGCCTCCGCTGCTTCAACTGCCGCTGCTTCAGCTGCCGCTGCTTCAACTGCCGCTGCTTCAACTGCCGCTGCTTCAGCTGCTGCTGCTTCAGCTGCCGCCTTGACCTCTGCCAGGGTGGCAGGCCTCATGATCTCGCCTCGCGCCTCGGCAGCGACCAGGTACTCCTCAGCCACTTCTTTTAGTGCGGCCGCGGTAAGCCCTGGCTCTTCCGCTCCACTCAACTCCTCTTCCACTCCGGGCACTGTCTTCAGGGACTCTACATCGGCTGTGGCGATCGCCTTGATAGATATGAAACCGGAAGCAGCCAGGCTCAGAGCGATGAGTTCGCTCACTCCCTGCAGGCGCCGCAATTCCTCCTGGCTCTCATCCATGAGCGCGCGGCGCTCCTGATGCTCCTGGTCGGTGATGACATCGAGTCCCCATCCCGTCAGCTGCACGGCAAGCCGCGAGTTCTGCCCGGACCTGCCGATCGCCAGTGACAGCTGGTCCTCATCGACGATGACGGCCGCGTGTTTTCGCCTGCGATCGAGTATTACCCGAGATACGCCGGCCGGACTCAATGCGCGTGCGATGAACACCTCGGGCTCGTCGATCCAGGGGACGATGTCGATGCGCTCGCCGCTGAGCTCCCGAACGACGGCCTGTACTCGCGAGCCTTTGACACCAACACAGGCCCCCACCGGGTCCACTCTCTCGTCGTTGGAGCTGACAGCGATCTTCGCTCTCTCGCCTGGTTCGCGGGCGACAGCATGTATGGTGACAATACCCTCGGAAATCTCGGGAACCTCTATGGAAAACAACTTCCTGAGGAGCTCGGGATGGGTCCTCGAGAGCAGGACCTGGGGCCCGCGAGTGGACTTCAACACCTCGTATATGTATCCCCGAACGCTGTCCCCCTGACGGTATCGCTCTCGCCGAATCTGCTCCTTCAGCGGAATGGCAGCCTCGGCGCGGCCCAGGTTGAGGACGATGTCTCCATGGCTTATCTGCTGAACCGTGCCAGCCTCGATGCTGCCTAGGCGAATGCTGAACTGATCGTAGATCTGCTCTCTCTCCGCCTCGCGCACGCGTTGAACCAGTATCTGCTTGGCGGTCTGGATAGCATTCCGCCCGAAATCGGCCAGATTCAGCCGTTCCAGCACTACCGCGCCCATCTGAGCCTGGTCGTCAATCAGTCGAGCGTCCTCCAGATCGATCTCCAGCTCCGGTTCATTTACTTCCTCCACCACGGTCTTGCGCGCCAGGACCGCCATGTGCCCGGTATCTGCGTCCAACTCAACCTCGAAGTTGTCGACATCGGGGAATCGTTTCTTCGCGGCAGAGACCAGAGCGTCATTGAGCGTCTGTACCACGAGCTCTCGATCCACATTCTTTTCCCGCGAGATCTGGCTGAGCGCCTCGACGATATTCAGGTTGTTCATGAGCTCCTACTGTGAGCGGCGGGCGGGTGAACCCCATCGCCTCTTTCCAACTGACTGCAAAGGCAAGATCTCCATGGCCAGATCAAAATTCGACATCTATGTTGGCCTTGGCGATATCGCCACGAGCTATGGCATGACTGCCCTTTGGGTCATCGAGGTGAATATAACCCATGTCCCAAGCGGCCAGACGACCCGACAGCGATCTGCCAGACGTCAGAACCACCTTCAACTTCCGTCCCCGGGCTCGCTGGAAGTCGTCATCGGTCTCCAGCGACCTGTCCAGTCCTGGCGAAGTCACTTCGAGGCGATACCGACCGCGCATCGGATCCTCTACATCGAGGAGGTCGCCGATTTCGCGGCTGATGGCCTCGCACATTCGCACCATGACGCCCGGCTCTCTATGGACGAGAACGCGGATAACTCTGTAGTGGTCTGAGCCCGCCAGCTCCAGATCGACCACGATAGCTCCGTGATCCTCTACCACTGGCTTGATAAGATCCAGGAGTCTGGACCTCAACTCATCTGCTTCGCCGCTCCGCGAGTCCGAACGACTTTCCCTTCGATCCGACACCATAGAAAAAAGCGGGCTTTCCCATCCACTTCAGCCAGTAAAAAGTAGAGATATATCAAGGAAATGGCAAGAGAGCGACACCCCAGGCCCTACTAACAGCTCATAATCGTCTTGATGGCAAGCTCTTACGTCAGTAAAGCGAGGACTTCCTCTAGGTCCTGTTTGACCCCCTGTAGACACGCTTTCATCTGCTCGCTCATGCCCGACTCCGGCGCCTCGTCCGAAGGTTGGCCGAATGTGGCGTGAGGAACTGCAGATTCGGCACTTGGCAGTCGCACCGGAGAGGAAGGCGCGGGTGGCTTCTCTCCTCTGGTAAGGGCCGCCGCATCCCCGGCCGCAGCGGCGATGAGTCCGGGTTCATTCTTCAGCTTCTGCCGAACTCCCCGGGTCGAGTAGCGCTCCTCGTGCAGCAGGCGCTTGATCAGGAGGATGATACCGATATCCCGCTCGCGATAGGCCCGGTTCTTCCCTCTGACCCGCCGAGGACGCAGAGCGGAGAACTCCTTCTCCCACGCCCGCAAGGTATAGGGCTGGAGCTCTGTCAGTTCGGCCACCTCGCCAATGCTGTAGTAGAGTTTGGTTCCCCAGGATGATTTCACGCCTCGACTCCTGTCTTTGCCCGAGAGTGGGTACTGGTGCGCCGGCGCCAGTGGATGCGAAGCGGCGTCCCTTCGAAGTCGAACTCTCGCCGCAGGTTGTTCTCGACATAACGCCTGTACGATGCAGAGACGAGATCTGGGCGGTTGGCAAAGATGACAAAGGTGGGAGGCCCGGTCGCGTTCTGAGTGGCGTACAGAAGTCGAATATCCTTGCCACCCGAAGGAGGCAATCGTCCCCGCCAGGACGCCAGGCACTGGTTCAATCGCGCCGTACTTACCCGAGTCTGGCATCTGTCGAAGACGCGAGCCGTGCCAGCGAGGCACTGCAGGGCCTTCATCCCCGTGAGCGCGGACAGGAAGACGATGGGGTAGTGTGAGAGGAAGGGCAGGCGCCGGCGCAGGTCGTTGGCAAACTCTCCCTGGTGTCCCTCGCCAACCATCAGGTCCCATTTATTGACCGCCACCACCAACCCCCTGCCCTTGTCTATCACTTGTGCCATGATCCGGGCATCCTGCACGGTCCCGCCCTCCACGGCATCGAGCAGGACGAGGACGACATCGGCCTGGCCGATGGTGTCCGCCGCCCTCAAGCTGCTAAAATACTCCACCTGATCCACGACTCGGGCGCGGCGCCTTAAGCCTGCTGTATCCATCAACAGAAATTCGCGATCGCGCCAGCGAATCCGCGTATCGGTGGTGTCTCTCGTCGTTCCCGGGCGATCGTCGACGATCGACACGCGGTGTCCACAGAGGCGGTTGATGAGAGTGGACTTGCCCACATTTGGCCGTCCGGCAATGGCCACTCGAATCTGGGTGTCCGGGGTCGACCCGCCAGGATCGAGGTCGGAAAATCCTTCCACCACATGGTCCAACAGATCACCGGAATAGCGCCCGGTCGCCGCAGACACGGGTATGGGATCCCCCAATCCGAGTCTGAAGAACTCGGCGACCGATCTGGTTTGATCAGGATGGTCCATCTTGTTGACCACGAGAAGGCAAGGACAGCGGTGACGCCGGAGAATGTCCGCCACCTCGAGGTCGACGGCGGTCAGGCCCGCAGCGGCGTCGCAGAGGAAGATGACGAGATCCGCCTCATCGAGGGCTTGAACCACCTGAGCGGACACGACCGTCGCCATGGCGTCCTTGGAGTGGGGGGAAAGACCGCCGGTATCCATGAGTGTAAAGTTGATACCGTTCCATTCCAATACCGACCGTATGCAGTCGCGGGTAATGCCTGGACGATCATCAGTGATCGACTGACGTGTGCCGATGAGGCGGTTGAAAAGCGTAGATTTGCCCACGTTGGGACGACCCACAATAGCGACAACGGGCCTCAGCGCCTGTCGGAGCAACACTTGGGCCTCCTGGCTCATCCGTCTTTCCCCCTCCCGATAGTGAAGCCCAGTTCGGAAAGCTGCCTTCCCTTCCCCGCCACTGCCGCCCGTGGATCGGAGAAGTAAGCGCTGAGGGATGATGCCAGGTCGTAGTCGCTGACTGTAATTGGGACCCCGCACTCGACCTCCAGCTGGGGCACGGTCAGGTCATCGAGGGTCAAACCGTCGCCGTTGATGCAATTGGGCGGCAACAGCGCAACGTCCCAGGGCCCGCCGCGCAGTTGCGTGGCTATGTCCACCCCGGTCAGAAGACCGGACACGGTGATACCGCGTCCGAAGAACTCATTGTCGACTGTCACCACGTCTGCTCGGAGAGAGGGCAAGGCATTGAGTTCGTCCGCAATGGGCTCGATGAAGGCGCTCGCCAGCACACCGGTCACCAAAGCCAGATGCACCGGTCGGGGGGGACCGCCGTTCAGCTGCCCCTTGTGCTGCTTCCAGCTGTCAAGGAAACGGCGCACCATACCCACGCCATTCTCTATCTGCGGAAAGGTGTCGTAGTGCTCCCCAGGTGGAATACCGCGACCGACGAGCAGGAACAGCTCGTCGGCAGGATACACGAAGCGCTCACCCAGCTCCGATAAGAAAGCGTCTCCCCAGAATCCGCACTGGTCCAGGTATTCGGCTGCCAGCTCCGGAGTAACAGGCCGCAGGTCGGGTAAGTGGTGGCGAAATCGCGTCAGTCCCACGGGGGCAAGCGCAACAGATCTCACGAAAGGATAGTAGACGCTTAACTCGTGCAATGTACGGCACAGCTGCAGACCGTCATTGAGACCGGGGCACAGTACCACCTGAGCGTGCATCTGTATGCCGTGAGTCGCCAGCTTCTCGATGCGATCGAGTATCGGTACGGTGTCACGCTTCCGACCCAACATCGCCTGCCGCAACTGGGGGTCGGTAGCGTGGACGGAAATGTACTGGGGAGAGAGGCCCTGGTTGATGATGCGGTCAATGTGCTTCTCGGTAACGTTGGTGAGGGTGACGTACGAGCCGTGTATAAAGGAGAGCCGATAGTCGTCGTCTTCAAAATAGAGGCTCCTGCGCATGCCGCCGGGCATCTGATGGAGAAAGCAGAAGACGCACTTGTTGTCGCATCGTCGCAGGGGCATCTCTTCGAAAGCAAGCCCCATGGTCTCTCCGGCGACTCGCGCTACGCGGAGATCGTAGAACTCACTGTCACGCTCCACAGAGATGTCGAGCAGGAGCTCGGAACTGTGCACCTGGAAATCGATGAGATCGCCGATTTCCTCCTCATTGATGCGGTGGATGCGGTCTCCTGATCTGAATCCCGCCCGCTCTCCCAGACTGCCCGCCTCGACCGATCTGATCGCAATCACACGAAAATCCTTCCAAACAATCTGTCTATCCCCAGCCGGGATCGTCAGTCACATTGGTCAGCGAATCGCAGTAATCCAGAACGGAGCTATTTCGACGCCCGGAGGGCACGGTCCGCGCTCTACACTGACGGCGATGGCGTTGGTAGTGGTACGAGTCACCGCGAAGGTCGGGAAAGTGGGATGTTTCGCCCACATAACCTGTCGACAGCGAGGGACAGGCCGTAATGAGGGTTAAAATCCCCTCGCTCACCCTGGCGTAACCGGCGCGGGTTACCCGGGTGGAAGCTCCCATCCGGCAACAGTTCGAAGCCGGGAATCCCCAAGGAGAGGGCATCCTCCACCCAGTCTCGAGCTCACGAGTACTCCTTTGACACGACTGCAAACGCGTTTGCCTCCTCGTCGGGGAGCGGAATCTGATCTCCTCCCTCCCCCTCTCGTGGGCGGCTCATTCGACGCTGTGTAAGCAGCTCCGCCAGCTTCGATTCTTCGAAGAGGAGGGACCGCCAGTTCGGCGCCGATGTTGGAGTGAACATGGCGATTCATGCCGAGATCCGACCCCGGGCAGCTCGCTGAACGGTCTGAATCCGTTCCACTTCGGCATGGCGTTGCACGTAGGTGCCCTGGTTCTGCTCGATGATAGATAGATAACCCGGTTGAGGACGATCCGGGCAGGTTCCAGTCTCAGCGACCGCGGCGAGAGTGCGGCGACAGTGTGGCAAGTGCGTGAAATCGATACAATGTGCATGCCGGAAGAATGGAGCGGGAGACGGGAATCGAACCCGCGACATCAAGCTTGGGAAGCTTGCGCTCTACCCCTGAGCTACTCCCGCTCCTCAGGGCCGGATATCTGCCAGACGCTGCTCATATCGACTTGAGGTTTAGTGTTAAGATAACCGGCGTAAGGCGCACTGTCAAACGAGAAAGCAGCCGGTCAGCCAGCCTTTGCACGGGTCCGATCCGGGGCGATCTGTGCCATTACCCTCTTGACGGCGCCGCGCACCCCCCCAATCCTGTCCAGGTCCAGCCAGCGCAGGCGGCGATCCTTGCGGAACCACGTGAGCTGGCGTTTGGCGTAGTGCCTGGACCGACGCTTTATTCGATTGACGGCTTCCTCCAGGGTCAATCCTCCGGTGAGGTGCTGACACAGCTCCCAGTACCCGAGTGAGCTGAGCCCGTGGCAATCGGGATCGTAACCTGCGGCGATGAGCTCGCGGACCTCTTCCAGCCACCCGCGGCTGATCATCGCATCGATGCGCTGGTCCACGCGCTGGTAGAGCTCCGCCCTTCTCATGGTCAGGCCGAAAATAGCCGGGGCTGGATAGAGGCTGTTGTCTCCCTGATCCTGGATGCGGGCAGATTGCGGAGTTGCTCCCGCGCCCAGGCACAACTCGAGAGCCCGGAGTATGCGCTGGGCGTCGTTGGGCGCCAACGCGGAATGGGCTACCGGATCGACCTTCAGGAGGTCGTCGCGCAGAGATGCCAGACCACCATCCGTCGCCAGCCGCCGTTGCAGTTGCTGACGCATGTCCATATCGGCCTCCCCTTCGAAAAGCCCATCCACCACCGCCGACAGGTACAGACCCGACCCGCCCACGAGTATGGGCTGAATCCCGCGTTCCTCCAAGGATGCTATAACCTCACGGGCCTCCCGACCGAAGCGGCCGGCGCTGTAGCGGTCGGACGGATCGGCGATGTCGATGAAGTGATGGGGTACCCGCTCCATGTCGCGGCGGCTCGGCTTGGCCGTGCCAATGTCCATGGAGCGGTATAACTGCCGACTGTCCACGGAGATGATCTCGCCGCCGAGCTGGGCGGCGAGAGCCATCCCGAGATCGCTCTTGCCCACCGCTGTGGGACCGGTGATGACGATCGCTGCCATCAGAAGATTTCTCTGGGAAGATTCCTCGCGGAAAAGGAAAACCTCCGCAGGGCGAGCGCGTCGCCCCGCGAAGGTTCTTTTTTCAGGTCGATGGTCGGGGTGGGCGGATTCGAACCGCCGACCCCCTGCTCCCGAAGCAGGTGCGCTAACCGGACTGCGCTACACCCCGAAACTCACCGATTGGACTGTCGCCGGGCTCGGCCCGCGGCCAGGCTAAAGGAATGGGCCAGGAGTCAGCCGCTCTCCTGGCCCATCGCAAGAATGGTCGGGGTGACAGGATTTGAACCTGCGACCCCCTCCACCCCAAGGAGGTGCGCTTCCGGGCTGCGCCACACCCCGACCCGTTCGCCGAACAATGGCGTAAACAATGGCGAGCTATACAGGATTCGAACCTGTGACCTCTAGCTCCGGAGGCTAGCGCTCTATCCAGCTGAGCTAATAGCTCGCACCGAGCCAGTAGTACCTATCCATCCCGTCTGCGCCCAACCGCACTTGGCGCAGCGATGTCACGGCGAACTAGATCGCGCGCTTCTTATGGCGGTTCTTTCGCAGACGCTTCTTGCGCTTGTGGATGTTGATCTTATGCAACTTTCTCTTCCTTCCACACGGCATTCTTTTTTCCTCCTACTGGATTTCCGTTGTCTTCCACACGAGCTCTCAATTCCTTGGAGGGCTTGAAAACCGGGGCCCGACGTCTGGAGATCTTCACCTCAGAGCCGGTCCGAGGGTTTCGACCTGTGCGCGGGGCTCGACTGACAGCCTTGAAGGTTCCAAAGCCTCGAATCTCAATGTGTTCACCCTTTTCGAGAGCATCGATTACGGACTCGATGAAGCCATCGAC
>PBRM01000206.1 GCA_002725915.1 Gemmatimonadota bacterium
AAGAACGCCTCCTTCTCCCAGGCCAAGTAGGCCAGCGCTGGCGCTTTTTTCGGAGCGGACACCACTGTTCGCGGAGAGGAGGTAGGCTGGAACAAGGCGGCGAGGCGGCGGAGAAAGTTGGGCAGGGAGGAGGAGGCGGCGGAGGGGGAGAAAGTGAGGCGGCCGGGAATCTCCTCTTCCGAAAACCACAGCAGCGTCATTGCGCTCTTTGACGGGTGCTGGAGGTAGGGGGGGACTCGGAAGCCGTCTTCTGCCGGCGCCGCTCCGGGCAGGAGAGTGAGAAGGACGGCGAGGCCAGCCATCCACTCTATAGGGATCATCGCCATGCCAGTGCGCGCGGAGTGGAGAGCAGATGAGTCGGGGCGGGTGACCCGGGTCAGCCCGGGAAGTCGTCCCATCACCTCCGCCTCTTTGCCCTGGCCGCAGGCTTCAGTTTCGCCCTGGTCCCCGACCTTCCTGGGAACGTGAGCTCGGCTATGCCCGACTTGTCGAGCGCTCCCTTGCCGAGCTGGATCATACGGTCGAACTGCGACTTTGAGGCTCGGGCGAGAGGAAGGTTCAGACCCGCTTCTCGCGACAGCTTCAGAGCGATCCCGGAGTCCTTGGCTGCATGAGCGGAGGAGAAGTAGCACTCGTGGTCGCGGTTGACCATGTCCTCGCCGTCGGTCTCCAGGACCCGCGAGTTGGCGCCGGTCTGGGAGAAGATCTCCATCAGCATGTTCAGATCGAGGCGCAGGGCCTTCCCGAGGCCCAGGCCTTCGGCCAGCCCCGCGGTATTGATGTTCATGACCATGTTGACCAGCGCCTTCACCTGGGCGGCCTGGCCCGCCTTCCCCACGTATCTCAGGTCGACGCTCATCGCCTCGAGGATGGGAAGTGCCCGATCGAACACCCGTCGCCTGCCGCCGCACATGAGGTAGAGCGTGCCCTCCCGCGCCTGGGTGATACTGCTGGCCATGCAGCCCTCCAAAGCGGAAGCGCCGGCCTTCTCCGCCCTGTTCTCAACCTCCACATGGCCGGCGGGGGATATGGTGGCGCAGTTGATGAAGACCTTGCCCTTCGCCCCGCGCAGCAAACTGTCCCCACGGCGGGCGAAGATGGCCTTCATCGCCCTGTCATCGGTCACGACGGTGATGATGTAGTCTGCTGCCTCGGTCACCTCAGCCAGGGTTCGAGCGTTGCGGGCGCCGACAGCACGCGCGAGACTGGCGGCCGGCCTTCGGTTGACGTCGTACACAGCCGTGACCGGGAAGCCAACATCGTGGAGGTGGCGGGCGATGTTGCCACCCATGCGGCCGACGCCGACGAGGCCGATTCGATAGTCCGCATTCCCAGCTCGTGCCATGAAGTCCTCCTGTGTTAAGAGAGTTGAGCGGGTAGAGGTCAAGTCCAAAGCTACGACTGCCAACATATCTCGGCCAGCTAATGACGGGATGCGTATTCCCAAGTGATTCCTTCCCCCCTTCCCGAGTGCGGCGACAGGTCCGCGCGTCTGAGCGGAGCTCAAGGTCGTGGTTTCTGCCATTGGCGTACTCTTTCTCGCTATGCCTTCCACGTTCTGGTACGGTCACTTTCCTCTTGGTGGCGCGATTCCTAGTTATTGGCGGGTCGTCACGTCGGACGAGCGCGCGGCCCCCCTGGTTCAGACGCTGAGGAGGTCGCGCTGAGGGCATGGAGGGCGCTGAGGAAGGCGCCGAGGGTGGGGGAGGGACTTGGGCCGGCGGCGGCCTGGCTCGCGTGTAATTTCCGTCGGCCTCCACTACCCAATCTGTCCGGGCTGATCGAAGGTAATCACCCTCTGAGCCCTCCGCCTGCTGGACGCCGTAGCCGGTGGTCTGTATTTTTCTCGGCCCACCTCGCCTCTACGTCGCCACGGATGAGTTGACAGCGAAGGTGCGGTCGCCAGTCCTGGGTGAGCGTGGGAATGCGGGCGAACAGCGGAACCAGAGGGGGGTTGCAGGGATGAAGATTGGAGTAACCCAGATCATCCTGGGAAAGATGACCCTGGACGAGACCCTGGATCTGTGCCAGGAGGCCGGGTACGAGGCTGTGGAACTGGTCTTCGGAGAGGACCGGGATCTCGACGTGAACATGGGCACCGACCAGCTTGCTGCGGTGGCGGAGCGATGCGAAGACGCCGGTGTAGAGATCGGCAGCATCATCGCTCACTACGCCGATCGCGGCAATCTGATGAGCCGGAATGCGGCCGAGCGGGAAAAGAGCAGCCGTTCATTGGAGCGAGCCCTGCAGATCGCCGGAGGACTGAACGTGGGAACCGTTCTCCTTCACCCCGGACAACTGGCCGCGGAGGGGACCTACCGCGAAGCCTGGGATGACCTGCGCGACGCTCTCGTGGACCTGGCGGACGTGGCCGAAGCCAACAGTGCGGCCATCGCGGTGGAGAACGTGTGGAACAAGTTCCTCTTGAGCCCGAAAGAGGCGGCCGAGTTAGTAGACGAAGTGGACAGCCCGTGGGTGGGTATCTATCTGGACACGGCCAACATGATGGCCTACGGATATCCCGAGCACTGGATCCGCGAACTGGGCAGCCGCATCAAGCGAGTGCACCTGAAGGACTTCAAGCGTAGCGATCACGCTTTTGTCAATCTCCTCGACGGGGACACGGACTGGCCTGTTGTCATGTCCGAGCTGCGCTCGCAGGGGTACGAGTCGACCCTCATTCACGAAGTTGGCGGCGATCGCGCTACACTTGTGGATCTCGGCGAGAGGATGCGGCGGATCGTCGCTATGTGAAGGCGTGGACACACGGACAGGATACAACTGAACTATGAATGGTAGCGATATGGTCTACATCAGGAACTGGCGGGAATTCCAGCCGAAAATCGCCCACTTGAGCGCCGTGCACTGGGGTGGCCTGCGTCCGTGCGAGAGAGGGGGAGGTGACAGTGGCGGCGATGACCGCGACCGGCTCGAGCGGCTGGGAGGATTCGCCCGTCACGCGCTGCAGGGGGGGAAGACCTCCGACCACCACAAGCACGAATGTCTCGAGCAGGTGTATTACATACTGAGTGGCAAGGGCGAGATCCTCTGCGGTGATATCCGCTATCCAGTGGAGGCCGGAGACGCCGTCTACCTCCCCTCCGGAATCCCTCACCAAATGTTCAACGACATGAACGACAGCTGGCTCGAACACCACGTCATCAGCATGCCCGTCGAGGAAAACGGTGGAGATCTGCTCATCCGGAACTGGTGCTCCTGCACCCCCCTCGCCGGCGGGTCAGGAGCTATTCGCTGGCATCAGTTGGGGCAGGTTGGGGATGGAGAAGCGGGTAGTCTTCAGGGCATGGTCCTCATCGATCGAGAGGCCTTGCAGCCCAGCGGGCGGACGGTGGAGCGCGGCTCCGAGCTCGAGCAGGTCTACTACGTTCTCGAGAACCGGGGGGTCATCACCGTGGACGGAGTGGAGGCGAGCTTTCGGGAGGGCGACATGATCCACCTGCCTCCCGCCGCAGAGTACACGATCAGCAATCCCCACAAGGAGTGGGTCACTTACCTGATAATGGCGGCTTGAAGCCGCCGCCAGCGGTCAGCCTGCGATCGATCGAGGGAGCCCGACCATGACGAAGCTGGATGATCTGCACGGCGCTCTGAGCGAGATGCTCACCAGCATCTTGCCTGGCGGTGTTCCGGCGGGAAAGAACGGCTCGCTCGCCGACTACCTGCGAAAGATCGACAGACTCAGGGAGGAATTGGGCGATGAGGCGCCGCCCATGCTCGCTCACTACCTCGAAAAGCGGAGTTACGTCAAGGCCCTCGACTTCCTTGAAGGTCGGGATGAAACCGTTAAGCCCAACTGCTGAGCCGCGGCGCCGGGTCATCTACGACGTAATCGCCAGAATCCCGAAGGGCCGCGTCGCCACCTACGGTCAGATAGCGTCACTGGCGGGAATGTCCGGTCGAGCGAGGCAGGTGGGGTACGCCCTGGCAGCCACTCCAGAGAGCGTCAGACTTCCCTGGCATCGGGTCATCAACGCCGAGGGAAAGGTCTCGCCCAGAAGTCACACCAAGCTACACGAGCTGCAGCGGGAACTGCTGGAGGAGGAGGGCGTCATCTTCGTGTCCGGCAGGGTGGATCTCGCCCGGTTTCTCTGGAAACCGCACTCTCGCTGGAAGCCGCGGGGCCCAGCTGAATGAGTCTCCCCCGTCGAGAGCCGTCTGCGGATGGGTGAGCTGGACCAGCGGATTCTGAGGCTCGCCGTTCCCAACCTCTTGGCCGCCGTCTCCATTCCCCTGATCGGCATCGTCGATACCGCCCTGATCGGCCATCTCCCCAAGGTGGCCTTCCTGGGAGCAGTGGCGACGGCGAGTGTGATCTTTGATGTCCTGTTCTGGGGAACGGGGTTTCTCCGCATGGCGACGACTTCCATCGTCTCCCATCACCACGGCGCGGGCGACGATGTGTCCTGCGCCGAGGCCCTCTACAGATCCCTGCTGACAGCTTTTGTCCTGGCTGGTCTCATCGTAATCGCCAGAGACGGTATCGCCTGGCTGGGCTTTGAGTTGGCGGGCGGCAGCGATGAAGTCAGGCTATGGGGGGAGCGCTATTTCCACATCCGCATCCTCGGAGCACCTTTTGTCCTGTGCACCCTGGTGCTCACCGGTTTTTTCTTGGGCAGGGCGGACGTTCTGACGCCCTTGGCCATCACCATGGTTACGAACGTCGTCAACATAGCAGCCGACTACGCGCTGATCTACGGCAAGTGGGGAGCTCCAGAGCTCGGGGTGGAGGGCGCGGCATGGGCGGCGGTCGCGGCCAACGGCGTCGGCTTCGGTATGGGCGTGACCGTGCTCGCGATCAGGTACCGCGCCAGGCTGAGGGTGAGGTTCGGCAGTCTTTTCGACATCGCCAGGGCCCGCCACCTGGCTCGTACCAACGCCGCCTTGGCGGCGAGGACACTCTGTCTCCTGTTCGCTCAGTTTTCGATGATGGCCATGGTGGCGCGAATGGGGGAGATCCCCCTGGCTGCTCATGCCATCGTGTGGCAGATCTGGGCGCTGGTGAGCTTCGGCGTCGACGGCTTTGCACACGCCGCCGAGACCCTGGTGGGAAACTGCCTGGGATCCGGAGACCCGGCCGCTGCCCGCAAGTTGGCGCGTCGGACCCTGCACTGGGGTGTGGGCATCGGTGGGGTCCTGGCTGTTGTCTATTGCCTGACCTTGGCGGAGATCGCCGGCCTCTTCACCGCCCACGGCGAGGTCATCACCGCGGTCGCGTCGCTGACCCTGGTGGTCGGTCTCGTGCAGCCGTTGAATGCCGCCGTCTTTATCTTCGATGGCATCTTCATCGGCGCCAACGATGTCGCTTACCTGTTCGGGGCGATGGCGGTTGCGGCCTTCGGCGTTTTCCTGCCGGCAGCTGGCGCACTCGTGTTCTGGCTCGATGGAGGACTCGTGGGAGCCTGGCTCGCCTACGACGGCCTCATGATCGGCCGCTTCCTGACCCTGTTCAGGCGCTATCGAAGCGACGCGTGGCTGGTGAGTTTTGCGCGCTGAGATGGCTATAGACCCAGGAGTGCCGGCTCTTAAGCTCGCGAGCCCACTGCACTGCAGAGGAGAAGAATATGCCATTCGTTCATGTCGACGATCTTTCCAGGCTCGAGCTGTTTCCGGGCGCTCTGAGCGGAATTGTTCAGGGAGAGCGCCTAATGCTCTCCTTTCTAACGCTCGCCGAGGATTGTGTCATACCCGAACACAGCCACCCTCACGAACAGGCGGGACTGGTGTTGAAGGGAGAGCTGCGTTTCAGGATTGGGGGGAAGGAGGAGATCAGCAAGCCTGGCGACGCCTTCATCATTCCCGCCAATGTCGTGCACTCCGGGGAGGTGGCGGCTGGACCGGTGGAGGTGCTGGACATCTTCAGCCCGCCTCGAGAGGACTACACCGAGCGCTACAATCAGCATCTGAAGACCTCGGCGGACACGATCTGGCAGTAGGGAAGGGCGGAGACATGTATGTCGTTCTGAAGTCCAAGTTTTTCAGGGATCTATGCCCGTCCCAGCTTGGAGAAAAAGCGTTCGAGGGTATCGGGCGCCTAGGAAGTCGGGCGAGGGGCCACCGCACCTAGCGGCCTTTGCACCGCTTGGCCGACGCAGTGTGGACTGGCACAGGGCTCTGAGCCTTCTGGGGAGATGGGATACGACGGGGACCTGGTGGTCCACACGGAATACGAATTGCGACGAACCCATTCGCCAGGTGGGGTTTGCCGACAAGACGCCGCCGCGCCTCGATTCGAGGGCAGGCGGGGACGCCGTGTATCTGCGGCGAGTACTGGCAGACAAGCCGGCGCTTCAATGGAGAGGAAGAGATGATGAATAACAGAATGCTGACAGCCGACGACTGCCGATCCGTCCTGGTCGTCGCCATCACGCCACGCCTCCCGGACCGCTCAGTGGACCTTGTCGGCGTGCGCGGGAATGTCCGCCACCTCGTCGACCGCGGCGTCGACTTCCTGATGCCGGAGTGCGGCACCGGCCTGGTGTACGACGCGGAGCTGGGGGAGTACGAAGCTGTCGTGGCCGCCTTCATGGATGAGGCGGGCGGCGACGCGCTGGTGGTCCCGGGGATCGGGCCGGGGTACGGCCGCTCCCTGGAGATGGGTCGCATCGCCCGAAACCTCGGCGTCGCGGGCGTTATGATCATGCCTGTAGTGGGGCCGGCATCGGCGGGAGGGGTCACCGTCGGAATTGGGAACCTAGTCGAGAGGGTGGGCCTGCCCACGATACTCTACCAGCGACGACTGGACATCATGCCCCCGGACCAGGTGAGCGACCTGTGTCGGCTCGACGGTGTGGTGGGTCTGAAATACGCCGTCGACGATATCGGCGTGTTCCGCCGGATTGCCACAGCGGCGGGCTCCGAAGCGGCGATGATCTGCGGGATGGCGGAGGATCCCTGTATCGAATACATGGAGAGTGGAGCTGTCGGTTTCAGCTCGGGAATGGCGAATTTCACGCCGCGCCTGAGCCTTCGTCTGCTGAGTTCTTTCCAGGCGGGTGACAGGGCGGAAGCCGAGCGCATCCGGCAGCTCATGCTTCCATTTGAGGATTTCAGAGGCGAGAACGGGGGGCGCTACAGCGCCTCCGCTCTGCACGCGGCGATGGACTGCGCCGGTCTTGCCGGCGGACCGGTGATTCCCTTTGCCGAGAATGTGGCCGAGGAGGACCTGCCGAGGGTGGGTGCGATGATGGATACCCTCCTGGCGGAAGAGGGGCTTTTGGAGAAAGAGGCCAGTGCCGGAGTGAATGGGGGCGCTCGTGGCTGACTGCGCTCTCCGAATCGGGCTGGTTGGGCTCGGTTCGGTATGCGCGGCCGTGCACTATCCGGGCTTCTCGCGGATCCCGGGCGTGGAGGTGGGGGCGCTCTGCGACACCGACGGCCAGCTCCTGGACCGCCGCAAAGCCGAGTGGGACATTGGCGTCGGGTTCACCCACTACCGGTCCTTTCTGCGCGACTCCGGTGTGGAGGCAGTCGCCATTGCCACGCCCAACCACCTGCACAGGGAACTGATTCTCGATGCCCTGGAGGCGGGGTGTCACGTCCTGTGCGAGAAGCCACTGGGCATGGATCACGCCGAGACAGCCATGGTCTACCAAGCGGCGCGCCATTCCGGGCTAAGGCACATGACGGCCTTCACATACCGTTTCGTGCCGGGCATGAACTACCTGCGGCATCTGGTCCGAACGGGCGAGCTGGGAGAGCTGCGGCACGCCCGTTTTCAGCGGCTTCAGGACTGGGGAGAGAACGCGATAGGGTGGCGGCAATACAGAGCCAAGGCTGGCAGTGGCGAGCTCGGCGACATGGGCATTCACCGGATCGACTACGCCGAGGATCTGCTGGGGCCGATCCGGTCGGTCTGCAGCTCACTCAAGCGAGTAGTGTCCAGAGCCAGCTCGGCGGACGGGGTGTCCTGCCCGCCCCAGGATGTCGAGGACTGGGTGGCCTGGATCGCGGAGTTTGCCAGCGGGGTTACGGGAGTCTTCGAAATGGGCAAGCTGACGAAGGGACACGGGCCGCGAGGAGATCACGACCTGGCGGAGCTCAATGGATCCCGTGCCTCGGCTGCCTATCGGCTTCACACGCCCCACGAGATCCTTTTCGGTGTCCGGGGAGAGCCATACGCGCCTCGTCCCGTACCGGAGGAGTTCCTCAAAAGGGCGGGGTCGCCGCGCGATTCAGCGAGCGGAGATCCGCAGCGAAGCTTCCGCTACGACCAGGCCTGGGAGTTCGTTTCCGCTGTCCGGGAACAGCGGGAGTGCCACCCCTCCTTCTATCACGGAATGCGCGCCCAGGCGGTGGCGGACGCCATCGCCCAGGCGGACCGGGAGCGCCGCTGGGTGGACGTAGCGGAGTAGCCGCGCTCGGACTTATTCAGCCAGCGACCTGCACTCCGTTGGCGGACGAGTCGGCAGCGACCTGCGCCCGTAGGCGGAGAGAGAGGGAGAGAGCAGCTGGAGGGCTCAGCTGGTCTATGCCCGCCCGCGCTGCCGCCTTCGTTGAGCGGCGAACGTGCCCAGGAGGAAGAGGGCGCAAACCACCAGGAAGACATCCCCGTGGCGGACGTAGAAGGTGGGCGTCGATCTGGGGACGACGTTCACACTGAAGGCGCTGGTTTCGAAGAGCTGGGTGGCGTGGGAGATGTCGCCGGCCGGCGAGATGGCGCAGGAGATGCCGGTATTGGCCGCCCGCACAATCGGTCGACCCGTCTCCACGGCGCGGAAGACGGCCATGGACAGATGCTGCCTGGGCGCGGCCGTACGCCCGAACCAGGCATCATTGGTCGTATTCACGAGCAGGGCGGCGCCCAGGCTGGCGAGCGCGCGGGGAATGCTGGGAAATATGGACTCGTAGCAGACAAATACCCCGATCTTGTCAACACCCTGTGGTAGACTGAGAACCTTGTGCCCCGCGCCGGACGCGAAAGACCCGCTCTCCGCGACCAGACCCTCAAGGTACTGAAAGAGCCAGGGCATGGGCAGGTACTCGCCAAAAGGCACCAGGTGGACTTTGTCTGAATAGCCGGCCACTTCACCCTCTCGGTCAAGAAGGAACGCCCGGTTGAACACCTTCGGCTTTCCCTCGATCCGACCCATCTCCAGGCTGCCGACCAGGATGGGCGCGCTTACATCCCGAGCGAGTTGCTCGATTTCCTCGCGATAGGCAGAAAAGCGGTCGTCCCGGAACCAGTAGGGGAGGGCGGTCTCTGGGAAAACGACCAGATCCAGTGTCTCTCTCGAGGCGAGCTGACGTGTAAGGTCAGCGTAGCGCTGGGTGATGGCGCGGGCGCGATCGGGCCTCCACTTCACGTCCTGGGCCACACTTGCCTGGATGATTCCCACCTTCAGCGCGGCTGACGCGGTAGAAGGTGGGGCAGAGGCAGATGACGCTTCAGACGTCAGCGAGGCGTATCGGCTGAACCCGTACAACATTATTGCTGAGACTATAGCGGCGATCGGCAAGGAGGTCGCCAGCACCCGCCGCCTGGATGCGAGAAGCTGGGCCAATCCCGCGTTCACCAGAACCAGGACAAAACTGACACCGTAAACCCCGGTGAGTGAGGCGAGCTGTCTGAGAGGTCGGTTCAAGTATTGGGAGTAGCCCAACAGCTCCCACGGAAACCCGGTGATGATCCAGGTCTGCGCCCACTCCAGCAACGTCCACACAGCGGCAGCGATCCAGGGGAGCAGGGGCGTACGGATGCTGAGGCGGCGGCAGACAAATAAGAAGAAGGCGGGATAGAGGGAGAGGTAGAGGATGAGCAGGCCGCCGCTGAGGAGGGCCTCGGGGCGGGAGAGATGACCAAAGCGCTCCAGCGTCCCGGCCAGCCAGTACACCCGTCCGAAGCCGGAGACTATTCCGAACGAGATCCCCAGAATCAGGGTTTGCCGGATAGCGAGCGGTTTCCTCTCACCACCGTCGCGCGCCGTCGATCCGGCGGCAAAGGTGAAACAAAGACAGGGCAGCAGACTGATCCAGGCGAACAGCTGGATATCCGAGTTGGGGATGCTCAGGGCAAAGAGCGCGCCACTCAGTCCTCCAACCAGCAGGGGGATCAAGCTGCCCCGCAGGGCAATACTCAGGACTCCATGTATTGGGAGATAGGTCGTCGCAGCTTCTCGACAGCGCTGTGTTCAAGATCGGCGACCGCGTCTCGGCCCATGCGAAGGCGGGAAGCCGTCTGACCCTGCGATTTCTTGTGCTGGAAGCGCATCTCCATCACCTTCAGTTCGTCGGGAGTGAGTTCTGCGAGGGCTGCCATGAAGACTTGACGCAGCTCCTGGCCCTCGACCCGATCCAGGGGGTCTTCCGATATCAGGTCGGCGAGGAAGCGCTCGTCGAGTCTGGTTCTCTGTCCTCCCCCCCCAGCGCTGGGGGCGATTTCCTCAGCTACTTTCTGAAAGCGTGACATTCGGCATTTAGCTCAGAGCGGTTATCTTATTATGCTGCAGGACCATACGCCGCACACAAAAAAATCAGGGAGCCGGCGAAGACTCCCTGATTTAAAGCTTGGTAGCGGGGGCAGGATTTGAACCCGCGACCTTTGGGTTATGAGCCCAACGAGCTACCAGACTGCTCCACCCCGCACCACAGAGGTTAAATATACACCTGCAAAGTATGAGGCGCAAGGACGTCATCGATTTGCCCCGTTGCCCATCTTGTCATCATCATCTACGGCCACGGGCACGCGACTCATAAGCACCTGAGCGATGCGCTGCCCCTCTACTTTCAGTACCTCAATCTCCAGTCCCGGGATGCTCATCGTTTGACCCTCGTCCGGCACCTGCCCAAGATGGTCGTAGATGAACCCCCCTAGGGTATCGAATCCGGCACTGGGCAGATCCATATCCAGCAGCTCGTTGAGCTCGTCCATGTTAATTCTGGGGTTGACGACGAGCACCTCATGGGGTTTGCGCCAAAGGTAGAGTTCATCCTCTTCGTCGTATTCGTCCTGCATCTCTCCGACGATCTCCTCGACGAGGTCTTCGGTGGTGACCAGCCCTGCCGTGCCGCCGTATTCGTCGACGACGATGGCGAGGCGTGTCCTGGCCGTTTTGAGATCAGTCAAGAGCTCGTCGATCTTCTTCGTTTCCGGTACGTGGTAGGCCATATGAGAAAAGGGGATCGACCCCTTGCCCTCCTCGAGGTCCTCTGCCAGGAATTCCCGCAGCGGCCGGCCCAGATCGAGATCGGCTCGGTTGACCAGGAGATCCAGCAAGTCCTTGACGTAGACGATCCCCTGGATCTGGTCCAGCGATTCCTCGTAGAGAGGCACGCGTGAATGCCCCGTCTCGCGTATGACATCCAGCAAATCTCGCAAGCTGTCGGATTGTTCCACGGCAGTGATGTCGACGCGGGGAACCATGACCTCGCGAACGACGCGGTCATGAAAACCGAAGACGCCCTGGATCATGTCCCGCTCTCCCTCTTCCAGGACGCCCGTCTCTTGCTCTGATTCCACCAGATTCCGCAGCTCCTCCTCCTTCTCCGCCTTGAAGTCCTCTTCAGAGGAGTCCCCGATAGGCAGAAGTTCCAGCAGCCTTGCCAACGGCAGCAGCAGGGCGTGGAGTAGCGCGTAGGTCACAGCGAGGGAGGGAATTCGCGGGTCCTCTCCCTCCTCCTCAAAGCGTGTCCGGCGTATGACGGCTGCGATAAGGAAGACCGTGGCGGTCACAAGGGCGGTGACGATCACAGCGATGGGTGGGGTCACATACCCGCTGAAGAGGGCTTGGAGAGCGATAGTGAGGGTAATGGCGGCCAGGGCCTGTCCCACGCGGGCCATCAGCTGAAGTCTGTGTCGCGGCTCGTGAATTCGCAGCATCAGGCCAGCTCGTGGAATGCCCGCCTCGACCAGTTTTTCCAGTGATGATCTGGACAGGACGGTGAAGGTCGCCTCGTAACTAGCCAGCACGAGGGAAGACAGTGAAACGAGGATGAAAATGATCAGCTCAGCTAATTGTGGAGGTTCCAAGAATTATCCGATTACTCCTCTCGTCTAACACCGCCGGCCAGGGCGGTCTCGGGGGTGATGGGCACGGCGCCCGGTAGTAGGTTGGCTGTCCTCAACAGCGCATCGGTTTCTGTTTCCATGGCGTGCAGTTTTTCCGGTGTGTCGTGCTCAAATCCGGCCAGATGAAGGAGCCCGTGGACAGTGAGGCGGGCGACCTCCTCCAGCAGGGAGACCCGCTGATCCCTCGCCTGTTCCTGGGCTCGCCCGCAGGAAATGTAAATCTCCCCCGATACCAGCTCCGTCTCCATTGCCCCTGGCTGGGGGTCTCCGTCGAGATAGTCGAATGAGAGCACATCCGTGGGACGATCGACGCCCCGGTGGCTGGTGTTGAGGGAGCGCAAGTGACTGTCGTCAGTGAGGACCAACAGAACCTGGCCGCGTCCCCTCGGATGGGCCTCCAGGACGGTCTGTCCCAGGTCGGACAGGCGCTGCTCCTCCCGATCGGGAAGCTCACGCGTTCCGGGGCTGTAGTGGATTTGGAGCATCCCTGCGCGCTCTCCTCTCCTCCTTCTTCTGCCATGGGTACTCCAGTCGGCCGTGGAGGGTACCCATCAACACCGGAATGAAGCTGTCCTCGATCTTGTGCAGGTCCCTCAAGGTCAGCGGACACTCGTCGAGTTCGCCAGTGGTGAACTTCTGCTGCACGATGTTGCGGACGAGCTGGCGCACCCGATCCGGCGTGCGCTCGCCCAGCGTGCGAGCGGCGGATTCCACGGAGTCGGCAAGCATCAAGATCCCCGCCTCCCGCGTCTGGGGCTTGGGTCCGCCGTAGGAGAAATCTTCCTTGCGCACGTTCTCGACCCCAAGCTCGACCGCTCTGTTGTAGAAGACTTCTATAACCGTGGTCCCGTGGTGCTGGGGGATTAGATCGATGATCGCCCTGGGAAGCCCGTTCTCTTCGGCCAGATCGATGCCGTCTTTTACATGTGAGTCGATGATCAGCATGCTCATGCTCGGGGTCAGACGGTCGTGTGGATTGCGCCCGCCCCGCAGACCCTGATTTTCTCCGAAGTAATCCGGCTTCAGCATCTTGCCGATGTCGTGGTAGTAGCAGCCCACCCTGGCCAGCAATGGGTTGGCGCCCACAGCCTGGCCGGCCGCCTCGGACAGGTTGGCCATGATTAAGCTGTGGGTATAGGTGCCGGGTGCGCGTATGGCCAGCTCCCGGAGCAGGGGTCGATTCAGATCGGACAGCTCGAGCAGTGTAATGTCCGTAGCGATGTGGAAGACGCTCTCGAAGATGGGCAGAACTCCCTGAATTACGAAGGAGGCGGCAATCCCGGTGACAACTCCGGGAAGTATGTGCCCGTAGATATCCTCCACCGGGACGAAACGCATCAGATCCGCGGCGGCAACCAGCAGAGTATAGGAAGCGGGCAACAGGATCATGGCGCGGTAGAACTGGTTGCGATGCCGCACGTGCCGAACGGAGTACACCGCCACTGCCGAGGTCAGGGCACAGATGAGGGCAACATAGAAATCCCCGAAGAGGCTGCCGATGAAGAGGGCGAGGATGAAGGAGACGACAAGGCCGATCTGAGGGCTGAGAAGGATAGTCATCAACATCGCCGCGAGGGGCGTGGGCACGTAGTAGATCTCAACTTCGTTGGCGCGGATGTAGGAGGCTATCGCAGCCGTGCCGAGGGTGATGATGGCCAGAAGCGCCAGGCGGCTCAGGCTGTTGTAAATTTCGGCCTCCTGGGTCGACAGGTAGAATCCGAAGGTAAGGACGAAGACAGCTGCGATTAACGCGGCCGCTACCGACTGCAGCGATCGAGTCGTGGGATCCTTGAGCTCCCGCCGGGTGTACTCCTCGACCAGGGATTCGAGGGTATCGACGTGGAACTGCTCCACTTTTGTGTTCTTGTCGATGATCATCTCGTCCTGCACGTACCGGCGCCTGATCGACGCAACGCTGCCCCGGGCCGCTGCCCGCAAGCGCGTGGTTTCGGCACTGTCGACGATCAGATTCGGGGTGATAAAGAGGCTCAGCAGCTTGTCCACGGCCTCGGCGGAACCGCGCTCGATAATCGGCGCGTAGCCTTCCATGATCCCGATGAGACCGCCGCGTTTGAGGGATGACTCTTCGTGGAGGTCGTCGATATGCATTTCCTCGTCGCCGATGCGCACGCCGTCGGTTACGCTTGTCTGCGGTCCCGATTTGTCGGCGATGACGCCGATGGAGTAAATGTCGGCTACGAGCTGGAGGCAGGCCGCCTGAAAGAGACTCGCGGAGTCCGGTGAGGCGGAAGAGAGCGAGACGATCAGATTCTGCAGTGATGTTTCAGACAGAGCTGGGATAACGTCAGGGAGGATCTTCTGCAGTCGCCTTTGTTTGAGCGAATCCGGCATCTGCATGCCGACGTTGCGAATCAGCACGTTCAGGACCGAATCCAGCTGGGCGAGCTCCCTCTCTTTGACCTGGTCGTCCGCACGCAGAACCGTAGCCACGGTCTGTTCGGCCTCATGCATTTCTCTTTCGAGCTCATCCCTATTCTTGCGAATATCCAATACGAAAGGGGAGGTGATACGCTCCGGCGCAACATCCCCGACTTGCAGCTTGGTGACGCTGTAGGGACGCTGAATGGGTGAAAAGTACGTCAGCAGGGCGATAGCGGCTGCCGCCAGCAACAGACGGCCAGCCCTGGTCCCGGTCTGCTCGAGGCGAGGTTTTGGTGCCTGGCTCGGTCTCTGCTGCCTGGTCGCGAGGTTTCCCCAGCGCCTCAGTCTGTCGTGGAGATTGCTCATCTCGCTGGCAGATCGGGAGTAATTTGCTCGGCTGGAGATCGCGAGGTGTTCTCGGGGGACCTGTTCTCAAAGCGTTCGTAGGCCTGGACGATCCGCTGTACGAGGGGATTGCGGACCACATCCTCTTCGGTCAGGTAGACGAAAGCGAGTCGGTCTATCTCGGTCAGAATGCCGCGGACTTCGGTCAGGCCCGAGGGCTGATTCTGAGGCAGATCCGTTTGGGTGATATCACCTGTAACAACAGCCTTGGAGCGCGCCCCGAGGCGGGTGAGAAACATCTTCATCTGGGGAGGAGTGGTGTTCTGTGCCTCGTCCAGTATTACAAAAGCGTCGTTTAGGGTTCGTCCCCGCATGAAGGCGAGGGGTGCCACCTCGACGATTTTCATGCTCTGGAAGCGGCTTAGCCGCTCCGGCTCGAGCAGATCCTGGAGCGCATCGTAGAGGGGGCGGAGATAGGGATCCACCTTCTCCTCAAGGGCCCCGGGAAGAAAGCCCAGGCTCTCTCCGGCTTCCACAGCCGGGCGCGCGAGGACGATTCGTGACACCTCCTTCTGACGGAGGGCGGCGACAGCCGCAGCCACCGCCAGGTAGGTCTTGCCCGTTCCGGCCGGGCCAATGGCGAAGACGATGTCGTTGTCCTCTATGGCTCGCAAGTAAGTCGCCTGGCCGGGGCCACGGGCCCTGACCGCAGACCTGTAGGTCCTGATAGCCTGGTCGTCGACCGACCCGGAAGTGGGGGAGGGAACCTGCTTTGACGTCCTCGATTGTTCGAGGATGAACGTCACATCCTCCTCGCCGAGTTGGGGATTTCGCCGTATGGAGTCGATGACGTGGTTCAACAGG
>PBRM01000207.1 GCA_002725915.1 Gemmatimonadota bacterium
AAAAATAATATTCGACAGATAATACCAGTAAAAAAAGAGAGCATCAGTAAAAATACCGATACCCCCTTATCTCCTTGATATAACTGGTGCCGAAGGAGAGACTCGAACTCTCACGGGGTTGCCCCCACTGGATTTTGAATCCAGCGCGTCTACCAGTTCCGCCACTTCGGCATTATCCCTATACGAAATCCTCCCCCTCGCGCTCCGACTTCGGTCGCCCCAGAATCTCGGTGTAGACCAGAGCATCACGCGCCGTCTTTGGGGTCAGCAGCCATCTCGACCGCCTTTTCTTCCTGGGCTGCTGCTGGTCTAGCTCGACGCGCTCCTGTGCCAACTCCCGCTCCCTCCGGCGCGGCTGCACTTCCTGAACCTGGCGCTCGGCCGCGCGCGCCATCTCCCGCAGTGTATCCGGTGGCGCTCCATCGTCGTAGCCGTCCCCCGCCTCCGTCTTCTGCAAACGCTTCGCCTCTTTGGCGTCATCCTCCATCTGCTCGATCAGCGTGCGGCGTGACGCGGGTGCGGCAGGTTCGGACTTCGCGGTCGCTTCCCCGGCGCTTTCGGAAGCGGGACCCCTCTCCGGCCTCTGCTTCGGCTTGGGCAGATCGAACGGATCCCCGCCCATGGGAAAGGGCCACGACCCGGTCTCCTCATCCTCTTCGTCCGTCAACGGTCCGGCCGGAGCCGCAGACGCGGTGCGGCTCTCTTCGGCCTGCTTCTTGCGCTTTCTTCGTTCCAGCAGGGCCGTGACCACACTGAAGAGGATGAAGAGCAGGAACAGGAGCCCCTCGCCCCCGGCCTGCAGCGGCCCTGGCGTCAGTCCCGATATCAGCTCTGGCATTGGGTCGTCACCTCCTCTCACCCTCCCCGATCACGCGCTGTTCTCGTCGGTGGACTCGGAGATCGACGTCCTCATCTCCGTATCCGACTGAATGTTCCTCATGCGGTAGTAGTCCATGATTCCGAGGTTGCCACTGCGGAAGGAATCGGCCATAGCGCGGGGCACCTCCGCCTCCGCCTCCTTCACGTGCGCCGCCATCTCCTCCACCAGCGCCTTCATCTCCTGCTCTCTGGCCTGCGCCATGGCGCGCCGTTCCTCCGCCTTGGCGCGGGCGATCTTGAGATCGGTGTCGGCCTGTTCGGCCTGCAGCTTGGCGCCGATATTCTCGCCCACGTCCACGTCGGCAATGTCGATGGAGAGGATCTCGAAGGCGGTGTTGGCGTCCAGCCCCTTGCCCAGCACGGTCTTGGAGATCCCGTCCGGATTCTCCAAGACCAGCTTGTGCGTCTCGGCAGACCCCACCGTCGTGACGATGCCCTCCCCGACACGGGCGATGATGGTCTCCTCGCCGGCGCCGCCCACCAGGCGGTCGATGTTCGCCCGCACCGTAACCCGGCAGGTGGCCTTCACCTGGATCCCGTCCTTGGCGATGGCGGCAATGAGCGGCGTGTCGATGACCTTCGGGTTGACGCTCATCTTCACCGCTTCCAGCACGTCGCGCCCGGCCAGGTCGATCGCCGTGGCCCGCTGGAAGCTCAGTTCTATGTTGGCCTTGTCCGCTGATATGAGGGCGAGGATCACCGCATCGACATTGCCGCCGGCGAGGTAGTGGGCCTCCATCCGGTCCAGCTCCACCTCTAAACCCGCTTTGGTGGCGCTGATCTTCGGCCGCACGATGGAGGAAGGAGGAACCTTGCGCAACCTCATGCCGACGAGGTCTCGGAAGATCGCCACCTTGACGCCGGCGAAGTACGCCGATATCCACAGCCCGATGGGCACGAAATAGGTGAACAGGCTGAAGACCACGATGATAATGAACAGAACCGCCACGTAGAACGCTGCACCTTCCATCGGTCACCCCCTGAGCTAATGATCGCGAATGCTGTTTGACTCTTGAGTGTGTGTGTGTGATGCCGTCAAATTGATAATCGCTCGCTGCGCTGTCTCTGGTATTCTGCTCATTCGGAGCCCGCATCAACCCCTGCCGGCTCCGCCTGTTCCTGCACGACGACGCGATTGCCGTTGACCGACAGCACCTCGATGCGGGTCCCGCTGTCGATGAAGTCCCCTTCGGTCACCACGTCCACGAACTGCTCGCCGAACTGAGCGCGGCCACTGGGCCTGAGCGGCGTCTGCGCGACGCCCGACTCCGACACCAGACCGGCCAGCCCCGCGGGCGCTGTATCGAATCCGGAGGCGCGGTCGGTCTCGCTGTCCAGTACCAGTCGTTGCCAGGCCCGATTGCGCACCATCAGCCAGACCAGCGCCGCCGTGCCCGCTACCGCCAGCAGTCCCACCCCGACGGCGGCGCCCGTGCCCAGTCTGTCGTAGGCGAAGGCGACGCCCACGCAGACCGTGGCAAAACCCAGAATCCCGAAGATGTTGATCCCCGGGATGACCAGAATCTCCAGCAGGATGAGAGCGAAGCCGAGGATCAGCATGCCGATGGCGTACACCCACGGCATGATCCCGGTACCGATTTCCCAGCTCACACCTGCCTCACGACGACCCGAGTGCCTCGCGCTTCGATCACTTTGACCGTCCTCTGGGGCTCGACGAACTCCCCTTCGGCGATAATGTCCACGCGCCTGCTGTCGAACTGGCCCACGCCGGTGGGATTCAGGACGGTCAGGGTCACCCCCTCCATTCCCAGCAACTCTCCATCGCGCTCCCTGGGCGCCGACACGTAGCCCTCCGAGGCTCTGGTCTCGCTTGCCAGCACGAGGCGGTTGAAGGCGGCCAGTTTCGGCAGCGATTTCATCGCCACCGCGGCGAGCACGATGGCGCCGATCATCGATGCGGCCAACTGACCCACTACCGCTGAGACATCCTCGACCTTCACCCAATCCAACCCCGGCAGCCGCGTCAGGGCGAGGCTGGCCACCATACAGGCGATCCCGCCCAGCCCCACCAGACCGAAGCCGGGAATAAAGGCAATCTCCACCACCAGTAGCACGAGTCCGACCACGAAGAGGAGGAGCTCGTCCCACTCGGCCAGGTGCACGACGAGGTGACTGCCGAAAAACAGGGACAGGGCGACGAGGGCCATGGTCCCGCCCAGCCCCCATCCGGGCGTGCGGACCTCGGCGATGAGGCCGAAGATGGCCACCGACAGCAGGATGGAGGTGACCACCGGATGGGTGAGGATGCGAACGACGTGCTCGGCCCAGTTGATCTCCACCTCGACGATCTTGGCATTGTTCAGGTCGTAGATGCGGAGCACGTCAATGATGGTCTCCGCAGTCTCGTCTGCCACCCGATAGTGGAGAGCTTCCGACGTTGTCAGCGTCGCCGGTCTGCCCACGACCTCGCTGAATCCGGGGATTTCGATTCTTTCGTCCACCATGGCCTCGGCGATCTCCGGATCACGTCCGGTGCGCTCGGCCGTAGCCCGCATCTCCGCCCGCATGACGGAGACGTACTTGTCGCCGGCCTTCTCCCCCGCTCCCGAGACGGGTGTGACCGCGCCGATCTCCCCTCCTTTTGCCATGACGATCTTGTCGCATGACATCGCGATCAAAGCGCCGGCCGAGATCGCCCGCTTGTTGATGAAGGCGATGGTGAGGGCATCGGCGTCGACAATGGCGTCGCGGATCACCGTGGCCGCGTCCACGCGTCCGCCGAAGGTGTCGATATCGAAGACGATGGCGTCCACGCCGGCCGCGTTGGCGTCTTCGACCACCCGCTCCACGAAGGCGGTGATCCCCGGATCGATCATCCCCCCCTTGGTGTTGACGGTGTGAATCTCGAAGACGTGGACCAGAGGTCGGTCCAAGGGCTTGGCCTTCAGGTCCCTCGCTGAGCTTCGAGGCGATGCCCCCGGCTCTTCAGCAGCGACCGCCGCCTGATCGCCCGATGCCTCAGCCGCATCAGCTGCCAGGGCGGAATCTCCCGCCTCCGTGGCCAGGATCGGCAGCCTCACCGACAGGACTGCCATACCTGCACACAGGAGAGCGAACGTCACCGTTCGCCCCGTCGTCAAGTGCCTCTTTGCAACCGCTGGTTTCATCGCGCCATTCGTATTTATAACATTTTAGAACGCGTAGATTGTACTCCGGATTGGACCCCGCTGTCAACACGGCACGCGCTGTTGACCGCGAAGTTACAGCCAGCTACCTTCTCCGCCGACCGCCGACCGCCGACCGCCGACCGAGCTCACGAGAGAAGGCAGGCCCATGACTTCCAATCAAAAGACCCTCGATCTCCTCCTCAAAGGCGGACACCTGATCGACCCGGCCGGAAACATAGACGGCCCTCGCGACCTGGGGGTCCGCGATGGGAAGATCGCCCGCGTCGAATCCGACATCCCGGCCGACGACGCCACCCACACGGTGGATGTCTCCGGCCTCTACGTCACCCCGGGACTGCTCGACATCCACGTCCACGCCTACTACACCCGCGGACAGCTGGACGGCAACTACGGCGGCAGCCTCAACGCCGACGCCCACTTCCTCAAGGAGGGCGTCACCACCTGCGTGGATACGGGCACGGCCGGCAGCCAGGAAATCGATCACTTCCGAGAGTCCGTCATCGACAAGTCGACCTGCCGAGTCTTCGCCTACGTCAACATCTCCGCCCCGGGAATGGGCGATCCCGAGCAGACCGTCGTCAACCTGATCCCAGCCAGAGCGGCCGAGGCCGCCCTCGCTCACAAGGATGTGGTCGTCGGCATCAAGACCGCCCACTTCTGGACCGAGCAGCCTTTCGACGACGCGCATCCCCCGTGGGCATCGGTCGACCGCGCCGTGGAAGCCGGCGAGCTCTGCCACATGCCGGTCATGGTCGACTTCTGGCCGCGGCCGCCGGAAAGACCCTACGACGACCTCATCCTACAGCACCTGCGCCCCGGGGACATCCACACTCACGTGTTCGCCCGTCAGTTCCCTATCGTCGACAGCGGCGGCGGCGTCTTCGACCACATGTTCGAGGCGCGCCGGCGGGGCATTCACTTCGACGTCGGTCACGGCTCTGCCAGCTTCTGGTTTCGCAACAGCGTCCCCGCCCTGCGACAGGGATTTCCCCCCGATTCCATCAGCACCGACCTCCACATGGGCAACATCAACGGCCACGTCCACAGTATGCTGGACACCATGTCAAAGTACCTGGCGATGGGCATGCCCTTTCAGGAGGTCGTCTACCGCTCGACCGCGACGCCGGCAAAGGCCATCGGCCGTCCCGAGCTGGGCACCCTGAGCCCAGGCGCCGAGGCGGACGTGGCCGTGCTGAGAAAAGTGGAGGGATCCTTCTCCTTCCGCAACTGTGGCTGGGCCCGCATCGACGGACGCGAGCAACTGGAGTGCGAGCTCACACTCAGAGAGGGGAAGGTGGTATGGGACCGGCACGGCCGCACCTGCCCCGACTGGGAGCGCGCCGGCGAGTCCTACTTCCGACCGCCCGACCTGCAGGTGGTACCTGTGGAACGGCTGTGGCGAAGCTGATTCTCTACCGTCAGAACCGCTGCATCCGTAGTCGCTCCGACGCCTTCGCGGGCGACGCTTGGGAGGAGCCGTGACCGGGGAATCGACGCGCTCCATCCTCCGGGCGCACCTCCTCCCCTACGCCCTCTTTGCGATGGTGGCCCTGGCCTGGCTGGGGTCCGATCCGCTCGGCTCGGCCGAGGCCATCCTGCTGACGCGCTCGAGCCTTCCTCTGGGCGACTTTCTGCTCACCCAGTACAGCCCTCTGTATCTGTTCATCCTCCACGGCTGGAGCCAGGTCAGTGAGGCGGCGATCTGGCTGCGGCTGCTGGGGGTCGCGATCGGCGCGGTGTCCGTTCTGCTGGGGCCCTGGATATTGCGCGGTCTGGGCGGCGCTCATGCCACCCGCGCCGCCCTGTGGCTCCTGGCTGCTTCGCCGTTCCTCATCGTCCAGGTGCGCGTCCTGTCCACCTCGCAGCTGTCGCTGCTGGCGGTTGTGTGCGCCTATCTCTGCTTCATCGAGTACAACCGGGCCGGTCAGCTCGGCTGGCTCGCGGGCTGGGTTCTGTCAATCCTGGCCGCACTGCTGGTGCACGGAGGTCTCTACTGCGTCGCTCTCGCCCACTGCCTCTCCATGGTCGTGTACAGAAGGCGATTCCGCCAGCGTCAGCGAAACTGGTGGCTGGCGCAGATACCGGTGCTCTCTCTCTTCCTGATTACCGCTGGCACTCACCTGGGCCATTTCGTCGGCCACCGCATGGCCGAGACCAACACCGCCATCGCCGCCAGCGTGCAGTGGGGCCATCTGGGAAGCGGGCTGCCGCTGCCGTGGAGCGCCATCTCCGGAGGACTGCTGCTGCTCCTGCTGGCTTCAGGCGTCGCCGTCTGTCGCGACTGGCGCCGCAATCCGCGCCACGGTCTGTTGCTGATCGGCTTCGCCGTACCCGCTTTCGCCTGGCTGGTCTGGCTGCCCTACGACTTCTACGCCGTGGCCGCCCTCCCCTGCCTCGTGACGCTGGCGGCCATGGGGATCCGACTCTATCCCCGCTGGGCCCGCCAGCTCCTGTGGTGCGCCGTGGCCGTCACCTACGGCTGGAGCCACTGGCGTCTGCTGATATGACCATCGCCCCGCACAGCAACTACTGGCCGAAAGGACCAGCCTGAAAACCGCCATGAAACTGGGTGCCTCCACCTTGCTGTTCAAAGAGCGTCCCCTGGGACGCGACCTGCTGGCCGACATCGCCGCCGCCGGCGTCGACTCGGCGGAGCTGACCGACTACCATCCCGGCTTCTCCTACGAAGACCCCGCCTCCTTTCGGTCGCTGGGCGCGACCCTCCGCGACCTGGGCCTGGACTTCAACTCCCTGCACGCCCACCTGGAGAGCTTCGACCGCGAGTGCGACCTGGCTGGCCTCGAGCCAGGGCGACAGCGCCTCACTCAGAAGGCCTACCGCCGGGCCGTAGACGCGGTGGAGCAGTTGGGCGGGGGTATTCTGCTGACCCACGACATTCGTATCCCCGAGCCGCCGGTGGACGCCGCAGCCGCGGAGGGCGGCCACAAGCAAAAACGTGATGCCTTCCTCAGCAACCTGGGCACGCTGGCCGATTACGCCGCGGACAGGGGGGTCCGGCTGGCGCTGGAGAACACGGGCCGTGGCTACACCCGCGAGCCCGAGCGCCTCGTCGCCCTCATGCGGGATCTGGACCGCGTCAACGTCGGGGTCTGCATCGACACCGGACACCGCAATCTCGCCGGCGACCCGGTGGGGGCGCTGCGGGTTATCGGCGACCACCTCATCACCCTCCACATCCACGACAACCACGGCGAAAAGGACGAGCACCTGCTGCCGGGCATGGGTGAGATCTCGTGGCCTGGAATCACCGGCGCCCTGCGCGACATCGGCTACGGTGGCGTTTTCCTCTACGAGCTGGCGCGGCCCGAGTTCCTTCCTCCTCTGCGCACCAACTTCGAGGAGCTGTGGCGGTGACTGGCCGCCGCTCACCCGTACCGGTGCGCCGTGGCTAGAATCCGCTGGGGGATCATCGGCTGCGGCGACGTCACCGAGGTGAAGAGCGGTCCGGCGCTGCAGAAGGCGGAAGGCTCCGAACTCATGGCGGTCATGCGCCGCAGCGCCGACAGGGCCGCCGACTACGCCCGGCGCCACGGCGTGGCGAAGTGGTACGACGACGCCGGTGCCCTCATCGCCGACCCCGACGTGGACGCCGTCTACATCGCCACACCCCCCGACTCCCACGCCGCCTACACCCTCATGGTCGCCGACGCCGGCAAGCCGGTGTACGTGGAAAAGCCGATGGCGCGGACCCACAGCGAGTGTGTGGAGATGGTCGCCGCCTGCGAGCGAGCGCAGCTCCCCCTCTTCGTCGCCTACTACCGCAGGCGCCTGCCCGCGTTTCTTCAGGTGCGGAGCCTGCTCCGCGACGGGGCCATTGGCGAGGTGCGGATGGTGATCGTCCGCATCACCGGTCCCCCGTCCGGCCCGGATCACCGATCCGAGGACTTGCCCTGGCGGGTCCGGCCCGAAGTGGCCGGCGACGGCTACTTCTTCGACCTCGGCTCCCACCAGCTCGACCTTCTCGACTTCCTTCTCGGGCCCATCGCCGACGCCGCGGGTTCGGCGGCCAATCAGGCGGGCCTGTACGCTGCGAACGACGCGGTGTGCGCCACCTTCCGGTTCGAATCGGGGGTGATGGGAACCGGCAGCTGGTGCTTCACCGCTTTCGACAGCGGCCGAACCGACCGCACCGAGATCATTGGCAGTGCGGGCGGCATCAGCTATTCCGCCTTCGACCTGGCCGCTCCCGTCGTCCTGGAGAGGGACGGCGGCAACGTCGAGAAATTCACCTTCCCCCCGCCCGATCACGTGCAGCAGCCCCTCATCCAGACCGTCGTCGACGACCTGCTGGGCCGCGGATCTTGTCCCAGCACCGGCCAATCCGCCGCTCGCACCAGCCGCGTGCTCGACCAGATCGTCGCCGCCTGAATCGCCAATACGGCCAGGCCGTCGCCGCCCCTGCCCTGGCGGCTGGCGCGGCGGTCAGCGCTCGACGGTGACTGCGGACGCGCCGGCATATCGCCCTCTGCTGCCGGCCGGCGGCTCTCGATCTCCTGCGCCTTTCGTAGATCGCACTTGGTGTCGTACTATCTGATGGCACACTGCCCCGACCGCGTCGGGTCGCGTCCACTAACCGACCGATGCCCTGAGTCCTTAGAAATTGAATAGAGAAAGAGAATTCGAGCGGCAAGCGCGAGAGCTGGAGTCCCTGCTGCCCGAGTGTATGCTGGCGGACCGTACCCGGCTGGGCCGACAGCTGGCACACCTGCGCCGTTCGAGCAGGCGAAGAGGCAAGCGTCAGAAGGACCCGGGTGCCGAGCTGGCCCGACTCCGTCTACAGGCAGAGACCTCCTGCAGATTGAGGCACCGCCGCTCCCGCCTGACGCCTTCGATCCAGTATCCGGAGGAACTGCCCATCTCCGCGGCGCGGGACGAAATCCTGAAGTTGTTTCGTCAGCACCCCGTCATCGTCGTGGCCGGCGACACGGGTTCGGGCAAGACCACCCAGATACCGAAGATCTGTCTGGAAGCCGGCCGCGGGCGCGAGGCCCGCATCGCCTGCACGCAGCCGCGTCGGGTGGCGGCGCTGTCGCTGTCGCGGCGTCTGGCCGAAGAGCTGGACGTAACCTGGGGACGGGAGGTGGGATGCAAGATCCGCTTTCGCGACCGCACCGCCCCCGAGACCCTGGTGAAAATGGTGACCGACGGCATGCTGCTGGCCGAGATCCGCGGCGATCCCGACCTGCTGGAATACGATACCGTCATTCTCGACGAGGCCCACGAGCGCAGCCTCAACATCGACTTCCTGCTGGGGTATCTCCGGCTCCTGCTGCAGCGGCGACCCGATCTAAAGATCGTCATCACCTCGGCCACCATCGACACGGCCAAGTTCTCAGCCGCCTTTGGCGGGGCTCCCATCATCCAGGTGTCGGGTCGGGTGTACCCGGTGGAGGTGCGCTACTGGCCCCTGGAGGAGCTCCTTGGCGACGGGGAGGACTTCTCCTACGTCGACGCCGCTGTCTGCGCCGTGGAGAAGCTGGTCCAGGAGTCGACCTCCGGAGACATTCTCCTCTTCATGCCCGGAGAGCACGACATCCGCGAGACCCGCGACCTTCTGCAGGGAAGACTGGCCGCCGAGGTCGTGCCCCTGTTCGGCCGCCTGACCGCCGCCGAGCAACAGCGGGTCTTCGCGCCCGGTCCGCAACGCCGTGTCGTGGTGGCCACCAACATCGCCGAGACCTCGCTGACGATACCGCGAATCCGCTATGTCGTCGATGCCGGCCTTGCCCGCCTGAATCGCTTCAATCCCAGCACCCAGACGCAGCGCCTGCCCATAGAGGCGATCTCCCGAAGCAGCTGCGACCAGCGCAAGGGGCGTTGTGGCCGCGTTCAGGACGGCATCTGTGTGCGGCTCTACAGCGAGGAGGACTTCCTCTCCCGACCTGAGCATACGCAGCCGGAGATCCAGCGGGCGGACCTGGCTGAGGTGGTTCTCCGCATGCTGGAGCTGAATCTGGGCGATGTCCACGCCTTCCCGTTCATCGATCCCCCTCAACCACGCGCCATTGAGGCGGGCTACCGTCTGCTGGGCGAACTGGGAGCCATAGACAAGGACCGCCGTCTCAGCGCTCTGGGTCGCGACATGGCCCGGATGGCGACCGCTCCGACCGTTTCGAGGATGGTCATCCAGGCCCGTTGGGAAGACGCCTTGCCCGAAGTCCTGATCATCGCGGCCGCCATCAGCATTCGCGATCCGCGCGAGCGCCCGGAGGAACTGGCCGCCGAAGCCGACCGCCAGCACCGGCAGTTCATCGACCGGCGTTCCGACTTCCTCACCCTCCTCCACATCTGGAACACCTACCACGACCGCTTTGAGGAGCTGAAGACCCAGAATCAGATGCGCAAGTTCTGTCGCCGCCACTTTCTCTCCTTCAACCGCATGCGCGAGTGGCGGGACATACACGCGCAGCTGTCGGTGACGGCGGGCGAGCTGGAGGGGTTTCGCCCCCAGGGAGGGGATGGTGTAGATAGAGAGCCGGCCGGGTATGACGCCATCCACCGCTCCATCCTCTCCGGACTGATGGGCAACGTGGCCTGCAAGAAAGAGCGCAATCTCTATCGCGCCGCCCGCGGTCGGGAGGTCATGCTCTTTCCCGGGTCGGGACTGTTCCAGCGCAAAGCGGAACCGACGACGCGCCGCACCCCTGCCAGCGCCGACGCCGGGGAGGGCTCTGAAAAGGAGATCGGCGGCACCCCCGGCTGGATTCTGGCCGCCGAGATGGTGGAAACTTCACGCCTTTTCGCCCGCACCGCCGCCGCCATCCAGGCTGCCTGGCTGCTCGAGCTGGGTGAGCACATCTGCCGCTCCTCTTATCGCGACCCCCACTGGTCCAAGCGCGCCGGCCGCGTTCTCGTCCACGAGACCGTGCGCCTTCACGGCCTGGAGATCGTCACCCGCAGCGTCGCCTACCGGCGAGTCGATCCGAAAGAGGCCACCGAGATTTTCATACGGGAGGCGCTGGTGCCGGGTGAACTGCGGACACAGCATCCCTTCCTGGAGCACAACCAGCGGCTCTGCGACCGCATCGAGACGTGGCAGACCCGCCTGCGGCAGCGACAGGGGATCGACATCGACGAGGTCGCCTTCGAGTTTTACGCCGGCGTGGAGCTGAAGGATGTCTCCTCCGTTCACGATCTCAACCGCGTGATCCGCGCGCGGACCGACGGGGACCGCTTTCTTTTCATGGAAGAGGCCGATCTCCTCGGCGACCTCGATGTCAACGTCGACCTGGAGGACTTTCCCGACGCCATTGTCGTGGACGGGGAGAACGTGGCCATCGACTACGCCTATCGGCCGGGACAGGACGAAGACGGCATCACCGCGAAACTGCCCTACCGGCTCGTCGACGCCGTCGACCCGGAGGTTCTGGAGTGGCTGGTCCCGGGCCTGCTGCAGGAAAAAATCACCTGCCTGCTGCGCTCCCTGCCGAAAACGCTGCGCAAGCAACTGATCCCCGTCCCTGGTACAGCGCGGGCGATCACCGCCGGTCTCACACCTTCGCACGACACCTTTCTGGAGTCCCTGGAAGTCTTCCTCCTCGAGCACTACGGCCTCAAAGTCCGGCGCGCCGACTGGGGCCGGGAGGCGGTGCCCGATTACCTGCGCATGCGGATCGACGTCCAGGGGACCGGAGGGGAAAGCCTGGCCGCCGGTCGCGACCTGTCCGAGCTCGCCGGAAAACTGGCGCGCCACGACACCCCGGCCGAGACCGACGCCTGGAAGAAGATGGCGGCTGAATGGCATCGAGACGGTCTCACCGACTGGACAGGTGAGCCGGATCTGCCCGAACGAGTGGAGGTCACCTCCGTTTCGGGCGTGCCGCTGTTCGGCTACCCGGGGTTGCAGACCAATGACACCGGCGTCGCCGTGCGCCTCTTCAAGTCCAGGAAGGAAGCCGAAGACGAAACCCGACGCGGCCTCCTGAGACTGCACGAACTCTGTTTCGAGAAGGATCTCGGCTGGCTGCGGAGACAGCTGGGGGACCTGCGAGAACTGGCAGCTCTGTGCCCCTCCTCGCCAGGGGGATCCGCCGAACTGCGGGAGGAGGCCTACACCCATCTGTTGCACTACCTGTTCGAAGGCGACTCCGTCCTGCCCGTCTCCGGAGCGACGATCGCGGCGACTCAGCGTCAGGCGTTGTCTCGGCTGGGAGGACTGGCCGAGCGCTTTGCGGGCCTGACCAGAGAGCTGATGGAGACCCGGCGGGAGATCCTGGCCTGCAGCTGGACGTATGACGGTATGGCGGTGGACCTCCAGCGCCTGCTGCCGCGCCACTTTCTCCTCGATCTCCCCTTCCCTCGCCTCACCCACCTGTGCCGCTATCTGAAGGCGATTCTGGTCCGGGCCGAGAGGGCCCGCTCCAACTCGAGTCGAGACGCCTCGAAAGCCGCCCTGGTGCGACCCTACCAGGAGGCGCTGGAGCAACTTGCTGCGCCGCTGGAGGAGGGCGACTCCGCCGCCGCCGCGCTCGTGCAGGAGTTCCGATGGATGGTGGAAGAGTTCAGGGTGTCGGTCTTCGCGCAGGAGTTGGGCACGGCGCAACCCGTATCCCCCAAGAGACTGAAGAAAAAGCTGGACGAAGTAGAGAGGATGTAAACGACGGGGATCGCAAGATCTCGATGGGAGGGCCTGAATGGC
>PBRM01000208.1 GCA_002725915.1 Gemmatimonadota bacterium
CCCACGGTCATCGCCAGCTCCGGATGGCGGTCCCCGGCGCGAATATCGATGAGGGCTTGCTCGCCCGCCTGGGTCATGTCTCGGTCCAGATCTTTGCGGGCATCGGCGACCACCTCGTCGATGCGGCTGGGGGTGAAGCCACCATCCTTTACCAGCCGCTTCATGACAATGGCCGCCAGTTCCCGCTTCACCGGGTCGAAGGAGGACAGCAGAACGGTGTCCGGGGTGTCGTCGACGACGACCTTGACACCGGTGGCAGTTTCGAAGGCGCGCACGTTGCGTCCCTCACGGCCGATGATGCGGCTCTTTAGATTCTCGCTGGGCAGGGCGACGGTAGAGGTGGAGGCCTGCTCGGCTTCGTCCACCGCACATCGCTGAATAGCCTGCGCGATGATTTTTCTAGCTTCGCGCTCGCACTCCTCCCGCGTCTTGGTGCGCTCGGCCCTTATGAGGGCCGCCGAGCGCGCCTTTACGTCGGCTGAGAGCTGCCCGAGCAGCTGGTCCTTGGCCTCCTCGGCGGTCAGATTGGCGGTCAGCTCCAAGCGCTGTCGGTAGGTCTCCTTGAAGCGAGCGAGTTCCGCCTCGGTCTCCCCGAGGGCCTTCTCCCGGGTCCCGAAGCCATACTCCAGTTTCTTCAGGTGCGCCGCCTCCTTGCGGAGATCATCGCGCCGGCCGACCAACTCGCGGTCCCTGCCGGCAAACTCAAGATCTTGCCGGCTGAACTCCTTCTGCTGTTCTTTGAGCTCCCGCTCCTGCCCTGCCTTGGTCTTATACCATGTGTCTTTCTCTTCCAGAAGTGACAGCCGCTGTGTCCGTTCCTCTTCGGCGAGCCGCCTGGTCGCGCGCTCCTCAGCTTCTTCTTCGAACCGGGCCTGGTCGTTTTTCCTCAGGTAGTGACCTATCGAAAAACCCAGTCCCGCACCGATGAGTAGCAGTCCCAATCCATACAGAGCGGCGAGCCAGACATCCGTGCGGATGAAAGACTGCGTCGTGTCTAACATGGTTACCGGTAACCTCGTATATGTAGTCTGTGTGGGTCACGTCAATAGACGTCGATAAGAGTATGTCCGAATCCGAAGATGGTGCTCCCAATATACAGCCCTTGCGGTTCTTCTGGTACCGAAGTCTCATCGATTCCAGTCTCCGACGCCGTGGGTGACCTGTGCCAACGCCGCTTCGATCATCTCCGCTCGCTTCGACGGGTCGAGCCAACGCCGCTGGCCAGACTCCGACAGCAGGTGGATTGGATCGAAAAAGGGGAAGAGTTGTTCAGGCCGAACCGCGGGGCTGCGGTAGACGGCGATCCCGGTTTCGCGATCGTAGTATTCATATGAGTGGATGTGGCGTTTGCCGCCGCCGCCCATGGTGTCCACCACGAAGGTTGGCATATTGAACCCGGCAGTCACACCGCGCACTTCCTTCTCCAGCTCAATGGCGGCCTGCAGCGTAGTGCGGAGTTCCTCCACTCCCTTCACCATGTCGTGGAGAAAGACGTAATAGGGCTGGACGTTGACGAAGCCGAGACGGCGGACCAGGAGTTTCATGATCTCAGCTCGATCGTTCACACCCCGCTGCAGGACAGCCTGGTTGCGGACCCTGATGCCGCGATCGGCCAGCCTGGCGAGGGCCTTCTGGGTGGTCGCGGTGATCTCTCGCGGATGATTGAAATGGGTGTGTACGAACGCTTCCTTCCCCTGCTCGCGTGCCCGCTCAGCCACTCCGGTCAAAGCGTCCACCCACGGATCGTCGGTGAACAGCTTCTGGGGCATTACGGCAGGGCCCTTGGTGGCGAATCGGAGGCGGCGGATGTGGTCGATCGCGAGCAGAGCGCTGCCGATGTGCTCGATGTGCTCCGCCTTGAGGTTGTAGAGATCACCGCCGCTGATGACGATGTCTTCGAGTTCAGGCCGACTGGCCACGTAGGCGAAGACGTCGGCCCAGCGTTCGGTCCGCACCCCGAAGTGGACTTTCTCCACATTTTCGGTATCCAACCCCACCGAATACGACCTGGTGCAGTAGCGGCAGTACACGGGACAGGTGTCCAGTGCCAGGAAGAGGGCCCTGTCCAGATAACGGTGGGTGAGGCCCGGTACGGGCGAGTCCGCCTGCTCGTTGAGGGAATCGAGCGTCAACTCGGGGTGATCTGGCTGAAATCTGGAATACAGCGGCAGGAACTGAATTCTCAGCGGGTCATCCTCAGGCTCGTCCCAGTCGATGAGACTGAGGATATACGGAGTGATGCGCAGGCTCATGGTCGCCCGCTGCAGACCCCGCTCAGCGTCGCGACAGAACTCCTCCGTCACCAGCTCCCCTACCACCTCGCGCAGTTTCGAGATGCTGGTGACGCAGTTGCGACTTTGGAAGCGATGGTCGTCGAACTGCGTCCTGTCCAGGTGGGCGTACGCGGGGATGCGTCGCCAGAACTCGTCCTCCCGCAGCTGTCGGTGCCGCAAATCGTCGGGCTCGACAGGCGGCTTTTGGGAGCCGGGCGTGGTAGCCGGAAACCGGGCGGACTCGGGCGTTGGCGCATTCATGGCTTCATCTGGAGGTGAGCGCGCCCCGACAGCAGCGTCAGCGCGCGAGGGAAGAGCGTGCGTGCGAGCGCGAAGGGCGGGGACTACAACTCTATCCCCGCACCGCCTATCTCAGCTCAGGAACTCCAGACCGGCCCTAGAGGCGATGTTCTGTCGCTTGAAGAAAGGGAATAGGCCAAAGCCGTTACTTGGCCACGCCGTAGCGGCGCGCCACCTCTTCCCAGTTGATGACGTTGAAGAAAGCCGCGATGTAATCGGGACGACGGTTCTGATAATTGAGGTAGTAGGCGTGCTCCCACACGTCCATACCGAGAAGGGGTGTGCCCTCTCCGGTCATGACGGGGCTGTCCTGATTGGGGGGTGCTGAGAACATCCAGCTTCCCGTCCTTCGCCACCAGCCAGGCCCAGCCGCTGCCGAAGCGGGTTGCCCCAGCGGCGGAGAACTTTTCCTTGAAGGAGTCGAATCCGCCCAGATCGCTGTCGATGGCGTTGGCCAGATCCCCTCCAGGCAGGCCGCCGGCGCCCGGACCTATCACGGTCCAGAACAAACTGTGATTGGCGTGCCCGCCACCGTTGTTGCGCACCGCCGTGCGGATGGCTTCCGGCACGGAGTCCAGATCGGCAATCAGGTCCCCGACATCCTTGGAGGCCAAGTCGTCGTGACCCTCGAGGGCGGTGTTGACGTTGGTTATGTAGGCATTGTGGTGCTTGCTGTGGTGGATCTCCATGGTGCGCGCGTCGATGTCGGGCTCCAGCGCGTCGTAGGCATAGGACAGGTCGGGAAGAGTGTAAGCCATAATGTAAGTCCTTTCATCTAGTGTTGATGGCTTTGGGGTGCAAGGGGTTACGGGAACGGTAGTCATCGAGAGCCGCGCGCGCGGCGTCTTCGGCCAGGACCGAACAGTGGACCTTCATGGGCGACAACCCGCCGAGGGCGTCGTCGACAGCCTGCTTGGTGATAGCCTTCATTTCCTCCAGCGTCCGGTCTGTCACCATTTCCGTCAGCACCGAGCCGGCGGCAATGGCGGCGGCGCAACCAAAGCTCTTGAAAGATGCTCGCACTATGCGGTCGCCGTCGATCTTGAGGTAGAGATGGAGGATGTCCCCGCAGGCCGAGTTCTCCGCCACTCCCAGCGCATCCGCCGACTCGATCTCGCCCACGTTGCGCGGATTCTGGTAGTGAGCGATTATTTTTTCGCTATAGAGGGCCAGCGTTAGTCCTCCCGGAGTCAGGTCGCTGAAGTGCGATGTGATCTGGACTCCGAATGCTTAGCAGACGCAGGTTGAAACGGTGAATATACTCGTCGCCAACGCCCGTGTCAACCGCCGGTGCCAGAGGTGGAACTCCCGTGAATACAGTGGCTTACCCACTATCTGGCTAAAGTGCGGTCACCCCTTGAGGTCGATGGCACCCAAGCCCGCGGAGCCCTTCCAGTACTCGCGCGCCATCTTCACCAGCTCCCACATGATGGTCTCCTTCGCCACCGAGTCGATCAGCGCGTCCAGGCGCTCTGCCTCATCCCCGTCGATGAGCCCGATGCCCTTCATCATGGTGAGGTGGTGGATGACCCCGGTCTGTAGAAGCGCCCGATTCATCTCCGAAAGCGAGGTTCCGCTCTTCTCCTCGAACACCGCCAACAGACTGAAGTAGAGCTCGGCCAGTTCTCCAGTGAGGGTTGTTTCGATTTTGACCAGCTGGTCCATTTTCATGGCGGAGGAGAATATAAGGCAGAGTGCGGGTTCGCACATGGAGGCCGCGATGCGGCCAAGGGCACTGGATTGACGCCTAAAACCCGGCTGACGCGGGCCGAGACCCGCAATTTCTGATCGGGACCATCGAGAGCCAGCGAAGTCGACGCGAAAGACCTCTGGTGGGCGCCCGCTTGCGATGCCGACACTGCCGACACTCCTGTGCAACTGGGCCCTGGTCGACCTAGTTCCGTCACCGACCAGGCCGGTTACGCCCTCGAAGGGATCGCACGATCGTCTCGCGAATCAGGCGGAACCGGCGTCGAACGAGACGCCCATTCCGACACCCCTCCATTGGCGAAAACCAGTGCCAGCACGTCAACTATGAACCTCCTATGGCGCCGTGCTTGCGCAGCAGATGTCGGAAGCGGTCGTAGGTCAGGCCGAGGATGGAAGCGGCTTCTTTCTGGCTGTTGCCAGCGGCAGAGAGGGCCCTTGAGAGGAGACCGCCTTCAACAGCCGCCATATGCTCGTCAAACGTCCCGCCACTCATCTGATTCCCGAAGTCCCCTCCCCTCACCTCGGGCGGCAGATCCCCCACCCCGACGCGCTCTTCACGGGCAACGCACAGGGCCCGCTCGACCGCAAATTTGAGTTCGCGGACGTTTCCCGGCCAGGGGTAGAACTCCATGGCGGCAATCGCTTCCCCGCTGAACTCTCGGTGGGAGATAGAGGGCACTTCGCGGCTCAGCTCCCGGGAGAAGAACTCGACCAGAGGGCGAATATCCCCGGATCGCTCTCGCAGGGCCGGCAGCTGGATCTCTGTAAACCGCAGTCGGTCGTAGAGGTCTGCCCGGAATCGTCCCTCCTCGATCTCCTTGTCCAGATCCGCGTTGGTCGCGGCCACCACGCGCACGTCGACCTTGATCGTTCGCGTCCCACCAATGCGTTCGAACTCCTGATATTCGATAACGCGCAGCACATTCTTCTGAAACTCCACCGGCGTGTTGCCCACTTCGTCGAGGAAGAGGGTACCGCCGTCGGCATTCTCGAAGCGACCTCGCCGCGTCTCAATGGCTCCCGTGAAAGCCCCCTTTTCGTGGCCAAAGAGCTCGGACGACAGAAGATTCTCCGACACCGAGGCGCAGTTCAGGGTCACGAACGGGCGCTTGGCACGGTCGCCGCCGAAATGGAGCGCCGCCGCGATCAGCTCCTTGCCAACGCCGCGCTCTCCGGTCACCAGTACGGGCCGAGGGATCGAGGCCATCTGCTCCACCTGTTCAAGGATGGACTGGATCTGGGGGCTGACGCTGACGATGCGGTAGCGTTTGCCCAGCTCGGTGCGATAGAAGACGTTGTCGCGTCCCAACTCCTCGTTCTCGGCCTTGAGTCGGGTGTTCTCCTTGAGCACCTGGAGCATGCGCTCCACCTTTTCCATGCTCAGCTCGAGCTTGTCTTCGACGTACAGATCCTTCTCGATGAAATCGGCAGCTCCCTGCTGCACCGCATCAACAGCCGCATCGACGCTGCCCTTGCCGGTGAGGATGATGACCGGCATATCCGGCCATTGCTCTTTGATCCGCCTGAGGGCCTCGATACCGTCGGGCTCGCCAGCTCCGAAGTCCAGGTCCAGCACCACCAGTTCCACCCCGTCGTCATCAACGGCCAGCCGCTCGGTGAGGCGCGCCCCCGAGGGGAAGGCCTCTACCACCTTGCCGCGAGAGCGCAGCTTGTCAGCCAGCAAGTCGAGCACCTCTGGCTGGTCGTCGGCGATGAAAACTCTGTTGGCGCTGGGCGGTTGCTGTTTCATAGGTTGCACGATTCAGTTTGGGCGATCTAACAGATTGTCCCTCTGCTGCGACTCAGGTCCGATGTCGACCTCGGCGTTGACCGGCACGTCGAGGCGGAAGACAGACCCGTGACCGACACGGCTCTTCACCCTCAACTCGCCTCGGTGAGCTTGGACGATGCGCCTGGCAATGCTGAGCCCGTATCCGTTGCCCTGTTTCTTGGTGGTGAACCCGGGGTCGAAGACGTGCTCGATGTGCTCGCTGGCGATGCCCGGCCCGTCATCCTCGACCTCGATAAAGACCACCGCCGCCTCTGGGTCGTGGCCCACACCGACCACCACTTCACCCTTATCCCCCCCCACGGCCTCCAGCGCGTTCAGACACAGGTTGGTCACCGCATCTCTGAGCAGGCGCTCGTCTACCTCTACCCGGGGCACCCCTTGCTCCTGGATCCGCAGGCTGATCCGACTTCCGCTGGTGTGGCTCCGGACCGCATCTACCACCCGCCGCACCAGTCGCGCCGGTTCGATGAGGCTGGTGGTGAGCCGGTCGGGAGTCATCGTGCTCAGGTAGCCAACCCACTCCTCGTACAAGTGCTCGTGCTCCGAGGCCAGGCTGCGCAGATCGGCGGTGGCGGGATCGGACTCGTCCATGCGTTTCAGCAGGCCGCGGACTCGGCTCCCGACCATGCCGATCAGATTCTTCAGCTGATGTCCCTTGGTGTACAGCCCTTCGTATACCTGCTCGCGACCCAGCTCCACCAACTCGAGGGAGAGCCGCGCCAGCACCTGGGGAGTTCGCTCTTCGAATTCCTCGGCGATGTGCTCGTACTCCTGCGCCAGATCATCCGGCTTCACGTGCTTGAAGAGGAGTCGGGCAAGATTGGTGTAGGCCGCCCGCAGATCGGGGTCTAGTTGGATCGCCACTTTGAACTCGCCGAGAGCCCCCAGTACCTGCGGTCCCTGCATGAGGACCGCGCCCAGGCTGTTGTGACCCACGGCGGAGAGGGGGTTGATGCTCAATCCCCGTCTGAAAGTTGCGAGGGCCTGCTCTACCGAATCGCTCTCCTCTCCGTAAATATTGCCCAGGACAAAGCAGACCCGGTCCAGTCCCGTCGACAGCGTGGCGTCATCATCGGCAGATTCGAGGATTGCCTCGAGATGCCTGATGGCCTGTCGTCTCAACTGGCTCCCGCGGCGTCCCCGACCCGTGTAGTAGAGGGCGAGTTGGAAGCGGGCCTCGAGATGCCCCGCGTCGGCGGCCTCCTCCAGCAGTTGGGCCGCCTGTGTCGCCATTCCCGCCTGCAACTGCGCCATACCTTCGCGGAAAGAGTCCTTCGCGCCCCTGGGCGCACAGACAGGCGTTCTCATAGATCTTCAGCGATTGAGCAGGCGCCATCCGCCGTATAGGAGCGCGGCCGTGACGACCACGGTGAAAACGGCCCAGAGGACACTCAGCAGCATCTTGACGGCCAGGACGGCACCGACCAGTAGCAGTGCGCCACCGATGATCTTTACCAGCATGAAGGGACTCTCTCTCTGTAAAGTTTGGAGGTGGAGGCACAGATGGCCCTCGGCGGAGGGGCAGTCAGCTCCGCACAGCCGGGTCCCTCGACGGTTCCGCCTCCCAGCGATCGAACTTCTCACTCAGGGCGATCATGACGTCGAGGATGTCATGCAGACGCTTGTCCATTTCATCCAACCGGAGCTGGAACTCATTCGTTTGCGCAGGCGTTCCCCGGTCGTCACCGTACCGGCTCTTCATGTACATGGTGGCACAGCGGACGACGCCGCTGCACAGTATGATAACCCCGACTCCTACCGCGACGACAAGGAAGCTGTTCATCTATCCCCCTGGTATGTCTACTCACTGGAATCGACTTGCGGCGTCGCCCTCGCCAGTGGCTCGGGGCGGCGTTTGATTCATAGGGTCTCGGCCCTGTTCGCCCGGGGAAAACCCGCTTTCTCACTGCCGAAGAGAATCTCCGGAAAGCGGTAGACGATGAGTCCTGAATCGGTCACCTCGATCTCCACATATCCGCCCTCGGCCAATCCCTTCAGGACCGCCTCGGTCTCGGCCACCGTGAAGCCCGTCTCCGTGGCCGCCTCTGTAACGGTCAGGCGCCCGTCGCGCTGAGCGGCCAGACGCAGGATCCGGTTCTCCAGCCGGCGCTGACGCACCAGTCCGGCGGCTGCGTCCAGCCTCCTGGACAGGAACCACAGGATGGCCCCCATAACCACCAGCGAGACCCCCACGGACAGGGGATCCTCCCAGGAGTTGTTCTCGAGTCTGTGGAACAGTCCCCACAGCATGAGACCCAGACCCACCGGGATCATGGGCACGGCGCCCACCTTCAGTAAGAGGGCGCCCAGTCGTTTGACCCCCCCCTCGAGAATTCCGCTGTGACCGCTCACGGTTCCGCCTCCCCTACTGCCTCTCGGCCTTTTCCAGCGTCAGCCGCTGCTTGAGAGCAGCGAGTTCATCCTCTACCTCGCCGGTCTTCTCCAGTCGTCGCACCTGGCGCTCGACTTCAGCCAGTTCGCCGGCTACCTCCGCATGGGCGTCGGCCTCCGCCTCGCCGCTTTCCACCTTCTGCTCGAAGCGCTCGAAACTGGAGAAGGCATCTGCGCCCAGCCCGGAGATACTCTGGGCCAGTTTCTTGCGCGCCTCGGCGGCTTGATGTCGCGCCACGAGCGTTCCCTCGCGATTCCTGGCTTCTTCCAGCTTACCCCTCAACTCGCGCAACTGCTCGCGCAGCTGTGCGGCTGTACGCTTGGACTCCTCCATGGCTGGCGCCAGATCGTCCGACGCTTTCCGCATCACCGCCTTGCGCTCTAACGAGCGGCGCGCGAGATCGTCCTCGCCGGCTTCTACGGCGCGTTCGGCCTTGCGCTGCCAGTCCGCCGCCAGAGATAGCTTTTCGTTCCAGTGACGTTCCAGCCGCTTCTGGTTGGCGACCGCCGTGCCCACCGAAGCCGTGGCCTTGCTGACCGCCTCTTCCATTTCCCTGATCATCTGCCGAATCATCTTTTCAGGATCCTCGGCGCGATCCAGCAACTCGTTGATGTTGGACTTAACGATGTCGGTCATGCGTGCGAACGTTCCCTTGGCCATCACTCACTCCTTCTCGTCGAAACTGCTCTTCGGTTGCCGAGACAACAGGGAGTACATGCTCTCAATCGCTCTCTCTATCGGGACTCGTGCAAAGCCGCTACTTCGGCCTTCACCGGATCGTCATGCAACTCCGGTGCCAGGCGCGGAACAACTCGACAACTGGATCGTCATCATGTTGTAGGCCAATCGCTTAAGCGACGTTACACGAAGCCCTCAGGCACCGCCGCTGTGGCCACTTTCGCCAATCAGATGGCGGCTGACGCCAACATCCGGGGCGGGCGGATGACGTTCGCCCTCCGAGCACCTCGCGCCAATCTGGTTTCGGCGCTCTGCCTCTGGTGAATTCGCCTCACCAATGTGGCGGACCTCCGCTCGCGAATCACAAAATAAGCATCAACCGGCTCGGCTACAAAGCGTTAGACCCCGACAACTGGACGTTTTCGACGACTTCGACCGTTCCGCCTCCCGGGCCGCTGGCCGAAGACTTGTCCACACCCCGTCGGTGGGCTTATGTTGTCGACTACAGAGACGACGTTGTCGACGACAAACACGACGTTTGCCCTCCTCGGGCCGCTATCGCCGTTGGTGGGTGCAAAGGAAAGATGGGAGCGATGGTCACTGACACTCCGGTCCTGGTCGGACTTGGATTGTACGTGCTGATCATGCTGGGAATCGGCCTGTACGCCAGCCGAAAGGTTCGCGGAGCCGCTGATTTCATCGTCGCCGGTAAGCGGCTGTCGCTGGTATTGTGCACCGGCACTCTGGCCGCGACCTGGTTCGGCGCTGGGCTGTGTATCGGGGCGGCCAGCGCCGCCTACAGCGGTGGCATGATGGCTGTCGTCCCGGACCCCTTCGGCGCCGCCCTCTGCTTGTTCCTGGCGGGCCTGTTCTACGTTCGCCTCATGCGCCGCATGGGCCTCATGACCGTGGCCTCGTTTTTCACCAGCCGATTCGACGGACGCGCCGGCCTGCTGGCAAGCCTGTGCACGATTCCGGCGTACGTCGGTTGGGTCGCCGCCCTCATGGTGGCTTTCGGCCGTATCCTGCAATCCATCGCCGGCCTGGATCCGACCATCGGCATAATCGTGGCCGCCGCCGTGGTGCTGGCCTACACCTTCGCCGGTGGGATGTGGGCGGTGACCCTCACCGATTTCTTCCAGCTTGTCATACTGGTCGCCGGTATGGTTCTCCTCACTCCCATGATCTTGTCGGAAATGGGAGGCTGGTCCGCCATTGCCGACCAGATACCGGACGAGCATTTCGATCTTTTTCCCACCGACGGCGGGGCCACCTCCTGGCTGGCCTATGCGCGTGACTGGCTCGTCATCGGCCTGGGAAATCTGGCCGGCCAGGACCTGATCCAGCGGGCCCTGTCCGCCAGAGACGAGAAGGTGGCCTACCGCAGTTGCTATATCAGCGGCATCCTGTACATCACCGTCGGCCTGTTGCCGGTATTGCTGGGCATGGCGGGCGCCGTCATCCTCCCCGACCTGGTCGAGCCGGAGCTGGTGATGATGGAGCTGGCCATGAAGTACCTGCCCACCGCCGCTCTCGTGCTCTTTATGGGGGCCCTCGTTTCCGCCCTTCTCAGCAGCGCTGACAGCGCCCTGCTGGCACCAGCCAGCGTCATCGGCTGGGACTTGCTCCATCTCGCCAAACCGGCGGCCAGTGAAAAGCTGAGCTTGCTGGTATCCCGACTGTCGGTCCTCGGGCTCGGTGTTGTGGCGCTGGCGCTGGCCCTCCACAGACCCACGGTCTACGACCTCATGGTCGACTCCTGGTCGATACTCCTGGCCACCCTGTTCGTGCCGCTCACCGCGGGCATCTGGTGGCCCCGCGCCAACGGATCCGGCGCCCTGGCCGCTGTGCTGGTCGGCTTCGCTTCCTGGAGGGCACTCATGATCCTGACGCCCGACCTGCCCGCCGACCTGCTGGCCGTCCCCGTTGCCACCCTCGCCCTTGTCGTTGTCAGTATCGCCACCGGCGAGCGTGTCCCGCCCAATCCCCTCCGCGGCGACGACGGGCAACCACTCGCGTTTGAGAAGCGCCTGGGCGTGTAGTAGATCGCCGGGTCAGTGGGTAGATCTCCCAACATCATCATCTTCCTCACCGACGATCCCGCCAAGTGCGAACTCGACGGGGTGAGCCTGCTTGTCGACCCGTCCGAAGGGAGAACCTGACGGCTCAGCGGCCGGAGCTGGCAGAGGAGATGAAAGCGGCGGCGGCAAA
>PBRM01000209.1 GCA_002725915.1 Gemmatimonadota bacterium
AGTATTCTCGACTCGGGCGCATGATTCCCGCTGTGGTCAGCTCAGCCGCTAGGCGCCCGTCTCACAACAGACAGCAGCGCCTCCCCGTATTTCTCCGCCTTCGCTGGGCCGATGCCATGGGCGAGCTCGAGCTCGCCGAGGGTGCCGGGGCGCAGCATGGCGATGTCCCGCAGGCTCCGGTCGCTGGCCACGACGTATGGGGGGACCTTCTGCTGGCGCGCTGTCTCGAGGCGGTAGGCGCGCAGGGCTTCGAAGAGGTCCCGCGCCCGCTCGTCGAGATCTCCCTCGCCGGATCCGGGAGCACGGCGCGACTTCCTGGACCGGCTGCCCGAGGTAGTCGGGGTCGAGACCTTTCGCGTCGACGGCAGCAGCATGCGCGCCGGGCGCCGGGCGTGGATGACCGCGCGCCCTTCCTCGGTCACCACCACCACTGGCCGGTCTCCGCCCTGGAAATCGACCCAGCCGGCGGTGACGCAGCGGCGCAGCAGCTTCAGCAACCAGTCCTCCGAATACTCTCCCAGGGTGCCGAAGGTAGGGGTGCGGTCGAGGCCCGACGACTGCAGGCGATCGTCGGCCTCCCCCTGTAGCAGCTTGGCGGCCGCCTGGATGCCGAAGCGGCCGTGTACCCGCGCCACGCCGCACAGTGCCTTGCGCACTACGGTGCTCACCTCTTCCGGGTCCTCCTCCGCTTCGGCCAGCATCAGGCAGACGTCGCAGCGGCCACAGCCGGCCAGGGTCTCCTCCTCATCTCCGAAGTAGCGCAGGATGGCGTCGTGGCGGCAGCCCCCACCCTCTGCCCATCGCATCAGCTCGAGGAAGAGATTCCACTTGTGGCGAACCACTTCCGGATCGGGAGCTCGTCCATCGGTGTCGCTCTCGATCAGGTAGCGGCGCAGCGCCATGTCACCTGGAGAGATCAGCAACAGACAGACGGCATCTTCCCCGTCGCGACCGGCGCGACCGGCTTCCTGGTAGTAGGCCTCGACCGAGCTGGGCGGCGCCAGATGAGCGATGCAACGCACGTCGGCCCGGTCTATCCCCATGCCGAAAGCATTAGTGGCCACGACCACCTCCACCTCGCCAGCGGCAAAAGCGTTCTGCACCCGGTCGCGCGCCACTCCCTCCATGCCGGCGTGGTAGGCGCGGCTAATCCAGCCGTCTACGGCCAGGCGCTGCGCCTCCTCTTCGGTGCTTTTGCGGGTCGGGGCGTAGATGATCGCCGTGCCGCCAGCGTGGCCGGCAACTCCCAGGTTCTCGCCCAGCAGGTCGTCGACGTGGCGACCGCGCTCGCGTTTGGTCTGGATCTCGATGACTCTCAGCGCCAGATTGGGTCGCGCGAAACCGTGGATGAGCTGCGGCGTATCCGTCGGCAGTCCCAGGCGCGCCAGAATCTCGTCCCGCACAATCGGCGTAGCTGTAGCGGTGCAGGCCAGCACGCGCGCCTTCGGGAGCTGCTCCAACACGGCGCCGATCTGCATATAGTCGGGCCGGAAATCGTGGCCCCACTCGCTGATACAGTGGGCCTCGTCGATGGCGACGAGCGGGCAGCTCAGCCGCGCCAGCATCGAACGCAGGGCGCTGTGGGCCAGACGCTCGGGGGCGACGTAGACCAACTTGTACTCCCCTCGCGCCACGGCCGACATGCGGCGTCGCAGGTCATCGGGCTCCACCGTTCCCGCCAGATAGGTGGCGCGGACACCGCGATCCTCGAGGGCGGCGACCTGGTCATGCATGAGCGCGATCAGCGGCGACACCACCAGCGTAGTGCCGGGCAACAAGGCTCCGGGAAGCTGGTAGATCAGGCTCTTGCCGCCACCCGTGGGCGCCACCAGCAGCACTCTCCCCACGCGCAGAAGGGTCTCAATCGACTCCCGCTGACCGGGCCGGAAAGCGGTGAAGCCCAGTTGATCGAGTCCACTGTCCAGGTTTATGTCAGTCATGCGTCTTGGAGGGTTGCAGTATATTGCCAGTTGGCCTCTTCCAACGACCGAGGAGTCGAGACGCGATCGCCCTCCGAATGGGAGCGGGGTTTTTCCTTCACCCGCTGACCGCGCCGATGTGCGGGTGTACCTGTGGTTCTGCGAGTGGCATCTCTTCGGCGCCGTCGGGCCCGGTCGGCACACCGTCGGCCCGCATCACCCGGAGCGCGACCTGGGCGCTGACGGCCGCAGTGGACACCTGCGCCATCCAGGTCCTCGATCTTCACCTCACTGCTGGCGACCACAGCGCCGCGCTTGAGCTCACCGTTCGAGCGGCTCGTGGGACGCCGCATTCACTTCCACTGCGACCGCCGGCTTTCTACTCCGTGCGCGACGTGACCTCGAGAAGGTGATAACCGAACTGCGTCTTCACCGGACCCTGCACCGCGCCGAGCTCGGCGCTGAAGACGACGCTGTCGAACTCGGGGACCATCTGGCCGGGACCGAACTCTCCGAGGTCACCTCCCTCCTTCCCAGACGGGCAGCTCGAGTGCTTTTTCGCCAGGTTGGCGAAATCCGCGCCGCCCTCGATCTGATCCTTGAGTGCCTGGCACTCCTCTTCGGTGGACACCAGGATGTGGCGTGCGGCAGCTGTGGGCATGGGTGATCCTTTCGGTTGTCTGGGGGTGTGATTGGCTTCGAGGAAGATGCGGCGCGTATTCGATCGGGCCGCGGCAAACCGGTGAAAGTGATATTAACGGGAATCTGGGAATGAGGAAAGGTACTTCTTGGGCGTGCATTGGCCCTGCACCGAGCCACCGGCGGCCACGAGCCGCGGCCAGTTGCCAGGAGCGGGTCCTGAAGGCGGGTCCTGAAGATTATCTCTCCTTCAGTCGCCCATCGTCGTCCAGCACCGGCCGGTTCAGTCGGGTGTGGTAGGGTGGCTCCAGCACGGCCCGCTGTTCGGGCGTCATGTCGGCCAGCACCGCCTCCGGCCACGGGTTGTAGCCGCTGACGTAGGCGAGGTTCCCCGGCGACATCCTGAACAGCGCCGAGCGCCGCTGGTGCTCGGCCGTCCACGGCAGCGTCCCGTGGGTGACTGCCTCGGTGAAGATCACCACATCCCCGGCCTTGCAGGATACCTGCCGGACGATATCCCGGTGCGCCTCCCATTTCCTGATCTCCTGCGGGCAGGCGTAGTTGCCCTTGTGGCTTCCCGGGATCAGACACAAGCCGCCATCTCCGGGATTCGCATCCGCCAGCTGCCAGGCCACGACGGTCAGGCCGTTGTGCATGCGGCCGTCCTTGAAGATGTAGTATTGGTGCGGGTCGAAGCCTGGTCCCGACGACCCGTGCAGTAGATGCCCCTCGGCGCCCTTGCGCATGCTGATCAGCCCGGCATTGTGGTCGAGGCGATAGCCAGGTCCGAGGATGGCGTGCAGGTAACGAACCACCCCCGGGTGGGCGAGCATCTCGCGGAAGGGATCGCACCACGGCTTGTCCCAGGCCAGCAGTCCGCCCATATCACCGCGCCCGGTGGTCCCCTTGAGGGTGGTCGAGTCGCTGGACAGCGACAGGTCTCCCGTGCGCTCGCGGATGCCCTCGGCGTGGCGGTCGATGGCCTCGTTGCAGCGGCTCACTTCGTCGGGTGAAAGGACCCCTTCGACGACGATGAAACCGTTGAGGTCGAAGAGGTATTTCTCGGTGTCGTTCATGGGGTAAGTCCATGTAGAACAGTAAGCTACGGAATAGCCTATAATCGCTTGCCCTCAAGCACCCCCCAATTGGGGATACACGACGGCGATCTGCGCTCAAGAGTCACTCCTCCGACCCTATAGGACCCCTTCCCCGCTGCATCCACGACCCCTGAATTCTGCCGGGCCACCGCTGCACACTGGGCCGGACACCCTGGCACATGATACACCACAACCGCTCTCAAAACCAGCCCGGAATCCTTTGACCAGACGATCGATAATACCCTTTATAAACACTATACTGGCGCCGACCATGGCGCCGACCATGGCGCCGACAACGGGTACGGCGACGTGGATCTATCGGAACGTGTACTTTTCGTCTGGCTCTCGGATGAATGCCGAATCGGCGCGACTCCGGCGCAAACCGATCGCGATTACGACCGTGATTGCCGCTCCGCTGAACACAGCTTTCTCTTGGGCCGAAACCCTCAGTACGAAAGGAGTCGAGATGCGCACGCTGGCCTCAACTATACTGCTTACGGTGATATGCCTGAGCAGCACACCGGCGTTCGCGGAGTTCGTCCTGGTCCGCGACGGCGCGCCCGCGGCCACAATTGTCATCGCGGCCGAACATTATCCCGTATCTGGACCGCAGCAGGGGGAAGAGGACAAGCGCCCTTGGTCCACCCGAAACGTACAGGACGCGGTGCGCGAGTTCCGGCACTACATCGAAAAGATCAGCGGCGCCCGCCTGCCGATCGTCAGTGATCGAGACGAGGTCGACGGTACCCTGGTCCTGATCGGCCGCAGCACGCTGACCGATGCCGTCCCCGGTCCTGATATCCCGTCTGGGCGGACGCGGACACTCGAGGAGGAGGGATTCGTAATCCAGAGCACGGCGGACCGGCTGGTGCTCGCGGGCAACGATATGAAACCGTTCCGGGGCACCCGCTATGCGGTCTGCGAATTCCTCCGAAGCCTTGGTGTGCGCTGGTTCATGCCGGGGGAGTTCGGCGAGGTCGTGCCGAAGCGGGAGACGCTCGCCGTCCGTGAGATGAACGTCCGAGATGCTCCGGATTTCCCCATCCGCGACTACTGGACCCACAGCAAGGGCACCATGCACGCGGAACGGACCGAATGGAAGATCCACAACCTGATGAACCCTGGTATCGCGGCATGGCACGGAATCCCCGGGGACAGCTCCGTACGCAACGTGCTGCCCAAAGACCAGATCGACGCGCATCCCGAATGGTTCGCGTTGCTGGCCAATGGAGAGCGGAACCCGCATATGCCATGCATGACTGACCCGGGCATCATCGAAGCGGTCGCGGAGACACTGAAGGTCAGAGCCCGAAGGGGCGCGCATGCGGCCGCGTTCGCGCCGGACGACGGCACCCCCCGGTGCTACTGCGAAGACTGTCGAGCGATCTCCACAGGCTTCGACGGCTACGGCGCGAACCTGCGCGATCCCGGGCCGGAGCAATCCACCAGCAACGAATGGTTCCACTTCGTGACCCGCGTAATGGAGAACGTCAACGGGGAGTTTCCCGACTTCATCATCACCACGAACGGATACTCCAACCGCGACATCCCACCGGAACAGTCCGACGTGAACCGATCGGGCAACCTCTCGGTGATGTTCGCCAACATCTCCGCGTGCACCATCCACAATTACGACGACGAACACTGCTGGCAGATGACACGGCAGGCGCAGATGGTCAGCCGCTGGTGCCGCACCTCCGATATGGTCTGGCGCTACGCCTACAACTACACCATGCTGGTCGGCAAAGACACCCTGACCCCGATGATGCACCGCGAGCGGGTAGACATTCCGCATCTTCACGAATGGGGACTGTGGGGCTTCTTCGATCAGGACGAGCCCGACTGGTCGATGACTGGGATCCCCACCCGGATTCTGCGGGCTCGGCTGGAGTGGGGCACCGGCACAGATGTCGATGCGTTCCTCGACGACTTCTACGTGAACTGGTATGGCCGCGCCGCGGAGCCGGTCAAGACGTTCTACGAGGCACTCGACCATGCCTTCGCGGTCAGTCACGAACATGGCCATGAGGATGTGATCCTGCCTCAGATCTACACGGACGAACTGCTTGCGAAGCTCGGCCGGTCGATCCGCGAAGCCGAGCAGTTGGCCGAGACCGACATTGAGAAACTTCATGTCGAGATGGATGCCCTGATGTATGAGCACCTCCAGCTCTACGTCGCGTTCCAGAGAAGTCAGCAATCCTGTGACTACGACGACGCCATCCGCCACGCGGACCGCATGATCGAGATCAGGAAGGCGCTGCATGAGATCACCCCGTTCATGGGCTGGCGGGCCTATCCGGTGTACGACGCGGCCTGGAGGCAGAAGGAGATCCTCAAGATACAGCAGCGTACCTCCGGCCCCGACGGTGATCTCCTGGTCGTCATGCCCGAGACCGCGCGATTCCGGATCGATCCCCATGATGACGGGATCTTCGCGCGCTGGATGAACCCGGAGTGGGACGACTCCGATTGGCGGCCGATGAAGACGACGGCCGGCTGGCAGAGCCAGGGATTGCGCGACCAGCGCGGGCACACCTACATGGGACATGCGTGGTATCGCTTCGACGTAGACATTCCGGAAACAGATCGTCCGGTCGCGCTCTATGCCCCGGCCATCGTAAACGAAGCCTGGCTGTGGGTGAACGGGGAGTATATCGGCCACCGCGCCTATCAGCAGCCCTGGTACCGACCCCAGCCGTTCGAGGCGGACGTCACCCAGGGGATCAAGCCCGGAGAGACCAACCAGATCACCCTCCGGGTTCTGTGCAACTACGAGAACTTCGGTGCCAACGGCATCTACAAGCGGATGTTCCTCTATGCGAGACGGTGAGAATGGCGGACGACCAGATGGCCTGGCGCAGCTGCGCAGACACATGGCCTCAGGCGCATCTCTTGCCAAATCTTCGCCTTTGACGCCATTCGCCAGGACGAAGAGATCGTCGCTCTAGTCGGTGAGTGGGAACAGGCCGAAAACGTCTGCTAACGAAAAACCTGCGCCAGCAACGCAGCGGGAGACAACGCCTGGACTCCCGTGAAGTGAGCGATCTGTTGGCGGCACGAGAATCCGGTCGCGACTACCGTGCCCTCTTCGCCAAGCTCGCGCACGGCCGGCAACAGGCGGCGCTCACCGATGGCGCGGGAGATGTCGTAGTGGCCGCGCTCGTAGCCGAACGATCCGGCCATGCCGCAGCAGCCGCTGTCGAGGGTCTTGACCTCGCAGCCGGGAAGGCCGGACAGCAGCGCGGTCGCGGCAGCGGCGCCGCCAAGTGCTTTCTGGTGACAGTGCGTGTGCAAGAGGATCCGTCCCGGGCCGCTGGTCGAGTCCTGATCCTCCGCATCAACGGCGTTGCCCTCCAGGACACCACCGCTCCAATCCTCGAACATCGCGCACGCAGCCATCACTTCCGCGGCCTCGTCTTTAGCAGCGCCGCGCAGCAGATGCGGGTGATCGTCGACAACGGCGGAGTAGCAGCTGGGCTCGCAGAATACGATCGGCAGGCCCCGACGGGCCAGCGGCAACAGCGCCTGCACGGTCTGCGCCGCCTGCTCGGCCGCGCGCTCGAG
>PBRM01000210.1 GCA_002725915.1 Gemmatimonadota bacterium
ATGCATGCGCTGGTAGATCACCCGGCAGCTCTGGCGGACCTGGTACAGACTCTCGCGATTCGTATAACGCTACGTTTCCGCAGCAACCTCGCCGAAGAGAATATCCAGTCCGATCTCTCAAAGGTGTCTTCCATATCTGATGCGCCTGCAGGGATGGAAGAGACTGGCAAGTCCTAGCTGGAGGAACTTGTCGAGGAAGCTCTTTCCCACCCAGCCGTTTGTCATCCTTACCTGGCCGACCTGGCTGAGGGCAACGTGCCAGATTTAGGCTGGGCCATTCGAGACTTTGCCGTCCAGTATCCCGGTTACTGTGCCCATTTTCCCCGGTACCTGACCATGGTGATCTCCAAGCTGGAGTCGCCCGACCACCGTATGACGTTGATGCAAAACCTGATCGAGGAAAGTGGCATGCTCGATGAGGAAGAAATAGCAGTCCTGGTGGAGCACGGAATTGACCCTGAGTGGGTCCAGGGTATCCCGCACCCAAAGTTGTTTGAGAGATTCCAACATGCAATAGGTGTTAATGACACCGATGAGGTTGCGGACGACACTCTTGAGGTCATCTGTTGGAGAGAGTCTTTCTATCACTTGCTGGCAAACGGATCCCCGGCGGAAGCCCTGGGAGCCATCGGACTCGGAACAGAGAACGTGGTGAACAAGATTTACACGCCACTTATCCGTGCCATCGAACGCCTGGGAACGCTGGATCGGCAACAGTACGTGTTCTTTGAGCTTCATTGTGAGGTGGATGACGATCATCACGAAGCGCTGCTGAACATCGCCCATGACTTTACGGATAACCCACAGAACCGGTTTGATCTCCGCAAGGGAATGCTCAAGGCCCTCGGGCTACGAGTCATTTTCTGGGAGTGGATGCACAAACGCGCCCGCCGGGGAGGTGTGGATTCATGAACGAAACAAATGCGGAGCTCTATAATCGGTCAGCATCGGATTGGCAGCGGACCGAACCGATTCTTCTCTCCGACTTTACCGCTCGCCCCTTCGTGTTGTCCTGGTGCGAGCCGATCGAGGGACAACGCGTGCTGGACCTGGGTTGTGGTGAAGGGTATATCGCACGGCAATTGAAGAAACGCGGAGCAGCTCACGTTGAAGGGATCGACATCACCCCGGAAATGATCGCCGGCGCAATCGCGACCGAACAAGCAGATCCGCTGGGTATTCATTACCAGGTCGGTGATGCTTCTCAGCTATCAGGGTTGGATGACCAAGAGTTCGATCTCGTTATTGCGGTCTTTCTGTTCAACTATGTCGATCGTGAACAGATGACGTCGATCATGAAAAAGGTGCTGCGGATCCTGCGCAGGGAGGGGCGTTTTATTTTTTCGGTCCCGCATCCCTGCTTTGCCTTCCTGCACGAGGAACAGCCACCGTTCTATTTTCAACGTAATGGCGCCGGCTATTTTTCTGGTCGTGACGAAGTTTTCGAGGGTCGAATATGGCGTCGTGATGGAACCGATGTCCCGGTTCGATGCGTGCATAAAACTCTGGACGATTATTTCAATTCACTGGCAGCGGCGGGATTTACCGCTCTTCCGGCGATCCGGGAACTCTACCCTCAGCCGGAACATCTGGAGATGGACCCCGACTTCTTTGCCTCCTTGGAAGACAAGCCCCTGCACCTGGCCTTCAATATTGTGTCGTGAGGTGATTCACATTGATTTCAATCAAACAACATGAGATTGCCTCTGCCGTACCCGGTTTCTTTCTATGGGATGCCGAGACCTTGTGGAGCCGGCCGACCTCGCGGGTCAGCGTTCAGGACGAGACGGTCGATGGATTGAAAGAGGTTACGGCAAGCCTGGCGATCGACGAGGAATTTCTTGACCGATACGCTGCCGGCGACCTGGAAATTCCCGGCCTGCCTCACCTGGCCAACCAGATTCGGCAGGAACTTCAGCAGGGATCCGGCGTGGTCTGGCTTCAAAACTGCACCGGCACAGAATTCACCGAGCCTCAATTGAGGTTCTTCTACCTGGCAATTGGTACGGCGATGGGCCAGACCATGGGAAACTATGGACGGCTCTACGACGTGCGGGATTATGGGGGATCTTACAAGACCGAACGCATTCCCGTCTCGCAGACGCGTGCCGCGACCGGCTTTCATACCGATAGCAGCGCTCGTAACACGATGCCCGACATTGTGGCTCTTCTCTGCCTCGAGCCAGCACAGACGGGAGGAGAATCTCTTGTCGTGAGCGGTGCCACAATCCATGAGGAACTCCGCAGAACTAACATGCCGGTGTTGACCAGCCTGTACAGGGAATTCATCCGCGACATTGTCACTCCCGGTACGGAGAAGACGCAGGACGCTCTGATGGACAATCGTTTTCCCGTGTTTTCCCAGGGACTGTATTCCTCCGAGCTTTCATTCCGTTACATGCGATTTTGGATCGAGAAGGGACACCGGGAAGCGAAGATGGATCTGACCCAGGCGGATGTTGAAGCACTCGATGTCCTTGATGGCCTTCTGGAATCACCGCAGTTTGCTGTGCGTTTCAGGCTTGAAGCTGGCGATCAGCTCTGGGTCAATAATCATATTGTGGCTCATAATCGTACGGAGTATGAGGAAGACCCAGAACGGCCACGGCATTTTGTCCGCATGTGGATTTCGACATAAGGACTTCGGTGGCTGCCCCCTGCTCGCGATCCACCAGAGCCTTCAATCACGCCATCCATCTGCGACTGGATTGCTCAGGCTTCGATTCCCCGCGACTCCACTTGGCACCGTCAGTGACTGGCGGTGCCTTTTTCTGTTTGTGAATGTCTGAAGGTGACAGCTCACAAGGGCTTACGTCGCCCGGTCGGCGCAGCATCCGAGTGACACGCGTCGTCGGATGACTGCAAATGACCCTCTGGGACGCCCGAGATGCAGCGCATGTGCAGCCACTTCGGGTCGTACTCTTCCTGGGTGAGGGGGACTGTGCTGCTTCTGTCCACGATGTGTTCGGATTATGCGGCGGCTCGCCCTCGCGGCGCCTCCCTCCCCAGCCGCTGCCGGCGGCCCATGATGGCGCTGCTGCTGGCGCTAGTCGTCACGCAGGTCTACGTGATGAACCTGTCGGCAGATGCCAGTCGGTTGCGTTTCGCGGTCGTCGTCGACGGCATGCCCTATCTCCTGGTCACCGCGAGTCTTGTTCGCGATGTCCTGCGGCCAGGCCCATGAAGTCAGTGAATATTCTGACGCTCTGCCTGGCCATGGGCATATCGATGTGCGATGACGCCAGCGCCTCAGATGGTCCGCTCGGCGTCATCGGCGATGAAGGCTTCCAGCTGCTGGAGCGGCTGTTCGAGTACGACGATGACGTCCCCCTCGATGCCCTCGTGCTGGAAAGTCGCGACCTGACGCACGGCAAACGGCACAAGATCCTCTATAGCGGGCTTTGGCGCAGTCGCGTTCCCGCCTATCTGGAAATTCCCCATGACGTGGGGCCGCCCTATCCGTGTGTCGTGCTCTTCCACAAGTTGACGGATTCGAAGGAACAGTGGTGGCCAATGATCGATTCACTCGAGGGGCGCCACCGAGACAGATTGGTGTCAGAGGGCATTGCCGTATTCGCCATGGACATGCCGCTGCACGGCGACCGGCTGGCGGAAAACGAGTTCGAGAATCCCCGCAATCTGATCGAGAAGGAGTTGCGCCAGCGCTACAGGGAATTGTTCATCCAGGCCATTCAGGAGAATCGCCGCGGTCTGGACTATCTGATGGCGAGAGGCGACATCGACTCCACCCGTGTCGGCGTCCTCGGCTACGGCCTGGGGGCCAGCATGGCGCTGTGTATGGCAGCGGTGGACCCGAGGGTGAAGGCGGGCGTGGCCGCGGCGCCGCCCACTGAGCCCGACCCACTGTCGGTGCGAGCCATCCAGAATTATGCCGGCAGATTGCGGGATCAGCCATTCCTGCTCCAGACGGGGACTTTCGACCCGTGGACTACACCTGAGGCGACCAAGCAGCTTTACGAGCTCCTGGACACACCGACGAAAAAACTGAAGGAGTACCACAGCGACCACCGCCTCCCCATATGGTATATCAATGACTCCGTCGACTGGTTGGTCACCTATGTGAAGTAGGATAGGATCGTCGCCGCCCTGCAGCGGACGGGGTGGCATGGACACGGCTAGGCTGACACAATGAAGATCGTCCTGATCGGATACCGCGGGTGCGGCAAGTCGACGTTGGGTCGGGAGCTATCGGCGCGCCTCGGCTGGCCGCTACTCGACATCGACCGGGGGATCGAACAGAAGCGGCCCGGGAAGACGCTCACAGAGCTGTGGCTCGACATCGGCGACGACGCCTTCCGGGACATCGAAGCCGACGTCGTCAGGGAGATGTGCGGGTGCAACGAATGCGTGATCTCGTTTGGCGCTGGATCTCTGGGGCGACCCGAGAACCGGGTGCACGCCTGTCGAGATGCGTTGGTGGTGTATCTCGATATGACGACCGAGGCCCTGTGGGAGAGAATCCAGGCCGATCCCAAGAGTGCGGCGACAAGGCCGAACCTGGCTGGTGGTGGCTTCGAAGAGGTCGAGGCGATGATGGGGGCGAGAGACCCCGTCTATCGTCAATGCGCAGATCTGCGGGTGGACGCCACGCTGCCGCCGGCACAGCTGGCCGCCGTCGTCATCGCGGAGTACGAGGCACATCATGAGTAGAAACGGTAGCGCAGACACAGGAGAACAGATGACATGGAGTACAGACCCGACTGGCTCGCGCAGGTCGAAGAGGAGATCCTCGAGCCCGATCGAATCATCATCGATCCCCATCATCATTTCTGGAAGCAGAGCAGCTGGGGACGGTACCTGCTCGACGATCTGTGGGCGGACACAGGCGCCGGTCATCGCGTCGAGAAGACGGTGTTCCTCGAGTGCGGCGCCGAATACCTGGAGGGCGGGGCCGAGTCGCTGCGCCCCGTAGGCGAGAACCAATTCGTGGAAGGCCTTGCCGCCGAGGCCGCTGCCGGGCCACCGGGTGCGGCGCGTGTCGGCGGCATCGTCGGCAACGCCGATCTACGGCTGGGCGCCGCCGCCGAGGAGGTGCTGCTGGCCCACCTAGCCGCCAGCCCGGAGCGGTTTCGCGGAATCCGGAACGGTGCCAACTGGGACCGGGATCTCAGCGGCTCCGGTGACGACCCGCGCCTCTATCTCGACGCTACCTTCCGGGAGGGCTTCGCGAAGCTGGCGCCGATGGAGCTGAGCTTCGACGCGGTCCTGTTCCACCCCCAGATTCCCCAGGTTACCGACCTGGCCCGAGCCTTTCCGGGCACTACGATCATCCTCAACCACCTCGGCGTACCGATCCGGACCGGCGCCTACACCACTCGCCTCGACCAGGTGATGATCGAGTGGCGCGCCCATATCGACGAGCTGAGCAGTTGCGAGAACGTCTTCATCAAGGTGGGCGGCATCGGCATGCCGGTGAACGGCTTCGCCTGGCACGAGCGAGAAATGCCCCCTGGCTCCGAGGAGCTTGCCTGCGCCTACCGCCCCTGGTGCCTGCACGCGATCGAGGCCTTTGGCCCGCAGCGCTGCATGTTCGAAAGCAACTTCCCGGTGGACAAAGTGTCTTCTTCCTACGTCGTGTTGTGGAACGCCTTCAAACGGATCGCCGAAGGATTCTCTGAAGACGACAAGGAGGCGTTGTTCCGCGGTTCCGCGAAGCGCGCCTACCGGCTCTGACGCGCTTAACTGCGGTGCCCGATCCACTGGGACCACAACTCTGGCCGCAGCGCAAGCCGCTCAGCCAGTCCGTGAGGTCCCCGGCAACCATTCGAAGCTATTTGTCCAAGTGTACGGAAAGGTACTTGGAAATGATGTGAGAGCCCTACACCGAGCTCTGATCAGATCAGGTGTCCTTGAGGAAAGCGGGCTCGGAGGCCCGCTGGCTTCACTGACAGGCTTGCCACCCGCTACCACATCACATCGGGCCTCCACGACGTCATCTGATCCTTTGAGCGCTGTCCCAAAGACGGCATGATGAATCCCACCCCGCGCTCAGCGCATCCACTGGGCCCGCCCCCCCGCCACTGACTCGACACTCACCTCGTGCTTTTGCCCGCCAGCACAAACCAGATCGTCCGCAGCATGATCTTAAGATCCAGCGCCAGCGAGGAATTCTCGATATAGTAGAGATCGTATTCCAGCCGCTCCCGGGCGATCCGCACCAGATCCTTGGAGCTCAGATCGAATTCGTGCTTGGACTGAGCCCAGCCCAGCAGCCCCGGCTTGACATTGAAGCGCCGCATGTAGAAAGGAATCTGATGGGCAAACTGCTGCACGAAATAGGGCCTTTCTGGACGAGGACCAACAAGGCTCATGTCGCCCTTCAGAAAGTTCAAACACTGGGGCACCTCGTCCAGATGTAAACCCCGCAGCAGACGCCCCACACGCGTCACTCGCGGATCGTCGCTTTCCACCCAGGTAGGTCCAGTCCGATCCTCCGCGCCTTCCCGCATGGAGCGGAACTTGGACATGGTAAAAGTGACCCCGTCACGGCCGACACGCTCCTGGCGGAAGAGAATCGGGCCCTTCGACTCCACTTTTATCGCCACCGCGATGAGGGCCCACAGTGGAGACAGGCCCACGAGTATCGTCAGCGACACGGCCACGTCGGTTAGCCGCTTGGCGGCCTGCTCCCACGGGGGCATGATCTGCGGGTTGAGCTCCATGAGGGGCACCCCGTAGATCTGCTGTGTGCGCACGTGGCCAGCGACGATATCGTACAGGTCTGGGGTGATGCTGAAGGAAACGGCCTGGCCCCGGGCGGCTTCCACGATCTCGACGATCTCGGCGTGGGTATTCGATTTCAGAGCGATCAACACGGTCTCCACATTCCGCTCCGCGATGATGCCGGCCAACTGGTCGATGTCTCCCAGCAGGGGCAGGCCGGCGACCTCCTCGCGCTTCTCCCCGGTGCGGGCGCGCACAAAGCCGGCGACCTCATAACCCTGCTCTGGCGACAGACGGAGATCCTCCAACAGCCGCTCTCCACGGGCGTCCGACCCCACGATCACCGCCCTCGTCCGGCCGACGCCAGCGGCCATCAGCCGCCTCTGCACACTGCGCAGGGCCACTCGTCCCCCTCCCACCAGACCCAGCAGCGACAGCCAGTAGGTTCCCATGAGAACGCGGGTGAAGGAGAAGCCGCTATCCATGGTGGCGATCAGGAACAGGAGCGTACCCAGGGTGACGACCTTGAACACGGCGATGGCCTCGTCCAGCCGCGACTGGGTGCGCTCGATCCTGTACATACCCAGGAAGATGAAGAGCACCAACCAACAGAGGAAAATCAGCGGTAGCGCCTCGTCAGTGTAAAACTTGAGGGCGTAGGAGAAGGTGGGTTCGGACGCGGGATCGTGATGGGACAGGCGCCAACTTTTCTCCACCGTGGTCAGGGCCCCACCGGCGAACTTCATCCACAGCAGCACCACAGTGGCCGCGTTTATGGCCAGGAAGTCGCTGACCAGCAGCAGCGCTCTTTCGAGCCAGTGAGCCATGAGGAACTGCTCCGTTAGGCTCCGCGCGGCTGCCACGCGGCGTACCTCTGTCCCGTCAGGAAGCCCCATAGTCCCATCAGGGCTCCCGCATTGATGGCACAGAAGTAAGCGGGGATGTAGAACAGAGCGAGCCGTCCGAGTCGAGGGGACAGATTGCCCAGCACAGCGAGGGCGTAGAAGGCCAGCTGAAGGCAGAGCAGGGCGCGATATAGATACTCGTCGGCGAGGGCCAAGCTCCCTGCCAGCATGCCGATCAGGAACAGGGGCACGAGCCAGCGCACGATCTTGTGGGAAAATACCTGAAAGGCAAACACCCCGTTGGTGAAGGGATTCAGGACCCCGATCTCCTTCCACAGCCCGTACAGACTCCGGGCGATGATACGGGTGCGCCTTCGGGACTCATCCCCGAAATGCTGGCCGCTGTGTTCCCGGGCGACGGCACGGGGGGCGTAGACCACGCGCGCGCCTTTGCGCCTCACCCTGATGGGCATGATCAAGTCACTGATGATATCGGCGGGCAGTTCGTCGAAAAGTTCCCGCCGCAGAGCGTAGATGGACCCGTTCGCTCCCACCAGCGAGCTCAGCAGGCTCTCTCTTCCCTTGAGAAACTGCTCGTAGCGCCAGTAGAAGCCCTCCCCCTTGCCGGCACCGCCGGCCTCGGTGTCGACGTAGCGCAACTCTCCGCAGACGCATCCAATCGCCGCGTCGGAGAAGGGGCGCACCAGCTCTTTCAGGGCGTCGCGGTCGTACATACTGTTGGCGTCGGAGAACACCAGGATTTCACCCACCGACCGCGCCACTCCCGCGTTCTGCCCTGCGGTCTTGCCGCCGCGCTCCGGCGCGCGGTGGAAAACTACCCCTCGATCGCCGAATCCTCTGACGATCTCGTCGGTGCTGTCGTCCGAGGCGTCAGAGACCATCACGACCTGAAAACGATCGGTCGGGTAGTCGAGATCGAGGCTGTTCCTCAGTTTATCTGCAATCACTGCAGACTCGTTGTAGGCGCTGATGATGAGACTCATGGAGGGCCAATTCTCCGACTCCTCGTATACGCTCGGCCGCTTCCAGAAGGTGAAAAGCCAGAGGAGGGCCGGATAGGCCAGGTAGGTGTAGGCCACCAGACAGATAGATACCCAAAAGATCCACTGACCCGCGGCGGCCATTCAGGTTTTCTTCGACAGCAGCAGCGGGCCGAGGACGAGCCGGGTCAGGCCTGACGCCAGCAGCACGCCCACGGCATCGGCAGCCGAGCAGACAATCGGCGACCCGTGAAGATTGAAGGAAGTATTGAGCAGGACGTGGCGGCCGGTGAGTTCGCCGAACTGCTCAAGGATGGCTTGGTACTCCGGATTCTGACCCTCTTCCAGCAGCTGCGGACGGGCGGTCAAGTCGGCATTGTGCACCGCCGCCATGAATTCCCCCCGCTTCTCCGTAGAGTCGAAGGTGTTCATCATGTAGGGCGACGGCAGGTCCTTGGCGTTGCGGAAATAGCTGTCGGCCTTCTGGCGCATGACAACGGGCGCGAATGGCATCCAGAAATCGCGCTTCTTTATCATGCGATTGATGACCCTCACCACGTCCTGGTTTATGGGGTCGGCGAGTATCGATCGATTCCCCAGGGCGCGGGCGCCGAATTCCATGCGTCCCGAGGCGCGCGCCACGATCTCACCGGCGGCGAGAAGCTCGGCCACGCGCCCCGCCATGTTCGACGGCTCCTCGACGTCCACCTGTCCCGCCACCCTTGCCGCCGCCTCGCGACACTCTTCAGCGGTCAGGTCATTGCCGAGGTAGCAGTGATCGACGGGCCGCACCTGCAGCCCGCGCTGCCGGGCGGCCAGATAGCACACCCCGAAGGCAAGCGACTCGTCGCCAGCGGAGGGAAAAGCCTCAAAGCGCTCTACCTCGGCAAGCTCGCTGACGGCCTTGTTCGCTTTGACGTTCATGAACACGCCGCCGCTGGCCAGTACCCTCCCTATCCCCGTCCTGGAGATGCACGCCTTCACCCACTGGACCAGCATCCTCTCCGTGAACAGCTGCAGCCCGGCGCTCAGGCTGTCGAACCGCACCCTCGACAGGTCGCGCTGCAGCCGCAGTCCAATCCTCGACAGCGGCTCTCGCACCCGGCGCTGGAAGCGGATCCCGTCCTTCTCCAGGCCCAGATAGCTGTGGTATATGTCAGCTATTCTCCCGGCGTATTTCTGGTCCGCATAGGGAGCCATGCCCATGAGCTTGTACTCGTGTTCCATGGGCATGAAGCCGAGCAGATGGGTCGTAACCGCGTACAGCTCTCCCAGGCTGTCCTCCCGGGGAATGCACTCCACCTGCGACATTTCCCCCTTCCGCCCGGTCCAGACTGAACCGCTCAGGCCATCCCCCCCGCCATCCAGGGTCAGCACCAGATACGGCTCCTCGTCCCTCCTCAGGCCGTGGTAGACGGTGGCGGCGTGAGCCTCGTGGTGGTCGTAGAAGGACACGGTCTCCTCCCGCAAGCCCCACTGGCGAACAAGGCCCCGACGCTGCGCCATCCTCTTCCTGGCGCGATACTCACGGTAGGTATTCCACGACGACAGCCGGCTCTGCACCAGCTGGCGCAGATTGGTGCGATAGCGTTGGTCAAAATTGTCCTTCATGTAGCCGGGCTCGCGGGGTCGAGACGCGTAGCGGGAGGCCAAGCAGACACCCTCCACGTCAGCCACTTCGACACCCGCCAGGGACATGACCTCCGGGACGGCCCTGACGGGCGGGCCGTGGTAGTTCTTGATCCCCGTGAGCCGCTCCTCCTGCAGCACCGCCTGCACGCGCCCCCCGGAAAAGACGGCCGCCGCGGCGTTGTGGCCCTCAAAGACGCCGACGAAGACGCCGCTGCCAACGGCCTTTTCAGGGCTTTTTTCGTCCATAAAAGACTGCTTGAAGTCCTTGTGTTTGACAGAATTACGCTGATTCTTCAGAATAAGGGGCTGTCGCGTCGAAGTCAAGTTTACAGGCCTCCGGCATTAACCTATGCACACCCCCCCCCGAATCTGCATTCTCAGCACCGTTCACCTCCTCCACGACGTGCGCCTCTTCCAGGCTGAGGCCCGCACCCTCGCCCGGGCCGGCTTCGAGGTTACCGTAATCGCCCTCGAGGACACGACCGACAGCGAGACCGACGGGGTCCGCACCATTCCGCTGCCTGCGCAGCAGAACCGTCTCCTCCGCGCCTTGCAGTCCATCCGCGTCCTGCGGCTCGCGCTTCGACAACGCGCCGAGCTCTACGCCATTCACGATCCGGAGCTGCTGCCCGCCGCTGTTCTTCTCCGCCTGCTGACGCGACGCCCGGTGGTATACGACGTGCACGAAGACGTGCCAGCCGCCATTCGGAGCCGACTTTGGCTCCCCCGTGGGCTCCGCCGCCTCACCGCCTGGCTCTACCGCTTCGTCGAGCGCCTCAGCCTCCCCTTCATCGCCGGGCTCAGCCTCGCCGATCACGCCTACGGAAAATACTATCGCGGTCTCCGTTTCGAGACCGTTCTCAATTACCCGCTCATGACCTACGCCGACCTGTACCGACCGGCCGGCCCCTCCCTCGGGGCGCGTCCCGTGCTGGTCTACACCGGCGCCATAATGCGGCTGCGAGGGCTGTTCGAGATGCTCTACCTCGTCCAGCGGCTGCGCCGGTCCTTCCCATCCATCCTTCTGCGACTAGTCGGTCCGGTGGACAGCGAGCTGGTGGCAGAGCGCGACGAGGTCGTCAGTCGCCTCGGCCTGGCGCCAAACGTCGAGTTCACCGGACTGGTATCTCACACCCAGGTCCATGGCTACATACTGGACGCCGATGTCTGCCTCGCCCTCCTGCACCCCGATCCCAACTACCTTCGCTCTCTGCCCACGAAGATGTTCGAGTATATGATGATGGGGCGACCGGTGGTGGTTTCTGACTTCCCCATGTGGAAGGATATCGTCGAGGACGCCGAATGCGGCTACGCCGTCGATCCCCTCGATGGCGACGCTGCCGCCAATGCTGTGCAGACCCTCCTCGGCGACGACGACCGTCGAGTGCGCATGGGGGAGGCGGGACGGAGAGCCGTCCTGGAGCGCTACAGCTGGGAGGGCGAAGGCAGGCGGCTCGTGGGCTTGTACCGGGAGTTGCTGGGGGAGGAGCCCTAACAGCGTTGATAAAATCGCTTTGCCATCGCAGTGAATTCAACGGGCCGTTAGGCGGGCGCCCCCGGGATTACGACATGGCGTTTTCGTAGACAGAGTGAATGCGCTCGGCGATCCGCCGATAGTCGAAACGCTCGAGTGCTCGGCGTCGGATGGCATCGCGGTCGTAGCTGTCGTAGTGGTCGAGCACGTGGGCTATGCCTCTCTCCAGATCGACCTCGTCCCCCACTTCGACCAGACGTCCCACCATCTCCTCCACCACCTCTATGGGTCCGCCACAGCGGGTGGCGACCAGGGGTAGCCCACACGCCATCGCCTCTACCAGGACAAGCGGCAGCCCCTCGGAGAAGCTGGGCAGCACCAGCAGATCCGCGGCGCTCATGACGGCGGGCATCTCTGACCAGGGCACCTCGTCGATGAAGTCAGCGATGTCGGCCACACCGAGGCGGTGAGCCTCGCGCTGGAAGGGCTCGGCCGTGCCCGTTGCGCCGCCGCCCACGAAGGTCAGCTGTAAATCGCGCCCCCCGGCCCGCAGCCTCGCCGCTGCAGCCAGCAGGACCTTCAATCCCTTGGCCACATCGAAGCGACCCACGTAGAGGAGACGCCGCTTCCCTTCGCGGCCGGTCTCCGACCCCGTCGGCTTGAAGACCTCGCCGTCGACGCCGTTGTGGATGACACGCACCTTGTCCGCTGCTATCCCCAGCTGCCTGACGAGCTCGGCCAGCTCCTCGCTCACGGCGATGACGGTGGTCGCACCCTCCAGGGCTTGAGTCACAACCCGACGCCAATCCTCCCTTCCGGCGGCGAGGTCCTTGATGTCGTGGCCGTGTACTGTGATGACCACCGGTATCCCGCCTCGCCGACGGGCGTAATGCACCGCCGCCAGACCGTCGGGGTAGGCGTAGTGCGCGTGAATGACATCTTCGCCGCCATCCCCCGCCGCCCGGATCAGCGCCCGCAGATAGGAACGCCACACGTGGGCAAGCAGCACCCTCCTGGGCAAGGTCACGTACCGCGGCCGAGCCACGTCGATGCCGTCCATGACTTCCCGCCTCGAAGTCCCACCGTAGGCGCTCCAACGACCGAAACCCGGGAGAGGAAACCACGGGGTGGGCGACACACAGCGGATATCGCAATGCGCCTGGAGAAAACGGACCTGGTTGTGCACGAAGCTGCCAGCCAGCCGCGACACGGAACTGGGGTACCCGTGGGAGGCAATCAGTATCTTCACGGGCTATCCTGGCTTCTGAGTTTCTCGTCGAGGCGGATCACGGCGAAAAGCATGCCGGTAAAAAACCATAGAAAGTTGTTGTTGAAGTCAGCCGTGAAACTGAGACTCACCTGGAAGGCAAGGAAGGTCGACAGCAGACCGATGAGTACCGCCCGGAGGTAGGAATCCACCATGCGGGGCAGTGCCGTGAACCCCCGGCGCAGTACCCGTGCCACGATCCACACCGACGCCGTGAAACCGAGCAGGCCCAGCTCCGCTAGCTGGTTGGCGAAGAGGGTGTGTGACTCCTTGGTGGGCACCCAATAGGGAAAATCAATCGGCTTGTAGGCGTCGAAAAGGACGGGAAAGCCGCGCCAGCCGACCCCCAGCAGCGGGTGGTCGAGGAACATCTCAAGCCCGGCGATGACGAAGTAAATCCGGCCGGAGCTCGACTCCCTGCCCACGGCGCCAAAATCCTCCACCATCGTGAAAATCGAGGCAAAGCGCTCGTAAATGTGTTCGGCGAATGGTACGAACTCCTTCACCGCCAGAATGGCGACCAGGCTGATCGCCGCCAAGTAAAAGAGGTAGCGCAGCTTGCGGGCCACGACAAGCGCCACTACAACGCCCGCCATCGCCGCCACCCAGTTGGCGCGACTGAAGGTCGTCACCAGCCCGGTTACGGCAGAAAGCAGGGGCAGCAATAGAGCCACGCGCTGCCACAAGCGTAGGCGGTGATTGACCAGAATGGCGAAGAGGAAGACAGCGCCGCACATGAGAAAGGTGCCGAAGGTGTTGGGATTGTGGAAGGTACCCGTTGCCCGCGGAGCGTTGGCGCCGACGGCGATGACAAAGCTGGCCGGCAGATAGAACCTCTCCGTTATGATCTGCACCACTGCCAGAATGGAACCCGCCACGAGGGCCACGCTCATGGAGATGACGACGAGGTTGACGGCCCGGCGGGAATCCAGCATGACCTGGGTGCCGTACAGAAAAAGTATGAGACAGCCGGTGCGCACGACGCCGATGGTACCCTCCACCAGCACCGGCGTGTAGGTGAGTGAAAAAGCCATGACGCCAAGAAGCATGAAAAGCGGCCCCTTCAGCTCGAATTCCGGAAACGTCGTCCTCCGCCTGAGGAAGGTGTTGGCGAGGATGCTGACGACCATCAGGCCCAGGGCGATGTGAAAACCGGTGACCGGTATACCGATGAGGGTTTTCTTGAGCAGCTGGCCGGAGATGTCCATCGCCGTGGTCGCCACTACGGCCGGCACGATGATCCAGGGGTAGATGAGGAGGAAGGTGAGGAAAAGTCCGCCGCCGATCCCCGCCAGCACGGCGTATGCGATCTTTGTCGGCAACGCCACCGCCAACCCGAGTGCGCAGGCCTGAGCGACAACGAACAGGGCGAACCAGCGACGATCCAGGGAGACTTTTCCCCGCTCTCCTGCCAGCCACGTCATCGCTGCACTCCCATAGTGTCCCCGGTTTTCCTGGTCAACAGGAAATCCCGCCAGCTCCCCATCGACTCGGCCCGGTAGTGCTGAGCTATGATAGCCACCCACAGGATGTAGGCGGCTGAAGTCCCCAGAGCGGCTCCCTTCAGCCCCATGGCGGGGATCGACCACGCGCTGAGGCTGGCGCCCAGGCCTGCCGCTACAGCGGGCGCCCAGATGGTCACTGGTGGATAACCCTGTCCAGCCAGCCGCGTGTTCAGCACCGATCCAAAGCCGCTGGCCACCAGGCCGGGCAGCATCCACAGGAGCGGCTCGTAGGCGCCGCTGAATTCGCTGGTGAACATGAGCTCTATCGCGGGCCTGCCAGCCGCCACCGCCAACGCCGCTGCCAGCAGTGAGAACAGCAGGACCTTTCGCGCCACCTGCAGGCTCAACCGGTGTCCCTCGTCCCCTCCGCGGATGACTTTCGGCAGCAGCACGGTGCCGGCGATGTTGGGCAGGCGTTGCATCATCTCCGCTATCACCACGGCGATCATATACACCCCGAGTTGCGCCATCCCGTGGAAATACTGCACCAGAAACACATTGCCGCGAAATAGCAGAAATATCAGGATGCAGGAGGCCGCTCCCCGCCCCCCCACAGCACTCGTGCGCGAGAACAGGGCGGCGTCAAAACTGCCCAGTCCCTTCCAGATAGGGATGAGGGTTGCGCCCAGCGCGACTACAGCGGCTACCAGCCAGGCGGTCAGAACGCCCCCCACTCCCGCGCTCCAGACCCGCAGGGCGAACCAGTTGCCAGCCAGCCAGACCGCGATCAGGACGACCGGTAGAAAGGCGTACAGATGCAGCCGGTCCTCGCCCAGGACGATCGCCTGGCCCGCTTTGTAGGTCACCGTGGCCGCGGCGATGCCGGCCACCACGTAATAGACGTCGGGCGTTAACCCGAATGCCAGTGGCGACCACAGCCTCTGCCCCACCGCCGCCACAGCCACCAGCAGCGCCCCGACCCACGCCCCGTACACCAGCGTATTGGCCAGGATCTGCCGCCCCCTGTCGCTCTCCCTGCCGGCGGCAAACGTGTTGCCCCGATTCAACCATTCACCCAGCAGCAGCGCTCCGAAAGTAATGCTCGTGACGATCAGCCCCAGTTGCCCGCGACCCTCGTCTCCCAGCCCTCGGGCCAGCAAGGCCTGGTTGGCCATACCCAGACCGAAGGTCAACCCCGTTCCTACCAGATTGGTAGACAACTCTCGCCGGAAAGGCATCAATCTCCACTGTCGTGCATCGACGGGACACCCATGGGCTGTTGCGGTACTTGGACGCTTACTTGCCGGGAGCGACAGCGAGCCGAAGTCGCACCAGGGTGCCTCACTTCCGCTACCTGGTGCAGAGCAGCCTGTCCGCCCTGCGGGTGGATGGGTGGCTCGCCTGGGAACGCTGCGCAACCGGCTGTAGGGAGAGACCGGGACGGCCACGGAGTTGCGCTGGCGCTCACAGCTGTCTTACGACCGTATAACGCCCAGCACCTCGTCTGTCTTCTCTTCCATGAGTTGACGGCTCCTGCCCTCGAGATTGAGGCGAAGCAGGGGTTCGGTGTTCGAGGCCCGCACGTTGAAGTGCCAGTCCTCGTAACTGACTGAAACCCCGTCGACATGCTCCACCTTACCGTTGCTGTAGGACTCTTCTACGGCCTGGATCCTGCCCGCCGGGTCCTCGACCTCGGTGTTGATCTCGCCGGAAAGGAAATACTGCTGCTCCAAGGGCTCCAACAGCTGGGACAGTTTCACCCCTTTGCGGGAGAGCATCTCGAGAATGATGAGCGAGGGGACGATACCGGAATCCGCCCCGAAGAAGTCGCGGAAGTAATAGTGGCCGCTGAGCTCCCCTCCGAAGATCCCCCCCTCCTCAAACATGCGCGGCTTGATGAAGGAATGCCCGACTCGTTCGATGAGCGCGATTCCTCCGGCGGTCTGGATGAGCTCCGGCACCGCCCAGGAACAGCGCACGTCGTAGATGATAGTAGCGCCTTTCTCTCTCTCCAGCAGGTAGGTGCCCATCAGTGCCGTGAGGAAATCACCCGGCACGAAGCGCCCGCGGTCGTCGATGGCGAAGAAGCGATCACCGTCGCCGTCGAAAGCGAAGCCCACGTCCGCCCCCTCTGCGATTACCCGCTCCTGTAAGGCCGCCCGGTTCTCTTCCTTCATGGGGTCGAGACCGTGGTTGGGGAGCGAGCCGTCGGGATCGAGGTACATGCCGGTGAGCTCTACGGGCAGACGCTCGTACACCCGTTTGAGAACCGGCCCCACCATGCCGTTCCCGGTGTCGGCCACCACCTTGAGGGGGGCAAGCCGGGCCGGATCGATGAGGCCGACCACCTTCTCGGTGAAGCCCTCGGACAGATCCCGCTCGCGCACCGCACCGGTACGCCCCGAGTTGGGAGAGCCGTCGGCCTCCACAATTCGCCGAAGATCCTGGATCCCCTCGTCGCCGCTGAGAAGATAGGGCATCTTCCGCACCATCTTGAAGCCGCTGTACTGCGGGGGATTGTGGGAGGCCGTTACCATTAATCCCGGCCGGTCGAGGGTGGCACAGGCGTAGTAGTACTGGTCCGTGCTCACCATGCCGATGTCGATCACATCCGCCCCCTGCTGGGTGAGCCCCGCGACCAGCGATGCGTGCATGGCGGGGCCGGAGAGGCGCATGTCGCGTCCCACCACCACTTCGCGGGGATTCAGATAGGTGACGAAGGCTCGGCCAATGGCCCTGGCGGTTTCCTCGTTCAGTTGCTCGGGGTAGATGCCGCGAATGTCGTAGGCCTTGAAAACGGAGGGATCTACGCGCATCGAATCCCAATTTCGCGGGGGCTGCTGCTGTGGGCCGATACTGCGCCTGGGTGAGCGCCGGTGGGGCCGATACTTCTCAACGGACTGCCATGCGGCCTATTTCCGCTCCTCTGCACTATTCATTGGAAGCGGCGGAAGGTCACGTCGAGGTAGCGGACACCTCTTTCCGGCTGGGAGTGCTGCACCAGGATGGGGGACTGGTAAGTGCCCTGTACGATCCGCCCCGGTCCGGTTTCCTCACTCGTCGAGACCAGCAGGCTGACGTGGCGCTTCAACCGCAAGATACGGTATGCCGGTGTGGACAACACCGAGGCAATGCGGTCCACCACGGAGCGACCCAGGGGCAGGGCATCGACGAACTCGTTGTAGAGTCGGATGAAATCGTAGGTGGCGTAATCCCTCGTTTTGCCCGGAATCGCGGCGGGATGCTTGAGCAGCTTGCGACCTCTTCGCATCATGTATCTGAGGGGATCGCGCAGCGCCTCGGGCAGGTCGTTGCGCATCAACAGGGTCTCATACTCGTTTACGGTCAGGCCGGCGTCTTTTTCCTCCGGCAACAGGCGAATGTCGATGCGCCCCCGCTCTATGCCGAACTCGTCCAGCCAGGCCTCCAGTCGCTCGAAGAGGCCGTAGCGAGCGTCTTTGAGATTGTGCGAATCGATGGCGTGAGATCCTGTCACGGGAATCGCCACCCTTTCGCGGTGAACGATCTCTTCCCGGTTGTAGGCCAGGACCGTCGTGCGTCTCTGCCTCCGCACCTTGCGGTAGATGCCGTCCAGCTCGACGAAATACACCGGATCCCGCGGCTTGTTGAGATAGGTGACACAGTTCTTGAGACCTGCCCCAATGAAAGTCAGATGCGAGTCCGCGTTGATGGGCTCCTGCTCCTTCTGCTCTTCGGAGAGCTCGTCACGCAGCCGCATGCGGTCGTGGAAGTAGCCCGCGTCGGGCGGAAAAATACGCTGAACCATCCGGAAGAACGGATCCAGCTGCTTGCGACTGTTTCCAAGTCGAGCGCTGGCGCTCTGCTCCAGATAGCCGGCCGTCGTGTGGAAAGAGCAATAGAGAACCTTGCGGAATTCCTCCAGGCAGTCCCCGGCCTCCTCCCGAATTCGAGCGGATACGTCGATGAGCTGAAACCGCGAGTTTGGTACTATGTCGAGGTTGACTTCGAGCGGGTTCATGGTCACAGGCCGGAGCGCGAGGTTGATCGCCGCTGGGAGTTGGATAGCTTGGTTAAAGATAGCCCCGCCCAGGGGCAGACGCAACGTGCATTTCCACCGGAAGCCTCTAGTGTAAAAGTTAGGAGAAGGACCGTTGAAAAAACTCCTCGTCATGCGCCACGGCAAATCCGACTGGTCTCAACAAGCCGACGACTTCGACCGTCCGCTCAACAAGCGGGGGCGAGGCGACCTACCCCACGTGGCTCGAATGCTGGGGGCGGTGGAAAGCGGCCTCCCCGACCTCGTCATCTCCTCGTCGTCGCAGCGCGCCCGGGAAACCGCCACCGGTGTGGTGCAGGCCCTGGGATCGCACCTGGACATCCTATTTCAGGACAGCCTCTACCTGGCCGGTGTCGGCGCCATCCGTCAGGCGCTGGGCGGCGCCGGGAAGGATGTGGACTCCGTCCTCCTGATCGGGCACAACCCGGGTCTGGAAGAGTGGATCGCCCATCTGTGTGGGGCCCGCGTGCGCCTGCCCACAGCGGCTGTCGCCCACCTGCTGCTGGCGGTCGATGCCTGGTCGGAAGTGGGTGATGATTGCGGTCAGCTGCAGTGGCTAGTGATCCCCAGGCTCATCAAGGCAATCGGATTGCCCTGACCGGAGGGGCAGAGGGGGTTGGGCGGGGCCATCGGCGCTTGTTATCGTCGCGGGGGGCAGTCAGGTCGGGGCGGTTCAGCGCTTGTATCGTCTCGGATGGCGGGCAGTCAGCCTTGGGCGAGGCCGGTCAGCGCTTGTAATCGTCGATGATGCGGACCAGCGCCTCGTCGAGATTGACCTTGGGATCGTAGCCCACGAGAGTTCGGATTTTCTCCAGCTCGGGGGCGCGGTATACGAGGTCCTCGTAGAGGCCGTTCCGAGTGCGCGTCTCGTCGTAGGGGATGAATGCGACTTCAGACTCGCTCCGGGTCAGTTCCTTGATCTTGAACGCCAAGTCCTTGATGCTGCTCTCGAAGTTGGAGCCCAGATTGACGATCTCCCCGGCCGCGCGGTCGCTGGTGGCCAACGCCATGAGCCCGTCGAGGGCGTCGTCGATGTAGGTCCAGCACCGGCGCTGCTCGCCGTCGTCGTATACGGTGATGGGGTCTCCCAACATCGCCTGCTTCACAAAACGCGGCACCACCATGCCGTATTGACCGGTCTGGCGTGGCCCGATGACATTGAAAGGGCGGACGATTACCGTGGGTAATCGCTTCTCCCGCCAGTAGGCCAGCGCCAGCAGCTCGTCCACCGCCTTGGTGGTGGAGTAGCTCCAGCGGACCACGGTGGTTGGACCCAGTATGCGGTCGCTGTCTTCGCGGAAGGGAACGTGCCCGTTTTTCTTGCCGTAGATCTCCGACGTGGACGCCAGGACGACCTTCTTCTTCTTCTCATTTGCCAGCTCGAGGACAATCTCGGTGCCGCGGATGTTGGTCATCAGCGTCTGCAGCGGATTTTGCAGTATGTACTCTACCCCTACCGCGGCGGCGAGGTGGTAGATGAGATCGCACTCCTCCACCAGCCTGCGCATTACCTCTACATTGAGAACGTCGTCAATCTTGCAGTGGAAGCGAGAGTTCCCCTCCATATGCTGGACATTGGTAATGACACTGGTCGAGAGGTTGTCGATGATGAAGACCTCATCCCCCAGGGCCAGGTGTCGCTCGGACAGGTGCGACCCTATGAATCCCGCTCCTCCCGTGATTAGTATTCTCATATCGCTCGTAGCGGACCCCCCGCCAAACTGGCGCGCCTTTGCGCCAGGTGACCCCTATGTAGACTGGCCAACATCTGCCACTCTCCTGGCCGCACCACCGCCGTCAAACAATCCGATGGCGGGACAGCTTCCGAAGTGATGCAGTTCACATCGAGCGCGAATTCTCGCTCCGAGGCGCCGACAAATGCCAAGTCTGCCTTAGGCATCCAGTCCCAATACCTCACCCATGGACGCAAACCGGAACTCGCGCATCAGACGGCGCAGCCGGCCCTCGGTAGCCTTCAGGTTCCAGTAATGGGGAATCCGGATGCGACGGGCCACGCTCAAACGAGGGTGACCCGGGTCCAGCTCCCAAGGGTGGATGTAGAATGCTGCCGCATGTCCCGTCGAGTTGATCTCGCTCAGGCCGAACCGCGTAAAAGTATAAGGAAATATACGAAAATAGGCACCCCCCGCGATCGGGATGTTCCGTTTGCCCAGGCGGTAGGTTGGCAGGGGGAACTCCACCAGGCCATCCCCCACATCGTGGATCCACCGCGGCGAGTCAGGTATTCCGTACCTGTAATTCTTCACCGGAAAGACGCTGGAGTCAAATGTGATGCTGCATTCCTGCAGCACCTCGAAGGCCCATTCCGCCCCGCTGGTGATAGAAAAGTAGGGCGCCCTGTGGCCCCGAATCGGCCCACTACCCACTTTGGCGAGGACCTCCAGCGACCTCTTCAAGTCCGCCCTGAACCCCTCCGGGCCCAGGCGGTAGACGAAACGGTGGCCGTAACCGTGGGTGCCGAGCTCGTGGCCCCGAGCCTGGATCTCCCGGACCAGATCTGGCGCCCTCTCCGCGGCGTAGCCGAGCACGAAGAAGGTAGCCCGCACCCCCGCCTCCGCCAGCAGATCCAGAAGCCGCAGCGTGCCGATGGCCAGTCGGTCTTCGTATCTACCCCAGTCCTCGGGGTCGATCTCGAGCCCCTGGTACCAGTCTTCCAGATCTACGGTCAGGGCGTTGACGACCCCTTCCGCCTTTACCCCAGTCAAGGGCTCGCCCTCTGGGAGGGGCATACACCCTTCAGGATACCGAGAAAGCGCTTCTGCTGCACGGCCAGCGCGTACTCCTTTTCCACGGTGGCCCGACCCCTCCTCCCCATCTCATGTCGAAGCCCCGGATTCTCGATCAACGTCGCCAGCCGCCCCTCCCATTCGCCTGGGCTCCGCGCCCAGAACCCGCTCTCGCCATCCCTTACGATCTGACGGTTCACGCCTACGGGGCTGGTGACCACGGGAAGACCGGTGGCCATGTATTGGAGGAGCTTGTACCCCCCCTTGCCCCGGGTCCACGGATCGTCGGCGATAGGCATGAGCCCGATGTCGAAGCCCCGCAGGTCTTCCTCCTCCTCCTCCAGGCTCCAGTCCTTGGACTCCACCTGCAACCCCTCGACATGAGGCGATTCGGCCCCGACCACTCTCAGTCTCAGATTGGGGAAGCGCTTTGACAGCTGGTGGAGGGGACCGCGGATCAGTTCCAGGTACTGCCGCGAGGTGGCACTGCCGATCCATCCCAACACGACCGCTTCGGGCTTGCGTCGGGTCCTGTCACATATCCTGTAAAGCTCGGTGTCGATGGGACCGGTGATGGTGACGACCTCGCAGTAGGAGCGCGCAAAATCGGCGGTGTATTCGTTTTCCACAACCGCCACGGCCGCCAGTTTCAGCATGCCGGGCAATCCTCTGGCGTTGCGGCGCTCCTTCCAGGCAGCCAGCCAGCTCCGCGCCTCCCGTACTTCAGTTGTAAAGATAGCGTCGTCGAAGTCGTAGACGACCGGACACCGGCAGCGGCTCAACAGCCAGCGGACGGGCCCCGGAAAGATGACCTTCTGTATGAAGAGGACGTCCGCCGGGCGTGACCGCCACCACGCCAGGAGACCGCTGGACAGGGTCCTCCACGTGGCCCAGGCGTAATACGGGAGCTTTCCGAGCGGATTGTCAGTCACCACAATCTGAGAGCCGGCAATGGCCCGATCCGGCAACACCGTGATGACGCTGGATTCGACCCCGCACTGAAGCAGGTAGGGGAGGTA
>PBRM01000211.1 GCA_002725915.1 Gemmatimonadota bacterium
ATGAACCGTGGCACGGGGACTTCCCTGGTGCCGTCAGGAACCAGCACCGTCATGAGCTCTTTATCCGAGATCTTGGACTCGGTCACCGACAGATTTCGCTTGTCGATGGTGAAGGTATCCGGGCTGACGGTTCCGCCGACGACGCTTTCACCCAGGCCCCAGCTGGCGTTTATGACGACTTCGTCGCGATTGGCGGTCACTGGATTGGCGCTGAAGATCACCGCGGACGAGTCGGCCGGAACCAGGCGCTGGACGAGGACGGCCATCTCTATGCTGTCGAGGGACAGCCCGTAGCGCTGGCGGTATTCGGCGACGCGTTCGGCCCCGGTGGAGTGCCAGCAGCGCAGCACGGCGTCCGCCACGGCCGCATCGCCGCTCAGATTCAGGTAGGTCTCGTATTGTCCGGCAAGAGAGGCGAAGCGCCCGTCTTCGTCAATTGCCGACGACCGCACGGCCACGCTGGGCAGCTCGGTGTCGCAGCGCCTGGCCATTTCGACATAGGCGTCGGCGAGCTGGCGCTGGAGTTCGGGTGGGAACTCGTCAGCGCGCCCGTCACCCTGTCTCGCCCACTCCTGGAAGGCGTCAGTGGTGAGGCAGAAGCCGGATGGGACCTGATAGTCGGACGCGAGTTGGCTCAGATTGGCGACCTTGCCGCCAACGCAAGAGACATCCTGACAACCTGCATCGTCCAACCAGATGATGTTCATCCCGCCGCCGCGTCGGCCTGGGTCCACTCCTTGTCCACCAGGCGCCACATCTGGCCGGTGGGATTCTGGTCGCGCAGCGCCGGCGGCAGGCGGTGGGGGCGCACATTGTCGAAACACTGGAGCATGCCGAAGCGCAAAAGCGAGGCCGGTAGACCCACGGCGGTAAAACCTGGATGACCCGTGGCGGGATAGGGGCCGCCGTGATTCATCGCCGAGGACACGGCCACGCCCGTGGGCATCTTGTCGTTGAGCAGTCGTCCCACCTTGCGCCGCAAGATCGGCGCGATGCGGTTGTAGAGGGCATCGTCGTCGCCACCGCTGTGGCTGTAGATGCAGCCGGTCAAATTTCCCTCGAAACGGCGCGAGACCTCCAGGGCCTGATCCATGTCGTCGGCCACGACAAAGAGGCTCTCGTTGCCGAAAGCCTCCTCCTGAAGTTTCTCCGGCTCCTTGATAAACTGAGTCCCGCTCACCCGCAGCAGAGTATTCTGAAAGCTGTAGCCAGCGCCGCCGCCGGTCGCGCCGCCCACCAGCAACTCGGCCCCGGCTTCGCGCAGGTGGCTGACGCTGCGCTCCATGTTCTTCTGCACGCCCTCGGTCAACATGGTGCCCACCGGCGCTTCACCGAATTTTTCCCGCGCCGCCGCGATAAACTGTTCAGCGCCCTCCCCCTTGAGCAAGAGCACGATGCCCGGATTGGTGCAGAACTGCCCCGTGCCCATCAGGCAGGAAGTCACAAACTCGTCCATCAACTCGTCGCCGCCGCGCTCGGCGATGGCCCCGGGTAAAACCACGACCGGATTGATACTGCTCAACTCCAGATAAATCGGCTTGCCCGCCTGGTCGGCAGCCGCCTTCAGCGCCAATCCGGCCGACCGCGAGCCGGTGTATCCGGTGGCGGCCACCAGCGGATGCGAGACCAGCTGCTCACCCACCTGGTGGTCGGTGCGATAGATCAGCTGCACCGCCGCTGTGGGCAGCCCGACGTCCTGCGAGGCGGCAAAGGCCTCTTCCCCCAAGAGGCGCGTGGTGCCCGGGTGCGAGGAATTGGCCTTGCCGATCACCGGATTGCCGGCGGCGATGGCGGAGGCAAAGTCGCCCCCGGCCAGGCTGTTGAAGGCGAAGGGGAAGTTGTTGGGGCCAAAGACCACCACCGGTCCACCTAGCGCTGCGTACATGGAGCGAATGCCCGACTGCGAGTCGATGGTGGGCAGGGCCCAGGAGCCCGCGCGCGCGGCAGCGGCGGCCTGACGCAGCTGGTCGGCCGTGCGCGGCAATTCTATGTCTTGGAGTCGGGGAGAAGCCGGCAGGCCGGATTCGGCGTGAGCCATGGCTACCAATTCATCGGCGCGCGCTTCGATACGCTCGGCGAAGCGCTCGAGAAAACTGGCGATCACCGTAGGCGCCAGCCCGGCCATTTCCTCGGCGGCGGCGGCACCGGCACGCACCGCGGCCTCTACATCGTTCAGCGAAGAGACTGGATACAGCTCGCCGGTGGGGCTCTGCGCGGTGGGATTCCGCGGCTCAAAGGTGCCCTCGCCGTCGGCGGCGCGCCATTCGCCGTCTATCAGTACAGGTTTTGCGTCGGACATCGATTTACTCCTTCACTGGTCAGGGTTCAATATGATGATGGGGCGATCTCCGCATCTGGTCCAATAATGACAGGGGGGACTGAGCTGACCAATATACCACTTATCCAGCGTGCACCAGGTGTGCGAGTGGTGCCGTTCCCGCTCGAGCGCCTTGCGAGCCGGGCGCCACGGCACGAATAGGTCACCTGCGGGACCTCTAGCCGCCCTGCATCAGGTCCCGCGCGGCCCCGACCACTCTTTCGACAGATGGCACGTACACACTCTCCAGCGCGGGAGCCGTCGGGGCCGGCGTGTCCGGAGCGGCGACGCGTTTGGCCGGTGCGGAGAGGTGGTAGAACGCGTGCTCGTTCATCAAGGCCGCCACCTCCGCACCCCAGCCTCCGGTGTAGTTGTCTTCCTCTACTATAAGGACGCGGCTGGTCTTGACGACAGAGGCGACCAATCTGTCCACATCCAGGGGCACCAGGCAGCGCACGTCGATCACCTCGACGCCAATGCCCTCCTCAGCCAGCTTGTCGGCCGCGGCCAGCGCCCGGTAGACCATCAGCATGTTGGCCAGGATGGTGATGTCGGTGCCTTCCCGGCGCAAGGCAGCCGGGCCGAGGGGGATCTCGTAGGCCTCAGTCGGCACCGGCATGGTCGGGTCCAGCGAGGTCTTCTCTTGCCGACCGCCCTTGCCACCGTAGAGCAGTTTGTGCTCCAGAAAGATCACCGGGTTGTCGTCCCGGATGGCGGCATACAGCAGCCCCTTGGCGTCATAGGGGGTGGAAGGGCACACCACCTTGAGGCCGGGCGTATGCATGAAATACGCCTCAGTCGACTGCCCGTGCTGGGCGCCTCGCCGCGTCGCGCCCACCGGCAGCCTCAGCACCATGGGCACCGACACCTGGCCGTTGCTCATGTAGCGCATCTTGGCAGCCTGGTTGACGACCTGGTCCATGGCGCAGAACACGAAGTCGCCGTACTGCATTTCGGCGACCGGACGCATACCCGTCATCGCCGCGCCGACTGCCGCACCGATGATGGCGGTCTCGGAGATTGGCGTGTCCATGACGCGATTGTGGCCAAACTCCTCTGACAGGCCCAGGGTCACGGTGAAGCCGCCGCCGAATCCGCCGGAAACGCCAATGTCCTCCCCCAGCAGGAACACGCTTGGGTCTTCCTGCATGGCCAGCCGCATGCCGTCGCGCAGCGCCTGCGCCATGGTCATCTCTGATGCGCCGTTGTCCCGTTCCTCCGCCGAGCCTTTGCGTGGCTCGGCGAAGGTGGCTCGGCAGGTCTCTGCAGGCGAAGGCTCGGGTGCCTCCCGGGCGAAGCGGATCGCCGCCTCGACCTCGTCGTTGCAGACCTCTTCCAGCGCCGCCGCGTCGAAGCCCGCTTGGCCGTCGAGACGGTTGTGCAGCTGCAGGATGGGATCGCGGGCACGCCACTCGTCCACCTCCTGGCGAGACCGGTAGTTGCCCGGATCGCCGCGGGAGTGTCCCATGTAGCGATAGGTCTTGCATTCGAGGAGGGTGGGCCCGTCGCCGCGCCGGGCGCGCTCTACAGCCTCCTGGGCCGCTTCGTGGACGGCCAACACATCCATCCCGTCCACGATCACACCCGGTATGCCATAGGCGGCGGCCCGGTCGGCGATGTCGTCGATTCTGGTGGTCAGGGAGATGTGGGTGGAAGCGGCGTACTGATTGTTCTCGCAGACGAAAAGCACCGGAGCTGACTTGACGGCCGCCAGATTCAGCCCTTCGTGAAAGGCGCCGATGTTGGACGAGCCGTCGCCGAAAAAACTGACGGCGATGCGATCCTCCACTCGCAGGGCGAAGCCGATGGCCGCGCCCGCGGCGATGGGGATGTTGGCGCCGACGATGGCGTTGGAGGGCATCACGCCTACGGAGACGTCGGTCAGGTGCATCTGCCCGCCCTTGCCTCCGGCGCAGCCGGCCGCCTTGCCCCACAGCTCTGCCGCGATCCCCTCCAGTCCCATGCCCTTGGCGATGGCGTGGCCCACGGGTCGATGGGTGCTGAAGATTACGTCGCTGTCGGTCAGGGCGGTACACACGCCGACGGCGACGGCCTCCTGTCCCTGGCACTGGTGCAGCGTGCCCGGTACCAACCCCTCCAGAAACAGCTCGTACAGACGGTCTTCGAATCGACGGATCAAATACATCAGCCGGTACATGTCGCGGGGCGACGCCGTGGGCCGCCTCGGGGTCAAGTGCTGGTGCCTTGCGACTGGCTGGGCTTCGGCGATTGGCTGGGGGTCGGCGATTGGCTGGGGGTCGGCGATTGGTTGCGGGTCGGCGATTGGTTGCGGGTCGGCGATTGGTTGCGGGTCGGCGGCTGGCTCTGTTGTCAGCGGCTCGTCCATCGAGTCGGCCAGCAGGGCGACGACCGCCCCGAGGACCACGCTGTCGCCCTGATCGACGTATAGCTGACGCACCACGCCCTGGCGAAAGGCCTCCACTTCGACGCTGGCCTTGTCGGTGTTGACGACGAAAAGGGGCTGGCCGGCCTTTACCGTGTCGCCTGGTTGAACCAGCCACTCCTCCAGGATCACGTCTTCTCCGGTCGCCCCCAGATCGGGCATGATGACTCTGGAGATCATTCTCCCCCGCCTCCTGTCCGATGAATAGGCCTCAGCAGCAAGCAGAAAGCGTAGAGTGCTAACTCCGGTTCAGTCCTTGGCTCGAATTCTGCCACTGAGGATTCGATGGCTTGGTTATGTACCCGTTCTATCATGTGTTCGACAACTCGCCCTGGAGAGTACTGACCTTTCCCGCCTATTTGCCCGCGCTGCCGAACAGGACCATCAGCTCTTCAACCGCGTGCTGGACCGCCAGGCGTCCCGGGATCAGCACGTCGGCGGCGAGTCCAGAACCTACGACTTCGTAGGGGTTGGAGGAGGGCTCTTCGACCGCGGCGCAGGCCCGGCGCAACGCCTGGAGGTAGACCTGCTTCAACAGGCTGCCGACGTTGATCTTGCAGACCCCCAGCTGGATGGCCTCGACCAGGTCCTGGCGGCGCACGGAGGTGGCGCCGTGGAGCACCAGGGGAACGGGGAGGGCGCGGTTGAGCGCCTCCAGGTGAGCGAGATCCAGCCCGACTTCCCGGCGGCCGTGCAGGTGTACTTGTCCCACATTCACCGCCAACGCGTCTACTCCGGTCTGGTCCAGGAAATCGCGGGCGCTGTCGAGGTCGGTCAGGTGCATCTCCTCCTCCACGGCTTCGGCTAGCCCGCCGCCAATGCCTGGCAGCGCCGCGACTTCCCCCTCGACGGCGACCCTCTGCCGGTGCGCCGCCTTCACCACCTGCGCGACTCGAGATGTCTGGCTGGTCAGGTCCAAATTTTCATCGGAAAACATCACCAGACCGAATCCCAGGTCGATGGCCTCGAGCACGGGTTCCAGGTGGGGGGACTCGTTGAAAACCAGCGCCGAAGGTACGCTCAGGCTGCGGCAGATCTCCAGCCCCATGGCCGCATAGGCGCTCAAGGGCTCCCGCACAACGCGCTCCGGGTGAGGCAGGTAGATTCCACTGAATCCCAGCAGCACCGGTGAGTGTGTTGCCTCGGCCGCGTCGGCGACCGCCATCAGCGATTCGAGATTCCAGCTCTCGAAGTAGCCGACCGCGTAGTGACCCCGGGCGGCTTCGGTCATCAATTCGCCAAAGGCTACCAGCGGCATGGTGCCCTCAAGGACACGGTCACCACCGCTTGACGCCGGGCGGGAAGGTGATCTCCTTGAACAGGGCAGCGCGCTCCTCCAGCGGCTCCTCCACCGCCATCCGCTCGATTGCCGAACCGAGCTGCACGCCGTGACAGTCTGTGTGGTCGACCATGTATTGGGCGGTGTCAGGGCCCGACAAGGCGGCGCCATGTGCCAGCAGGATCACATCCGGTGTGATGGACCGGGCCAGATCGTAATGCGCCTGGGAGCGCTCCGCCATCTCCTCGATGGAACGTCCCTCGCCATACCCGGTGGTGCCGCCGCGGGTAATGCCAGCGTGAAAAATGTAGATATCGGGCGCGGCCTCGTTGAGCAGGCGTCTGGCATCCTCCATGCCAAAGGCATATCCAATGGTGAGCAAGTCCTGCTCCCGGGCCAGATTGAGCATGGCGATCTCGTGCTCGTAGCCCAGCCCCGTGCTCTCCAGCGTTCTGCGGAACTCGCCGTCGAACCAGGCGACGGTGGGAAAGTTGTGCACGCCGGAGTAGCCGATGTGCTTCAGATCCCGCAGAAACAGCCGCATGTCGCGCAACGGGTCGACACCGTTCACTCCGGCGATCACCGGCACTTCCTCCACCTGCGGCAGCACCTCCCGCTTGCCCATGTTGTAGATCAGCTCGTTGGCGTCCAGGATCGGCAGCATCCCGGCCAGCGAGCCGTAGCCCTGCATGCGGAAGTAGCCGGTGTTGTAGACCCCGAGGATGTCGACGCCGGCGCGCTCGATGAACTTGGCGGCGATGCCGTTCCCCGCGCCGGTCATCACCAGCGGCTTGCCGCTCTTTATCTCGCCCCACAGCCGTTCCAGAAAGGCTTGGCGGGTGTACTGTTTTGACATGGTGATTAGGCCCTGCTGGGTGGAGAAGCGCGAGCCACCGTCCCGTTCAGCTAGCGCGCCTTTCAATCAATTCTATCAGGCTTTCGGCCGCTTCGGTCGCAAAGGCGGGGTCGTCGATGTGCGTATCCCGTTCGACGACGGTGAAGTGGTCGGGGAGGTTGGCCTTGAGCGCATCGATGAAGGCCTGGTCGGCGGCCGGATCGTGAAAACCCATGCCTTCGACGCCGTAGCTGTCGAATCCGGCGGTGGGGATCATGAAGAGCGACTCATCGCTGGTATGCTTGAGCCGCCGGGCGACCTCCACGCCGACCGCGGACATTTCCTCCGCGTTGAGACGGACATCGGTGATCTGCGGGCTGTGCCGGATCAGGGTGCGGGTATCAAAAGGAGGCGGTACGGTCTCCGGCTCGTTGAAGACCAGCACCTCGATGGCGCCGGGGCACACCACCTGGGGGATCCCCAGGTCACCCGCCGTGGTCAGGCGCTTTTCCCCGCCGGCCAGGAGAGCGTGGTACATCTCATTGGAGACCTCGATAATAGACAAGTCCAGCACGGCACTGACGAGGCCCTCTTTCATCATCTGCTCCATGGCGCGGCCGCCCGGGCCGATCGCGTGGAAGACGATGGTCTCGTAGCCGGAGCTCTCCAGAACCTCGACGGCCTTCATCGCCCCCTGGGTGGTGATGCCGACCGTGGTCACGGCGACCAGCTTCTCGCCGCGCTCGAGGGCGACGCCGATATTGGCCATGCCGCTGACCGCTCCGGCGGCGTTGGCGAGGATCTTTCGCGTCACCGGGTTGAGTCCCAGGATGTCGGTCACCGAGAACATCATGGTGATGTCCTTGATGTCCACCCAGGGCGCCACATTGCCCGAAGCCATGGTCGAAACCATCACCTTGGGGAAGCCGTAGGGCAGCGCCCGCATGACGGTTGTTGCCAGCGTCGTCCCCTGGGTGCCACCCATGGCCACGATGCCGTGCGCCCTGTCCTCCTCGGCCAGTCTGGAGACGATCTTCGTGGCCCCGGAGGCCATGACCGGGGCGGCGACCTCGCGATCGGGCTTCTCCAGCAGCCTGGCCAGTGGCTGACCGCCTGCTTTGGCGACCTCC
>PBRM01000212.1 GCA_002725915.1 Gemmatimonadota bacterium
CAAGGGCGTGGTCGACGAGCGCCATCCCCTCCTTGGGCAACGCGGCGCTGTCCGCCAATGACTACCTCCACCGCGCGGTTGAGCGGGCAGACCTGGTCATCAACGTAGGTCGCGATGTCGTGGAGAAATCGCCATTCTTCATGAGCTGCGACGGCTTACGCCTACCACAGTGAGTTTGAGGTCTCCGGCTCGGTGACCATGGTGATCACATCCCGCCGCCCCCGCGACGCAACTTCAACTGTCGTCCTCAGTGGATGAACGCGCTTGTCCGATACAGCCTTGCGATTGCGGCCGCCGCGTGGACGGGCTGCGGCGAGGCTGGGGACTGGGACGCGGTGGTAGAGCTGACTTATAGCGAGACGGCCCTCAGGCGATATGTAAAGCGGCGCTTCTTCCTGCACAGTGCGGGCGTTCCTCTGCGCGGCGATTTGTCCATCGACAAAGTGCTGACCAACGTCATGGGGTACACCTTCGTTTGCAGGACTCCCGAACGGGACGGAGAGGCGGGCGTCTCCGCTCTACGCGCCAAGCGCCTGGGCGTGTTTGTTGGCGGCCGAAGCCGCGGCATCGACAGGGTGGCGATCGGACGCCACGAGCTGGAGGAAGGATTCCACCTAGTCGATGTATTCACTCCCGGCGGCCGCTACGCGGGATCGGCGGTGGCGGCGTTGGACATGTCCCGGCGTCGAATTCTCCTCCATCTGGGGCTGACCATACAGCACTCCGAGCGTATCGACCGCACCCACCTGAGTCTGCCCGAGGTCTTGCGGTGGCGCTCTCTGATGCCGGTTGTGGTCGCCAACCGGGGCTTCGGTTATCTGTTCAGGCGCCGTCGAGGAGGAGTGGATAACCGGACCTCCGCCCCATCCGACAGCCTCGACCTTTCGGCCCAGCGTTACGAGCTGGAGGAAGAAGGGGATTTCGTTCTCATCGGCAGGGACGGGGAAGGCGAGAGTTATCGGCACGTATTCAGTGTCGGCGAAGAGTACATAATGTCCGTCATTCAACACGGGGAGTCGCCTTTGAGTGGAGGACCTCTGCTGAAAGCGCTGAAGCTGGTATCCCCTTCCGAAACCGCGGACGACATCGATGGGTGAGCCTTCCACAGACGCCGTCCTGCCAGCGCCCCTGGACCGACGGGTGGCTCAAAGATCGTCGCCGTGTGGCAGGCGGCGAGTTCAGAGGCATGAGTCCGCCAGTGTCCGGTGAACGGACTTGACAGCTTTACGGGCTGCGGGTAAGTTTGAGATCTGAACGACGCTAACCGGAGAGCATTTGGATGTCTTGCAGTGATTTGGCACAGCCGATCCCGATCGGGGCGCGCGCGCTCCCGGCAGGGAAGACATCCGCCTCATCTACCGGATCGACGCCCGCACGGGAACAGGTCGAATCATCGATGGTGGATCTTCTGGGCGCATGAGGTAAGTACCGAGAGGAGTTCTCAGAATCCAGCCCGCTGTCGCTGAGTCGACGGCGGTTTTTTTTGTTCCGCCACAAACACACACATCGACACCAAACAAGATCGACTACAAAGAGGTAGGAGAGAGATGAAAATCACGATACCCGGTGCGGAGGCGATCGAATGCGAGGGCGGAGGCAGCCTCAAGGAGGCGCTGTTGGCGGCCGACAAGCAGTTGCTGAAGTCGCATGTGGGGGCCACCCTCGATGGTGAGCGCATTGACTTTCACCAGAATCTCGCCGCCGACGCCGTGGTGGAACTGATTCGGTGGGACGCTGAAGAGGCGGGTTGGATCTACCGACACAGCATGTCACATGTGATGGCTCAGGCTGTCCGCCGGCTGTTTCCAGACGCAAAGTTGGCCATTGGACCCGCCATACAGAACGGCTTCTACTACGACTTCGACGTGGAGGCCCCCTTCACCACGGAGGATCTCAGCGCCATCGAGAAGGAAATGAAGAGGGTGGTCAAGCAGAATCTCAGGTTCGAGAGGCAGGAAATCTCCCGCGACGAGGCGCGGGCCTTGTTCTCGGATGACCCCTACAAACTGGAGATCCTGGAGGAGCTTGAGGAGGGAGAGAACCTCTCCCTCTACCGCGACGGCGACTTCGCTGACCTGTGCCGCGGTCCCCATATGCTCAGTACCGGACAGGTCAAACACTACAAGTTGCTCAGCGTGGCCGGCGCCTACTGGCGAGGCGACGAGAACCTGAAGATGCTGCAGCGCATCTACGGGACGGCGTTTCCAACCAGGGAGGGCCTGGACGGACACCTGGCCATGTTGGAGGAGGCCCGCAAGCGGGATCACCGTCGCATCGGACAGGAGTTGGAGCTGTTCTTCTTCGACGAGGAGGTGGGGCCGGGACTGCCTCTGTGGCAGCCGAAAGGCACCGTGCTGATAGAGGAGTTGGAGAAGCTGGCCAAGGAGACGGAGAGGAATGCCGGCTACCAGCAGGTACGGACGCCTCACATCTGCAAAGACACCATGTATCTCAAGAGCGGACACCTGCCGTACTACGCGGAGCACATGTACCCGCCCATGGAGATGGAGGGGGTGAAGTACTACCTGAAACCGATGAACTGCCCGCATCACCACAAGATCTTCGGGTCGGTTTCCCGCAGTTATCGGGACCTGCCGTTGAGGCTGTCCGAGTATGGCACGTGCTATCGATACGAGCAGTCCGGCGAGCTCTTCGGCTTGATGCGGGTGCGCTCCATGCAGATGAACGACGCTCACATATACTGCACCATCGATCAGTTCGAGGAGGAGTTCCTCGCCGTGTGCAACATGTACAGCGGCTACTTCAAACTCTTCGGCATCGAAAAGTACGTCATGCGCTTCAGCACGCACGACCAGGAGGGGCTCGGTGTGAAGTACGTGAACGAGCCGGATCTATGGCTGAAGACGGAAGAGATGGTGAGGAACGCGCTCGTTAGCGGGGGGATCAATTTTGTCGAGGAGGCCGGCGAGGCCGCCTTCTACGGTCCCAAGATCGATGTGGAAGTGTGGAGTGCAATCGGCCGGGAATTCAGTCTCGCCACCAACCAGGTCGACTTCGTCCAGCCGGGACGGGTCGGACTCAAGTACGTCAGCGCCGAGGGGAAGGAGGAGACTCCTCTATGCATCCACCGCGCGCCGCTGGGCACGCACGAGCGCACCATCGGATTTCTCATTGAGCACTACGCCGGTGCTTTCCCGGTGTGGCTGGCGCCCGTACAAGCCGTGGTTCTGCCGATTGCCGAGCGCCATCTGGAATACGCGCAGAAGCTGCGGGATCGCCTGAAAGAGGTGGGCGTGCGCGTTGAGCTTGCCGATGACAATACCCTCAATTACCGCATCAGGCAGGCGCAGACGCAGAAAGTGCCCTACATGCTCGTGCTCGGAGATCGCGAGGTAGAGAGCTCTACTGTGTCCATCCGTCTGCGCACGGGGGAGAACCTGGACCCGATGTCGGCGGACGAGGTAGCGTCGATGATGGTAGACACGATCTCCTCCAAGATGAAGTGCTGACATCTTGACCCGAATCCGCCACGCAGCGGCCGTCCTCTGGCAGTTCAGATACCACGTGCTGTGCTCGCTGGTGGCGCTGGCGCTGTGGGATACCTTCCTCATCAAGCCCTTCCGCCTCTTCGTCGTCACCGTACACGAGGTCTGTCACGCCGGGGCAGCGCTGCTTACCGGCGGTGAAGTGGTGGAGATGCGGACGGCATTGGACGAATCCGGCCACACCCTGGCCAGGGGAGGTGTGTTCGCCGTTATCAGTGCGGCGGGGTACGTGGGCTCGGCGTTCCTCGGCTCGCTCCTCATCTACACCGGCAAACTGCCGCTGTTGCAGCGCCTGGTGCTGCTCCTCATCGGCGGGACCACCATGGGGATGACGATGCGCTACACCCCTGTCGGGGCGCCCGACTTCTATCTGGGCCTCTTCGGGGGGCTCGTCTTCACCTTCATGGCCATAAAGTCGCAGCCTGCTACGGCGGCCGGATCGATCTGGCTGGGCGTAATGCTCTGCCTCTACAGTCTGGATGACTTCCGAACCGATCTGTGGCTCTACCCGGAGCAGACCGACGCCGGAATACTGGCCAACCACTGGGGGCACCGACTGCTGGCCTACCCCATCGCGCTGAGCTGGGTCCTGGTGTCGCTGTGGATGATGTACCGGTCCATGCGGGCACTGGTAGGCGAGGAGGGAGGGAGGAGGAAGCCATAGTGTCGAAGGAGCGGAATTCCTGCACCAGAGCGAGAATGTCCGTTGCAGCAGCACCTCACTTGCGGGAGTGACCTAGCCATGCGAATGACCAACCTGTTCAGTCAGACCCTGCGCGAGGCGCCAGCCGACGCCGAGGCCATGAGCCACATTCTGCTGCTCCGCGCCGGATTCATCCGGCAACTTGGGAGCGGCATCTTCAGTTACCTGCCCCTGGCTAAGAGAACGCTTGACAAGATCGAGGGGATCATAAGGGAGGAGATGAACGCCATCGGCGGGCAGGAGCTGTCGATGCCGGTGGTGCAGCCAGCCGACATTTGGAAGGAGAGTGGCAGGTGGCAGGAGCTCGACGAGGTATTGGCTCGCTTCAAGGACCGGGGGGATCACGACATGGTCCTGGCCATGACCTTTGAAGAAGCGGTATCCGATCTGGTGCGGGGGGAGATCAAGTCATATCGGCAGTTGCCCCAGCTCGTCTATCAGATCCAGACCAAGTGGCGGGACGAGGTCAGGTCGCGAGCCGGTCTCATCCGGGTGCGGGAATTCACCATGAAGGACAGCTATTCCCTCGATGTGGACGGAGACGGCCTCGATCGCCAGTACCGCAATCACTACCGGGCCTATCACCGGCTGTTCAGTCGCTGCGGATTGCCTACGGTCAGCGTAGAGGCGGATGTCGGTCTGATGGGAGGGCAGCTCTCACACGAGTTCATCTACCTTACTCCCGACGGAGAGGACATGATTCTGCACTGCCCGTCGTGCGGCTATTCCGCCAACCAGGAGGTGGCGGTGTCGGCAAAGGTGGAGGTCGAGGGAGAGGAGCAGCTCGAGCTGGAGAAGATAGCCACTCCGGGGGCGGAGACGATCGAGGATCTCACCCGCTTTCTTCAGGTGCCGGAGAGCAAGACGGCCAAGGTGGTGTTTCTCGTAGGTAGATTCGGTGAGCGCCAGGAAGAGGCCGACACCGACAAGCTGATCGTGGCGGTGATCCGCGGCGACATGACGGTGAACGAGGTCAAGCTCGGCCACGTCACCGAGGCGCTGGCTCTTCGCCCCGCCAGCGCCGACGAGATCGCGCCAAGTGGAGCCGTGGCTGGGTACGCCTCACCCATCGGCTTGAAGGGCGTGCTGGTGGTGGTCGACGAATCCGTCACCACCTCGCCAAACCTGGTCGCCGGGGCCAACGAGGAGGGCTACCACCTGAAGAACGTGAATTACGACAGGGATTTCGAGGCGGACCTGGTGGCCGACATCGCTGCCGTTGAGGCCGGCGACGGGTGTTCCAAGTGTGGCCAGCCGCTGGAAACTTCACGGGGTGTGGAAGTCGGACACATCTTTCAACTGGGGACCCGGTACAGCGATTCGATGGGCTGTACCTTCCTCGACTCGCAGGGCAAGGCCAGGTCGGTGATCATGGGATCCTACGGGATCGGTGTGGGTAGACTGTTGGCTTGCGTAGCTGAGCAGCACAGGGATGAACACGGCCTGATGTGGCCGGTCTCAGTGGCTCCGTTCCAGGTCCACATCGTCGCGCTGGCCAAGGGAGAGGGGGCAGCGCAGGCGGCCTCGGAGAAGCTGTATGGCGATTTGAAGGAGGTCGGCGTCGAGGTGCTCTACGACGACCGGCGCGAGAATCCGGGAGTGAAGTTCAACGACGCCGACTTGATCGGCTGTCCGCTTAGGATAACCGTGGGGGAGCGGTCGCTGAAGAAGGGGGAGATAGAGTTGAAGCTTCGAGGCGAGGGAGAAGCCACCGGCGTGCCGGTGGAAGAGGCCGTCTCTCATGTGCGGCAGCGGCTGGCGGGTCTCCAGGCGGAACTCGATAGCGCCGTTGTCGAAGTGGCGGATTACCAAGACTGAGAATGTCGGCGATGCCGCGCGAGTGGGGGGAGGGCTTTATAGGCTTTCTTGCCGGGCGCTCACACGGCACGGGCCTCGACGACTTCTCCGCGTCTCAGCGCAGAGCGCAGGGCGACCAGAAGGGCTCGCTGGGCGGGATAGGCGGACAGCGGGGTGCGGGGCGGATCATCTGCCCTGGCGCAGTGCCCGGCAAAGTCGGCCAGCCACTCCGATTCCGGTGCCAGGTCCGGCGTCGCCAGCCAATAGTCGGGTGAGCGGACACTCCGATCTCCGACCGCGACTCCGAAGGCGGCGTCGCTGGTCAGGAGTCCGCCGGTGCAGAGCAGAGTCAGGTCGCCGCCACAGGGAAAGCCGGAGGGGATAGCGACAAGCTGAGCACTCGATCTGTTCGCCATCACGACCGAGGCTACAGCGTTACATCGGCGGCGGGCGCTCTTGGCTGATACATGGAGGCGAACCGGATCCGCGCCCAGCAGCTCGACGGCTTGCTCAACCATCTCGCACAGCGACCACCACGTGGACAGCAGTCCACCGTCTCCCCCGCCCACACAGCGCAGATACACCGGGTCTCCCACGGCTGGCTGCTGCCTCAGCTCCATCATTCGGCGATGCGCGTCCGAATGGGCGAAGCGCCGGCCCCACACCAACGGTGGCCCGCTGAGCTGTATTTGGCTCGACAGTGCCCTCCATGCCCTCGCGGGCAGGTCGGGTGGGCCCGCGCTGAGCACGGGTAGAGCGCTTTTCACAGCCTGCCGCAACAAATCGCCCATGCGGCTGGATGGCGCCAGGAAGCAGACGACATCCGGCCGGACCTGTGCCAGGGCCGAGTCGATGTCGGCGAAAACGGGTAGCGCCAGCGAGCGGAACCTGGAGGCCCCCCCCAAACCGATGACGCCAGCCACGCTCAGTCGACGTGAAATGGCCGCAACGAGCCGCTCCTGGGACGGAGCGGCCAGCAGAAGAGCCGACTGTTTTTTCATCGCGTCAGACCGATAGTGGCAGGGCCACGGGGGTGCCTCCCACTATGGAGCGATACCCGGCTATGAGGATTTCCATGTTGTCCCTGGCCTGCCGAACGGAGTAATGAGGTGATCGGCCCTCGTCGATGGCGTTGACGAGATCCTCCAGCCCCTCAGCGAGTCCTGCGTCAGGGCGAATCGGTGCTCCCAAGAGCGGAGGGCCGCTCGCCCATTGCATGGGGTCGTCGGCAGTGGGAGCGTAGTCCGCCTCGACAATCTGGCGGCGGACCATGGCGTGTATCGCCGGTTGTCTGACGTCCACCAAAGCCGAACCCTCGGTGCCCACGAGCCAGGCTCTGGACGGCCCCCCCATGGCGTCCGTGGCCACCCCTATTCGACCCGCGCACAGACTCGCCGTGCGACCGCCGTCGTCGACCATTGTCAGGGTGCCGAAGTCCTCGGCCCCAAGGGCGGCGTGCTCTGGAAAGAAGAAGGCGCCGGCATGCCCGTATACCTGCCGGATCGGCCCGCAGCAGGCCTGGATCAGGCCGATGGCGTAGGCGCCCACGGTAAGCAGCTCGCGCTTGATGTCGGGGAACTTCCAGCGCCCAGGCGGCAGGAACGGTCGATCTCTATCGCCCTCGGGGATTGGTCTCGGCCAGCCCTTGCTGAACATGATATCCACGTGGACGCCAAGGAGCTCTCCCAGCTGACCGTCGTCCAACACTTTGCGGCTGCGTCTGACGAGTTCGCCGTAGGCGTAGGAGGGGACGATGGCGCTGACACCTGCATCGACAACAGCCGCGACCACGGAGTCGCATTCGGCCACCGTGGCTCCGAGGAACTTGTCGATCCACAGGTGCTTGCCCGCCAGTGCCGCAAGTTCGGCGACAGCGGCCCGGCGTTCGATTTCACAGCCGATACTGACAATGTCGACATCGTCCAGCTCCAGACCCCGCTCCACACCCTCCACGTAGGGGACGTCCAGATCGTTCGCCCACTGCACGTTGACGGCTCTCTGCTGCGGGGATACGTCGACGTCGTCGGTCACGCCGACGACGCGGATGTGCGGGTGGCGGAGGTAGAGCGGGACGAAGTTTCTCTGATGGCTGTGCTTGCTGAAGCTCACAAGCAGGACGCCGTAGCAGGCAGCCGACGCGGAGTACGGTCTTTGAGCTACAGTGGGGGACATCGGCTGGCGAGAGGGTTGGAGGTGATGCGCGGAGGAGACTTACCGGGGCCCTGACAGACGATGGTTGGGGATGGGTGCTCGGAGGAGTCTTGTAGAGCGCCCCCTGACAGGGCCGGTGAGATCACCTCCGCTCGCCGTTTCCCAATTAATACCTAATTACCAGTTTTCCAACACATTAGACACTCCAATATGGTTCAGAACACGGTGCTGTCAAGGAAGTTATCCGCCTCCTCCGGGGTTTTCACCGGGCCATTGGGCCGTCGCGCGAGGTGGGGGGAGATTACTCCCGTGGGGCACCCGCGCGAGACGGGGGCTCTCAAGGCAGGAAGCGGTTGGTGTAAGCCGAGTCCGCAGCACTCCCTGACTCGAGCACCCCGGCCATTACCATCTGCGCCTCGAGGATCCGCCACCTTGCCGCGGTCATGTAGCCTACCCCCTTTCCCGGAGACACTCCATCCAGGACGAGGTCCCGTGAGATCCTCGCTCCCTCGGCCAGCAGCTCCATGTCCATTTCCGGATTGAGCTCGTGAATGTGGCGGTTGGTCTCCTCCGGGGAGCGAAGGTACTGCAGCCACCCGGCGGCGGAGGCCCGCGTCATCGCCGCTACGAGCTCCGGCTGTTCGGCAAGCGTTCGGTCTCTGGCGATGAGAGCGCTGGCGTATGGGTTGAAGCCGGTGTCGGCGACCATGAGGGTGCGCACCTGAGCGCCTTGCCGTCGGGCGATAACGGGCTCGCTGAAGACGTAGGCCTGCTGGGCGAAGTCAGGCTTGAGGAGAAACTGGCCGACACCGCCGTGATAGGGGACGACGACGACTCCCGTCATGGGGTACTTGCGGCGCAGATAGTGCGAGAAAGCAGGTCGTTGTGAGAGCGCGAGAGTCACATCGGCGAGCTGTTCGATGGCGGTGATGCCGCTATGCTCGTGAACCATGATACAGCGTGGATTTGTCTGATACGGAGCCAGTAGGGCGACCACCCTGGCGCCTGCCGCTCGGGCGTTGAGGACTCCGTCTGCATTGGTGAGCCCGAAGGCCACCGCCCCCGTAGCCACTCGCTGAATCACTGGGGCGTCCGGGCCGCCGGCGAGGATCTCAACGGACAGGCCCTCCTGCCGGTAGAGCCCGTGTACGAGAGCGGCGTAGTAGCCGCCGTGCTCGGCCTCGGGGAACCAGTTCAGCGCCAGTTTGACCTGGACGCGCTCGGCGGCTTCGCCATCCTCTCCCGGGGAGCTTTGTTCCGAGCAGCCCGCCAGGAGCAGAGAGCAGACTGTGCTCAGTATCAATGAGCGTGAGCCAGAGAGGGCGGGGGGACCAGCAGTCATTTTATTCATAGGATTCGATCTTCGGTCAGTGAGGGGGGTCATTCGCTTCCTCCCCGCCATCTCCGCAGGACGACCTGCCTCGCCAGACTGACGACGGCAAAGAAACTGAGACCCAACAGAGTGGAGAACAGGATACTGGCGAAGAGGTAGTCGGTCTTGGTTTGGGCGTTGGTGAGGATGATGAGGTATCCCAAGCCGAAGTCCTCGGCGCCGTAGCCGGCGAAAAACTCGCCCACAATAGCCCCGATGACGGAGAGTCCGCAGGATATGCGCGCACCGTCGAGGAAATGGGGCACCGCGTTGGGTATCCGCAGCTTCACCACAACCTGCAGGGCCGAGGCGTCGTTAAGCGCAAACAGGTCGAGGAGATCGGCATGAACTGCCGTGAGCCCCGTAGTGGTATTGGCGATGACGGGAAAGAGAGAGAGGATGAAGGATACGGCGACCACTCCCCACATTCCGTGACCGATCCAGAGGATGATGAGAGGGGCCAGCGCCACGATGGGGACGGTTTGAAGGAAAATGGCATACGGGTAGAGGCTGCGTTCGATGAGTCGGGACTGCGAGAACAGGAGGGCGACGAGAAAGCCGACAACCAGACTGAGGGCGAATCCTCCCAGGGCGCCGGTCGCGGTCAAGCGGGCGGCGTGCAGGAGGGGGGAAAGGTGTGCGATCACCGCCTTGGCCACGGCGGCCGGACCGGGAAGGAGAAAGGGCTCGACGCGGAAGAAGGCGACAGCCAGATGCCACACGAGGAGGAAGATCCCGAAGGAGCCCAAGGGTGGCAGGACCGTCTCCAGCAGTTTCAGCAGACCGTTTTTCGACATCGTGCCGCGCTTCAGCGGAGGCTAGCGGAGATCTGCTCGGCGACGAGAGAGAATTCCGGAGTGGTCCGAAGTTCCTGGCTGCGGGGGTAGTCGAAGGGAACTTCGATCTCGGCAACTATCCTGCCGGGTCGCGGGCTCATGACCAGGACTCTCTGGCTCAGGAAGACGGCCTCGTGGACCGAGTGGGTGACAAAGAGGCAGGTCCAGCGGTTTCTCCTCCACAACGAAAGGATCTCCTCGTTCAGGCGCTGTCGCGAAATCTCGTCGAGGGTGGCAAAGGGCTCGTCCATGAGGAGCAGCTCAGGTGAGGTGACCAGCGCTCTGGCGATGGAGGTCCGCATGCGCATGCCTCCCGACAGCTGACGCGGAAAGAGGTGGGCGTAGCGCTCGAGGCCGACCAGTTGGAGGGCGCTGGAGACGCGCTGACGGATCTCCGCTCGGGGCAGTCTCTGAATCTCCAGAGGCAGCGAGGCGTTTCCGTCCACCCGCCGCCAGGGCAGGAGCGTCGGATCCTGAAAGACGAAGGCCGGGGCGATTTCCCGCCCGGCGCCCGCATCTCCCTTCACCTCCAGCTTTCCGCCGGTCGGTGCCAAGAGCCCAGCCACGATACGCAGGAGGGTGGACTTGCCGCACCCCGAGGGGCCGACGATGGCGACGAACTCTCCCCGGGCAATTTCTAAGTCCAGCCCCGCCAGCGCCGTCAACTCCCCGTCAAAGATCTTGGCGAGATCCCGGGCAATTACCATGCGCGTGGTGGATCGCCGCCTTGGGCAAGCTCAAATCGCGCTGCCATCGTGTGCATAGGCTGGTCTGGTCTCGGTGGCTGGGTTATCTTGCGATCAGGGGTAAGATAGCCCTCCACACAACACAGCTCAATCGCGGGGAGCGAGTTGCCGCGGATCGCGGGGAGCGAAGCCAGCTCAGTCGCGAGGATCGAGGTGCGGTTTGCTCGGCGGACGCATCTGGCCACCACTATGGTTGACTGCGGGAGGATAGTGAGTACATGGAGGATCTTTTCAAACAGCTCATCGAGAGGTTGGGCGAAGACCCGGACAGAGAGGGGCTGGTGGACACCCCCCGGCGGGCGGACAAAGCCTACAGGTTTCTCACCAAAGGATACGCCGAGACCGTCGAAGAGGCGGTACGCGGAGCCGTTTTCGAGTCGGCGATGGACGAGATGGTCATCGTCCGCAACATCGAGATCTACTCCCTGTGCGAACACCACATGCTCCCCTTCTATGGCGTATGCCACGTCGGCTATCTTCCCAAAGGCAAAGTGCTCGGCCTGTCGAAGGTGGCTCGCATCGCGGAAGTCTTCGCGCGGCGCCTGCAAAACCAGGAGAATCTGACCATGCAGATAGCCAAGTCCATCATGGAACTGGTTGAGCCCAGGGGAGTCGGAGTGGTGATTCAGGCCCGCCACCTCTGCATGATGATGAGAGGTGTGGAGAAGCAGGGATCGGAAATGACGACCTCCTGCCTGCTGGGCTGCTTCCGAGAGAACAGCCAGACCCGCGCCGAGTTCTTGAGCCTCATCAACTGACTCAGCCATCTCCCCACCCACAAGGGTCGTTCGCACGTTTTCGCTACATCATGTCCGCCTCAGCCCACCGCAAGCTGTCTGCTCTGTGCGTCATCTGTTCCGTCGCCTGGGGGCCGGACCGGTCCGTCGGCGTGTCCGCCTATGCGCCTGGCGAGATCCTCGTCCAGTGGTCGGCGACGGCGGCCAAACCCTCTGCTGCCTCCCCCCTCGCCCTGCGGGAGCTGAACCAGCGCTACGACGTTCAGCCAGCGGTCCCCCTTTTCCCTCCATCAGGCCAGGGAACGGTCGCCCACAGGCGCGCCGGACCCATCGGCGCACTTCACGTAAGCCGGGTCTCGATGGGTCGGTGGTCGAGGTTGTCCTTCCGTGCCGTAGCCGATCCCCTCGATGTGGCCGCGCAGTACGCCGCACTCGAGTCGGTGGTTCAGGCCCAGCCGAATTATCTCCGGCGCTTCGCTTCTGTTCCCGACGATCCCCAGTTCTCCCAGCAATGGAACCTCCCCGCCATGGGCTGGGAACAGGCGACTGCTGTCGGGGGCGATGCCGTGCTGGTTGCCGTCATCGACTCGGGGCTCGACCTCGCTCACCCGGATGTCGTTCAGCAGGTGTGGGTGAACGACGTAGAGAAGAGGGGGAAGGCAGGGGTTGATGACGACGGCAATGGCTACATCGACGACGTAAGCGGCTGGGACTTCGTCGATGCGCCGGGCTTGCCAGGGAGCGGAGATTTCCTGGATCGCGATTCCGATCCAACCGACGAGTCCGGACACGGCACTCACGTAACCGGTATTATCGCCGCAAGCGTGGGCAACGGGCTCGGCATCGCCGGCATCGCCCCGGAAGTCCGGGTCATGCCGTTGAGAGCCGGCTTCAACGTGTCCGCCTCCGGCTACCTCGAGGACGACGACATCGCCGCGGCCATCGTTTACGCCGTGGAGAACGGGGCCCGCATCATCAACATGAGCTTCGGCGACCCGAAGCCCTCGAACCTCTTGAGGGACGCGGTTCGCTACGCGGAGGATGCGGGTTGTGTCTGTGTGGCGGCGGCGGGCAACGAGGGCGGTGACGAGGTGTTCTATCCGGCCCGCTCGGATGAGACCATCGCCGTGGCGGCTTCCGACTCGGCCGGCCGTATCCTCTCCTTCTCGAACCGGGGCTTCAGCATCGACCTGGCCGCCCCTGGACTGCGGATCCCCAGCCTCGAGCCGGGTGGGTTTGGTGTGCGCTCGGGAACCTCGATGGCGGCAGCTCACGTATCGGGAGTGGCCGCCCTTATCCTAGCGCGAAATCCTCAGTTCACGCCAGCACTGGTTCGATCGACGCTGGCGAATCGGGCGCGCGACCTGGCTCCGGCAGGTTGGGATGCCAGTTCCGGCGCGGGGATTGTGCAGGTCCCGGAGCCGGTGATGGAACAACCCGTGGGTGTGCGGATACTGTCTCCGCTTTCCGGTACCGATGTCGGCGACGCGGCGGTCGTGCGCGTGGCGGCAATGGGCCGGAGGGGAGGAGGGGGCAGGCTGGAGGTGAGCTGGGGACGCGGCGAGGCTCCGCTGGCCTGGACCGAGCTACTGTCCGCGGGGGTGCCGGCAGGGGAGACGGAGGTGGAGGCCCTCTGGTCCACCATCGGCTTGGCGGATGACATCTATCTGATCAGAGCGACCGTGTCCGACAGCGGTGACGGCGACTCCGATAGAGTTGCCCTGCGTCTGCGCCGCCGCCCGGTCGTGGTCGAGGAGCTGAAGTGGCTTCGGGCCCTGGCCGGGCCCAGGTGGGATTACCTGCTGGAGTGGACGACAGATGCAGCTGCGGGCGGCACCGTGAGGATCAGGGCAGAGACCGGCGACCCACTGTATGAGATCGGAGTGGAGCCTGGCCGCCGATCTCATGCAATCGTTTTGCCGGACGACCTTCCACGGGGGACCTACAGCGTCGAAGTCTTCGTTGATTCGGTTGATTCGGGTGACGGCAGTTCCACCACGGTGGAGATCGCCGAGCGCGGCCTGCTGAAGTGGGACCTGGCCTCTGTGGGTCGGATTCCCGACGGGCACCTCCTGCCCTCTGCCAGCGACTTCGACGGCGACGGCCGCGCCGAAATCGCCGCGATGGTCTTCGGCGTCGGGGGGGGGTACAAGACGACGAGTTTTTTCGAGTTGGGACTCGGCATGGATCTCGTCCACACCACCTCGCAGACCTTCATTCCCTGGAACGTCCGCGACCTAGACGACGACGGCAGGATGGAGCTCATGGGGGTGGATGCGGAGCGCGTCCGCCTGCTGGAGGCGGAACGAGTCGGGGAGTTTCCCTCCAGGGTGGCGTGGGAGCAGAGCGAGGTGTGGGGAGGGGAGATCGCGGACCTGGACGCGGACGGCATTCTGGAGATGTACCTGCGCTCGAGCCGCGCCGAACTGTTCCGCGTCTTCGAGTCAGAGGGAAACGATACTTTTGAAGAAGTAGCCACTCTGGCTAATCCGACGGCGGGAACCAACGGGCTGGGAAGTCGACAGGTGGTCGGAGACCTGGATGGCGACGGCTTGGGAGAACTGCTGGCAGGTGACGATGACGGGGATCTCTTCGTTTACGAGAGCGTGGGCGACAATGCATTCCGCGTCGTGTGGAGCCTCGAACGCGATGTCGGAGACAACCGTCTGCTGGGCGGCCTTGCCGATCTGGACGCCGATGGCGAGGCGGAATTCGTCTCCGCTTCCTTGCGACAGGATCCGCTGGCGCTCGGGGAGTCGAGGTGGACGGTCACCGTGTACGGTTCCCGGGGGCGCGATACCTTCGGCCCTGAGTTTTCCACCGTGGTGCTAGGTGGAAAGGCTGCAGGCAACGGTATAGCCATAGGCGATCTGGATGGCGACGGCACGGTTGAATTCGCGCTGGCACTGGTGCCGGA
>PBRM01000213.1 GCA_002725915.1 Gemmatimonadota bacterium
CGGTCCAGCCCCTGCTCCACCACTTCCTCCACCACCGCTATTCCCGCCGCGCAGGCCACGGGATGACCGGCGTATGTGTGTCCGTGGGCAAAATTCACCGCCTCGCCTGGCAACTGAAAGCACTCGGCCATCTCCTCCTTCGCCATCATCGCCCCCAGCGGGATAGCGCCACTCGACAGCCCCTTGCCGCCGCAGATGATGTCCGGCGTCACTCCGAAGGTCTGGGCGGCGAACATCGATCCCGTGCGCCCGTATGCGGTGATGATCTCGTCGAAGATGAGCAGCACCTCGTATCGGTGGCAGATCTCCCGCAGGATCTGGAAATACTCCTCCGTGGGGGTGATGATGCCTCCCGTGTTGGTGATCGGCTCGAGGATAATACCGGCTATGGTGTCGGGGTCTTCGTGCAAGATGACGTCTTCAAATTGACGCGCGCAGAAGCGATTGCATTCCTCCCAAGTGTCGAACCGGTCGCGGTAGTAGGTGGGTGGGAAGACCTTCAGGAAACCGGCCGGCTCCGGCTCGAAGGGAGTCTTGCGGGCTCCGGTGCCGCTGGCCGCCATGGCTCCCATGGTGGCGCCGTGGTAGCCGTAGTAGCGGCTGATGAACTTGTATTTCCCCGGACGTCCGGACTGCTTGAAATACTGCCGCGCGAACTTGATTGCCGCCTCCATCGACTCTGACCCGCCGCTGAAGGACTTGACGAAGTTCAGCGTGCCCGGTGTCACTGATCCCAGCTTCTCGACGAAATCGAGAGTCACGTCCGCGGTGCCGTGCATCGGCGGAGCGAAGCTCAATCGCTCCAACTGGCGCGCGATCGCCTCGACCACCCTGGGGTGACCGTGGCCGAGGGTGGCCGCGTACACCCCGGCAATGCCGTCGAAGTAGCGCTTTCCCTCGACGTCCCAATAATACAGACCCTTGGCGCGGGCCACGACGAGGGGATTGGCGGCAAAATCGGCGTTGTGCTGGTAGTCGAGAAAGGTGAGCTTCAGCAGTCGCTTCTGACGTTCGTCCAGTTCCATGCTTGGCTTCTTCTCGATTCTCGCTTTTGATTCAATCGTGAGCGTCTTTCCAAACGACTCCGCGCGCACACACACTCCATGTCAAATCCGGTTAGATCCACGATCTCACCGCGGCAACTCCTCCCACGGACGAGAGCGCACGTCCTTTTACGAGATAGTCCCGCTTTCGCCCGGACCATAGGCGACGGCTGTCAGCGCGTACACCTGCGCCACTCTGACCAGCTCGGCGACCGGCACTGCCTCCTCAAGCGTATGGGCTCCGGTCGCATCCGGACCGTGCGTCAGGGCGGGAATCCCCGCGAGCGTGGAGTAGACATTGCCGTCGTCGACAAAGGGCTTTCCACCGAGGGGCAGCTCGGCGCCGGTAATCTGCCGGCAGGCCCGCTGAAACGCCGCCGCAACGGGATCTTCGGGGTTGACACGAAAGGCGTCTCCCGGCACCTCGAACTCCCACTCCAATGTCGTTTCGCTGGACTCCGCCACCTCGCGAAACAGCTGATCCAATCCGCTTCGCGCCGCCTCTACGCCCCCTGGAGTGACCCATCGCCGGGTGCCGTGAACGGTGCACTGCGTCGGAGACTGATTGTAGATCTCGCCAGCTTGTACCTTCCCCACGAATACGGAATCTCGACCCGCGTGCGGACTGGTGACCGCCCCCAGAGAGACGTCCAGCTGTCGCAGGCGCACCACCAGTTCGGCGCCGGCATCGACCACGTTCGGCTGGTTCTCGGGACGCAGGACCTCGTGCACCGGCTCACCCTCCCGGGAGATGGTGACTTCGAAAATCCCCATTCCCCGGCCCTCCACCGGCAGATGGCCCGCCAGGTATTCGGGCAGCAGCACGGCGTCCCCAACGTAACCGTCCGCGATCAGGGCGCGGACCTGCCGCCGATCGCCCCAGGGCGCCTCATGGTGGTCGTGGGCGGTCAACAACACGCTCCCCGCGGCTAGGCATTCCGTGTCCCGGAGCACCCGCAATGCCTCCACACATGCGGCGATCCCTCCCTTCATGTCAGAGGAGCCCGAGCCGTAGAGCTTTCCGTCCGCCACGCGGGGCGGCACGAAAGGAAGGTGCACCGTGTCCAGATGTCCGTCGAACTGCAGCACCTTGCCGGGTGATCGGCCCTGCAGACGCACCGCCACGGCCGGCGCTTTCGGCCAGTCCGCCACTGGACGCTCCACCTGGAAACCATCCTCGGTCAGCAGTTCGGCCAGCCGGTCGGAAACTTCCCCCGCGTCCCGGGTCGGACTCGGCACCTCCACCAGGGCCACGGCGGTGTCGAGCAGGCGCTGCCCATCCACCGCGGCCCGAATCTTGGCTGCCGCTCCCGAGAAACCTAGCGGCGGATTTTTCTCCATCACCTCTCCTTCACGTCTAGAAGGACCTTGATCCCCTCTGACCGGGCGCTGAGATCGAAGCCTCGACGCCAGTCATCGATCGGAATGTCGTGGGTGATGAGGGCACCCGTGTCCACCGCGCGGCGCGCCACAAGCTGCAGCGCTCGCCGCCAGGAGGTGGCCCGCTGCCCGAAAGACCCCGTGAAGCGGATTTCCTTCACCGCCACCTGCCCGAGGTCCATGCTGATGGGCCCCCCGAAGAGGCCGACCTGGGTGAGCTTGCCCTGCTTCCTCACCAGCTCCAGAGACAGCGAGGCACCCGAGGGGCTACCCGAGCACTCCAGCACGACGTCCGCACCGTATCCTTCGGTCAGTTCCGCCACGCGGGCAACCGCATCTCCGTCATCGACGTTGACGATCACTTCAGCTCCCAACCGACGCGCCAGCTCCAGACGGCGCTGGTCGACGGCCGTACCCAGGACGACGGCGCGACCCCCCTCGGCCGTCACCACCTGCAGGCACAGGAGGCCGATGCTGCCTGGCCCGACAATAGCCACCAGGTCACCGGCGCTTACACCCGTCATCTCCGTCACCGCGTGAACGGCGCAGGCGAGAGGCTCGGCAAGCGCGGCAGCGCGGAAACCGAGACCCGCCGGCAAGCGGTGCACGCATCGACCAGGGACCGACACGCGCGGCGCAAAGGAGCCATGGTGCCAGTACCCCATCGACTTCCTCTGCATACAGAGGTTGTGCGCGCCGGCCCGGCAGAAGCGACACGCCCCGCAGATGAACACGCTCGGCATCGCGGTCACCGCGTCCCCGACGCCTAGCCCGCTGACATCCTTCCCCCGATCGACGATCCGGCCGCTGAATTCGTGCCCCATCACCACCGGGACCCTTATGGGAATCTCGATGCGATCCTCGAGGATGTGAAGATCCGAGCCGCAGATCCCCGTGGCCTCTATTTCGACCAGCACCTCTCCATCTGACAGGGCAGGTTCGGGCACCTCTCGGACCGCGACGTTACCCGGGCCGCGAGCATATTTGACCAGCCCCCTCACCTAACCCTCGCCCGCTCACACCCGGGCCGCGATGCCGGGTTCTGTTCGCCTACCGGATCAAATGCCTCTCGACGGCGCTGTCCCCTCACCCTGTCATCCCGGCTATGACGGTCGGCAATTCTCGCTCCTCAATCAAGACGATCTCGAAAAAAGGGGGCGCCCCGGCCCCCGTGCGTGCACGAGATATCGCGGCGGGATCGATGATCTACATACAAATCGAGGTCGTCGAAGGACTTATTGCGATTGCATCGAGATTCAAGTGCAACAATGCCTTCTGACGATCAGTTACTGTTATACCGCGAGGTGGTGACGGCAGGCCTGAGGTCGACAACTTTACAGCAGCGTCGCAGCGGTGACACCTCCCCCTGTGCTTCCCACTCTCCATTATCTCGTGAAGGACGCCGTAAGTCAAGCCCTCCCAGCAGATTGCCGTCTTCGCGATCTTGACAGTCCCGCGCTTCCAGGTTTAGCATTCTGCACCATGCCCAGCCCCCTGCGCTCCGTGCGCATCTGCTATAGCTTTTCATGGTTGGGAGATGCCCGGACGCCGTGCGCACACCAGGAAGGCGCCGCCATCGCCGGGCCCGTTGGAGGATCTGCAGAAAGCAGCAGCTGACACCGGTAAGGTGAAGTGCCGACAAGGCGAAGGGATTGAGGAACATGAGCGAACGCGCCGAGATTCCCCCGACGACAGCGATCATCACGTCGAAACTACAGGCCGACGGCCTCGGACATGCCCCACGGGTCGGTTGGGCCGTCCTCGTCACCGATGGGCGGATCACCTCCACGGGCCCGGCTGAAGAGATACGAAAGCAGGCGCCCCCGGAAACTGACGTTGTCGATCTGGGCTCCGCTTGCCTGACGCCAGGGCTCATCGATGGCCACACCCATCTCAGCCTCTCTGGGGACGGTCGCAGCTATGTAGAAATGTTCTCCGATGCCGATGAGATGATGGTCCTTACGGGGGCCGCCAACATGGGACGCCATCTTCGTGCCGGCATCACCACCATCCGCGAACACGGCGCTCGCAACCGCGTCGGTTTCACCCTTGTGGAGGGGCTGGAGCGGGGGTACCTGGCGGGTCCTCGTCTGCTGGTGAGCGGTCGACCCATCACCTGCACGGGCGGCCACTTCCACATGTGCAACGAGATCGCCGACGGTGAGGAGGAGCTGCGGAAGTCGGTGCGCCGGCTGGTCCACGAGGGCGCCGATTACATCAAGATCATGGCCTCGGGAGGTGGAACGGTGGGGACCATCCCCGGACTTGCCAGCTACACCGCCGACGAGTTGCACGCGGCCGTCCACGAGGCCCGCCGCTTCGAGCGCCTCACCGCCGCCCATTGTCGGGCGAGGGACTCCATGGTGAACGCTGTGCAGGCCGGAATCGACCTCATCGAACACGCCGAGTTCCTCGGGCCCGACAACGCGCTTCGGTTCGATCCCAAGGTGGCTGAGATGATGGCCGAGTCCGGCATCTTTGTCAGCCCCACGCTACAGGCGTGGACCCGCTACCCGGCTATAGTCGCGCTCAGAGACGTGCGGGACAGCGGTGACGCCTCCCCCGAGGAGGAGGCCGAGCTGGCGAGGCTGGAAGCCCGGGCGGAGACGCGGCTGGATGTGATGCGCAGGATGCTCGACTACTGTCTGGTGGAGCGCATCGTCCCCGGGACGGACTCGGGTGTCAACGACCTTGCCTTCGGCCACCTCGACTACGACCTGCAACTCCTCGTCGAAGTCGGTTTTACCCCGGGCGAAGCGCTCCAGGCCGCCACCAGAATCTCGGCCGAAGCGATCGGACTGGGGCAAGAGCTCGGTACTATCGAGCCGGGGAAGGCGGCGGATCTGGTCGCCTTCGACGGAGATCCCACCGAGGACGTATCCGCCTTCAGCCGAGTCGTTGCGGTGTTTCAGGAGGGAGTTCGGATCAGCTAAAGCATTATCCAGCGGGTTATCGTGCAGCGGGCGGACTATTCGTCAATGCTGAGATCGTTCGACAGGGATACGGCCATGTTTGCTCCCGTTTTCCGTTCAAATACATGGAGCAGGGTTCGTAAGAGCAGTTATGAGCCCGTTGCCCCTACCTCGCCTCGACGAAGGCCTCCACCATGCCTTTGATTCGCGCACTTTTGCTGGTGACGAAGGCCTCGTGGGGCTTGAGTATTCTCCCGTCTGGTTTGTAGCGCATCAGCGCCGCAATGTCGTCCTCATTCCTGATCCGGGCACCGAACTTGAGAGCGACGTAGCGCCGTTCGTTCTCCAAACTTCCGAACACGGAGTGCAGCAGAAACTGGTTGAAAAATATCACATCGCCTGGTTTGGATTCAAAAGCGTAGCAGGGAATTGACGGACCATCCATTCCATAGGGTCTCACGTTTTCCTCGTGGAGAAGCGGCATGAGCGTCTCGTGAAACGGGGATCTGTGTGAACCCGGGATCACACGCAGGGCGCAGGTCTCTTTCTTCGTTAGATCGAGATACAGATGAACTTTGATCGTCGTGTAATATAGGTCGGTCCGATCCTGTCTGTCCGCATGCCAGGGCGCCTGGCTTCGCCCGCTGATCCACTCAGACCCGGTCCAGATGAATCCTCGCCCGAGCAATTGTTCGATCGTCTCGTAGATACGGTCATCCTCGGCCAGCTTGGCCAATTCGGGGTCTGTTTCGACTACGTACTCGTAGGCCCTGGTGACCGTTTTTCCGTCTGCCGCTTCCTCGATCAGTGGGGTCTGGCCTAACCTGATATGCTCGTAGCGGCTCAGGATTCTCTCGATCTCCTCTGGTGAGAATGCCTGCCGCAGCACGAGGAACCCGAAAGTTTCGAAGTGTGCGATCTGCTCTTTCGTGATCACGGGCTCACCCCTGGCGGCTAGACATGAACACCTACGCGGTGCGCGCGGATACGGCCCAGACCCTCCTCTATTGCCCAGTGAGTCGCCAGAATGTCGCCGTCGTCCAGGCGCAGGAGCGAAGGCTGTCCGAATCTCAGGCTCTGCCCCATGCTGGCGTAGGCGCCCACCTTCATCGACGGGGCGTTGCCCCACACCTTCGTCTCCTCGACGATTCCCCAGCGATCAGCAGTCAGATCGACGATTCGCAAAAACAGCCCGATATCTTCCCCTTCCCGTTGGCAGTGAATGGAGCACGTGGTGTCCTGCGACACCCGGATGCCCACAGATACCGTATAGGGCCATATCTCAGTCCTCTCAAATCCGATGACCGCGTTACTTCGCCCAGAACGGCTGCGTCCAGGCGAACTGCTCGCCATCTCCCCAGCACTCGAAGCGCACGTACTGCCATTGTTCCTGCATGTCGAGTGCGATCGCGCTGTCATCGACGAGCGCCACGCGCCGGCCGAATGCCGACACCCCGACGATGCGCCGGGCGTTTTCGGTCTCGATCGTCACGCGGCTCCCCCTGACGGCGATTCGTGAAATCTCGACCCCGGACGAAGCGTAGAAACGGCCTGCCTTGAGCGCTTCCCGAATGGCGCTGACCGAGCGCTCGCGGACGCAGACGACGTTCCAGCCGTTGCCTATGTCGTCATCGTTGTGGCTGTCGTCGTTGGCGAAGCCCCACAGC
>PBRM01000214.1 GCA_002725915.1 Gemmatimonadota bacterium
GCTTCACCATGGAATCGTCGACAGCGCACTTGAAGAGGCCGGGCGAAACCCCCGACACCGCGAGACCGGCGTCGGTCAGACGGCGATGGAAGTCCTTCATCTCGTTGTCGGACGCTCTGGGGAAGCGCCCGCTGTCCAGCGACCGCACCTCCACGTGACTGACGTCCCAGGACTTCGCCAGCTCGATGGCGCGCTCCGATCGCTTGCTGACCTCGTCTGTGAAGATGGAAAGCCTCATTGTGAGCCCCTCACTTGTGAGTCCCTCATCGGTCACCTGCTTCGGCAAAGAGCCCGTCCAGGATCTCCTCCAGCCGTTGGCGGCCATCTTCGGCCGTTCGAGAGCGGTCGCCTTCCGTCGACTCCGCCAGATCGACGACGAGGTCACCCCGGTACCCCCCTCGCTGGAGCTGACTCAGCAGCTCCTCGAGAGGGAGATCACCGCAACCCGGCGGGACGGAGTCGTCGCCCGAGCGGTCTCGCAGCCGCACGATGCCGACGCGGGAGGCCAGAGACTCGGCCACCCGCACGACGTCTTCCCCAGCCGCCAGGAGCTCGCCCGTATCCAGACAGACGCCGATCGAGTCCGGCACCCGCGCCAATAATTCGTCGTAATCCGCCAGTCCCTGGAGCTGGCTGCCCGCCCTGCTGCTCATGCTCAGGGACACCGCCGGCACGCGCTCGACAAGCTGCCCCAGGCCATCGGTCAGATCCTCCTCCGCGCTGTCGCTGGTCCCCTCTCCCGCACGCACCACCAGGTGCTCCGCGCCCAGAGCCCGTGCCAGGTGGATGTCCCACTCGAGCTGGCGCAGATTGTAGGCCAGATTGCGCTCGTCGGAGTCGGCCTTGAGGCCGGTCAGATCGCGGATATGGAAAGCCGCCAGGACCACGCCCTCCCGGCGCAGAAGATCCCGCACCATCGACACGGAGAAGTCGCGGTGAACGGGCGAACTCTCGGTTCGGTCCCTGAGCAACTCGACCCGCTCAAACCCAGCGCCCCGGGCGAGCTCGACAAAGCGGTCGACGGTGTAGTCGGGACACAGGGTGGGACTCAAAGCCAATCTCAATCTCTCGTCTCCTCAGTTGATTCCCGCCCAGTAGTGCCACATGTCCTGGGGCGTCTCGAAGCGGATGTCGTTGAGATCCTTGCGTGACAGGCGGGCGATCAGGGCCATGCGGATTCGATCCGTGCAGTTCCTGCTGCCGCTGTGGACCAGCTGTCCGTGCCAGAGGCAGACAGTGCCCACCGGTCCCGTCACCTCAACAGCCTCCGGGAGTTGGAATATATCTTTCGAGCTACCCCCCTGAAGGCTGAGACAGGAGTGAGCCCTGAAGTAGTTCGCCGCCTGAATGCGGACGGGAACTGAGGGATGTGCCCGGCAGCCGATAAAACTAAGGCGAAGCTGGCTCTGTGCCAGCTTCACTCCTTCCGGGCCACGGGCCCTGTGGGAGAACCATTCCGTACTAGAGCTGCCAACGGCGGCCGGGTCACGACCTCGGCCTCGGCGCGGCTGTCAGAGAAAGGAGGTCTCGCATGCCGATGCTATCCCACTGGAGGCGTACACTCTGAATCACTGGAGTCTCGCCTTACGGGAACCGGATGGCCCCCGCTCCGGCTCCCAATTATTTGCGCCTCTACCCCGCCGCGGCCTGCCTCTCCAGGCCGAGTGTCCACCACATCGGCTCTCCAAGTAGTATCTTTGGCACAAGCCACTACTTCGCGCCGCTCGACGCCCTGCCGCGTCGCATGGTAGGCACCCGCCTCGCTGTGTCCGCGACTGAACGACGGCGCTACTGCCACAGGAGCAACAGCTGATCATGGTCGAACTGATCGTCGCCGTGAGCTTCGCCGTATTGATCTCGGGTATGTGCTCTCTGTTCGAGGCCGTGCTCTACTCGGTACCCATCGGTCACGTCGAATCCCTGGCCGAGGATGGTCGCAAATCGGGCCTGATCCTGCGCGCTTTGCGGCGCGACGTCGATCGCCCGATCGCCGCCATTCTCTCCCTGAATACCATCGCCAACACCGCTGGTGCCGCCGTCGCCGGCGCCGCTGCCGCCGCCGTTTTCGGTCAGGCCTGGGTGGGCTGGTTTTCCGCCGTTTTCACCATGGCCATTCTGATCTTCTCCGAAGTCATCCCGAAAACGGCCGGCGTCGTCTACAGCCGCCCCCTCGCCCGAGTCATCGCCCGTCCCCTGAATGTTCTGGTGCTTATTTTCAAGCCATTCATTTGGCTGACCAGTCTGTTCACCAGGATGATGGCGGCAGGTCACCAGCAGAACCAGGTCTCGCAGGAGGAGCTGGTGATCATGACCCGCCTGGGCATGCAGACGGGGGTCATAGAGGCCGACGAGGCCAAGGTCATCCAGAACATCCTCTCCCTCCAGTCGAAATCGGCCCGCGACATCATGACCCCCAGGACGGTCATGCTGTCCCTCGGTGGGCAGCTGTCTGCGAACGAGGCGCGGGAGAAAGCAGGCGTTCTCGACTTCAGCCGCGTTCCCGTCTACGACAAGGATGCGGAGGATGTCGTGGGCGTGATGCTCCGCCGTGACCTGTTGACGGCGATGGCGGAGGACAGGGGCCACGTGCGAATCGAGGAGCTCATGCGTCCGGTCGACTTCGTGGTCGAGTCGCTGAGCCTGAACCGGCTGCTGCGGATGTTCGTGGAGCGACGCGAGCACCTGCTGATGGTGGTGGACGAGTTCGGCGGACTGGCGGGCCTGGTCACCCTCGAGGACGTCCTGGAGGAGATACTGGGGCAGGAGATCGTCGACGAGTTCGATACCGTGACCGACCTGCGGGAACTGGCGCGAGACCGCCGACAGCGGACCCTCGGCCAGCAGCCGTCCCGCCGCTGATGCCTTCACGTCCCGTCGCGGCGGCGTTCGCTCTCGGTGGGGCGGCCTTTTTCCTGTTGTGCGGCTACGAGTTCGCCCGCAGCGTATCCTACTCTCTCTTCATCGGCGCCTTCGGTCCTCAGCGACTCCCGTGGGTGATGGCGCTGTCGCCGGTGGGCACCTTCGGGATGGTGTACGCCTACGGCCTGTTGCTGACGCGTCTGGGCGCCCGTCGCACCCTCATCGTATCGTCCCTGCTCTCGGGCGGGGGTATGCTCCTCTGCTACGCCCTCATCACCGACGGCATCATCTGGTCGATAGCCGCCTTCTACGTTCTGCGTGAGTCCTACATCGTTCTCCTTATCGAGCAGTACTGGTCCTTCATCAACAGCACTCTCAGCCCCGACCAGGCGCGTCGTGTAAACGGCCCCATTCTCGGCTTCGGATCCGTTGGGGGGATCCTGGGTGGAGTCATGGTCTCTCTGACCGCCGAGCGCTTCGGCACGGAGCAACTCATATTCTTTGCGGCCGCGTCGACGCTGCCGGCTGCCGCGCTGGGAGCCCTGGCGTTCCGACTGGGGGGGACGCCCCGCGCTACCGCAAGGACAGAAACCGCCGCGGGGCCCTATCCCGACCCAGGCCACGCCGCCACCGGACAGGAATCCCGTGGACACTTGAGCAACCTCGGCCTGGAGATGTTCCGACGTCACCGCATCCTCCCTTACCTGGCTTTTATCATCCTCGCAACCCAGGCGGTGGCGACGGTGCTGGATGTGAGACTGAACATCCTCGCCGACGAGAAGATTCCCGACACCGACCAGCTCACCGCCTTCTTCGGCTCTCTGTATTCCAGTATCAACGGTGGCGCTTTCGTACTCCAGTTCCTGGTGACTCCCTTCCTGCTGAAACGCCTTCCCCTGCTGACGGTGCACGTTGCGATTCCGGCAGTGCACCTGGTATCCTGCACAATCCTGTTCGTCCACCCGACCCTGGCCACCGGTGTCGCCGCCTTCGCGATCTTCAAGTGTCTGGACTACTCTATATTCCGGGCGTGTAAGGAGATCCTCTACATGCCGCTGCCCTTCGCCGCCCGCTACCGCGCCAAGCAGGTCATCGACGCCTTTGGCTACAGGGCTTCGAAGGGAGTAACGGCCACCCTTCTCGCCGCCGCTGGGGCCGCCTTCGGGCAGTTGCCCGGATTTTCGTATGTTCTGGTGGCTGTCGCCGCAGCCTTGGCCTGGCTCGGCGCGGTCTGGCGCATGGCACCGTCGATTCGGAAGGGGTAAAAGCCAGTGGGGTTGAACAAGAAAAACCAGCCTAGTCCGTGAGCCGATTCAAACCAACAGAAGGAGCACATCGATGTTGACAGAGGAGCAGATCGCCGCCTACAGGCGGGACGGATACGTGAAGGTCGAGGGCCTCTTTAGCGCCGACGAGCTGGAGGCGTTGCGCTCGGAGATGGGGCGCGTCATCGACGAGTGGGGAACGGAGACCAAAGGCTGGGTCGGCCCGTGGCGGGATCGCTACCTGACGCAAAAGGAGCGAGAGACCACCAAGGCGGTGTTCATGCACAACCCGCACTTCTACTCGGCGGCCTGGGGGCGCGTGCTCTTTCACCCGGGGTTGATCGGCAGTGTGCGGGACCTCGTCGGTCCCAGCATTCAGTGGCATCACACCTGCCTGCACGCCAAGCCGCCTGCTCTAGGCACCCCCTTCCCCATGCACCAGGACTATCCCTTCTACCCCCACGACGGCCCCGATTTCGTCGACTGCCTCCTCCATCTCGACGACACGCCGCTGGACAGCGGTGCCCTCTGCGTGGTCACCGGCAGCCATACGAACGGGCCGATGGAGCACATCACGGGGCCGGAGACAGCGCCGCACTTGCCTACCGACGAGTACCATCCAGAAAGGGTCGACTCAGTGCCGATTCAGGCAAAGGCAGGAGACGTCATCTTCTTCAGCTACTACACCATCCACTGGTCCAACGTCAATCGCACCGACCAGTGGCGAAGGTCGGTGCGCTTCGGCTTTCACAACTCTGAGATGCGCCCCGTGGGCAAAGAGCCGGACGAGCCCTACAACAACATCATCGTAGCCGGTTTCAAGGAGAACGCCCCGGCCTGAGCCGGCCGTGGCACCTGTGGCACCGGCGACAGGGCCTGTCTCGCTATCACCCAAGAGAAGGGCCCTCGAGATGAATCGAGGGCCTCTTTCTCGTGACCAGCTGGTCTCAGTGGTATCAGAATATGGTGCTCCCACGGAGAGTCGAACTCCGGTTACAAGGTTGAAAACCTTGGGTCCTTACCGCTAGACGATGGGAGCGGGAAACAGAAATCGGGAAGGGCGTTGTTTTCCCTGAAGAAGCGAGAATATAGAAACCGGTCCAAACCTTGGCAAACCCGAACCTCCACCCAGCGCGCAACGGGGCGGCTTGCCGTCCTTGTTCAGCGGACCCTCTGATAGCCTTTACTCAAACGCCCCCAGATCCGGGTGGTGGCTGGACCAGTCGGTGGCTTGCTCGTAAGCGAAGGCCAGCCGCAGCAGTCGGGCTTCCTCAAAGGGGCGGGCGATGAGCTGTAGCCCGATGGGCAGTCCGCCGCGTGTGAAGCCGCAGGGCAGACTGATGGCGCACAGCCCCAGCATATTGGCCGCCGAGGTATTGCGCAGGCACAGACCGTTGACGCGCCAGTACTCCTCCTCCTGATCGACCTCCTCCACGGGCAGGGCGGGAAAGGGGGTGGTCGGCGTCAGCAGGGCATCGACGTTGCCGAGGGCCGCCTGGGCGCGACGGCGGAGGTCCTCCAGATCCCGCCTGAGGCCCAGGTACTCGTGAGCGGGCATCTCCCTGCCGTCCAGCATGCGAGTGGAGACGATGGGATCGAAGAGTTCCAGTCTCTCCTCGAGGTCTTTGCCCAGGTTCAGGTAGGTCTCGACCGCCGTCATGCTGCCCCGGGCGCGCAGTTGCGCCAGGTCGTCGAGCTCCTCCAGCGAGATTTCGTCCACGTACACCCCCATGTCGGCGAAAACCTGGACGCTGGCCTTCAGCGCGGCCTCTACCTCTGCGTCCACATCCTCCCAAAAGTACTCCCGCGGCAGACAGACGCGCATGCAGGCCACATCCCCTTCCAGCTCCTCCACCACATCGTCGGCCGGCTGCCCCCAGGTATCGGGATCCTCCGGATCGGCACCCACCATGGACTGGTAGAGAACGGCTGCGTCCTGGACGCAGCGGACTAACGGGCCGATAGAGTCGAGGCGGCTGTCCAGCGGCAGCACGCCCCTGTTGCTGATGCGCCCGAAGGTGGTCTTCAGCCCGACGAGGCCGCAGAAGGAGGCGGGTATCCGCACCGAGCCGCCGGTGTCGCTGCCGATAGCCATCGGCGCCAGGTCGGCGGCCACCGCCACGGCCGAGCCGGCGCTCGATCCACCCGGAATGCGGTGAGATTCGCTGTCCCAGGGGTTCCAGGGGGTGCCGTAGTGATGGTTGATACCGACGCCGCCGAAGGCGAACTCCACCAGGTGAGTCTTGCCCAGCAGGACGGTGCCGGCCTGGGCGAGCCGGCGCGTGACGAAGGCATCGCGGACCGGCACGTTGTCCTTGAGCACGACCGATCCCCCGGTAGTGGGTATGCCGGCCACATCCACCAGATCCTTCACCGCAATCGGGATGCCCTGAAGGGGACCCAGATAGTTGCCCCCGGCGATCGCCTCCTCCGCCGCCTGAGCCGAGGCCAGGGCCCGATCCGCGGTCACGGCGATGAAGGCGTTGAGCTGCGGATTCAGGCGGTCGATGCGCTCCAGGTAGTACTGGGCGAGCTCGACGGCGGAGATCTCCCGCTTCTTGAGGAGGGAGGCCAGTTCCTGAATGCCGGCAAAGGCGAGGGAGTCGTCCATTGAGGGTCACCTCTATATAGTCACTGAATGGGGGCGATGAAGCCGCAAGTCAATGCTGCCGTGGAGATCCGCTGAGCGGCCAGTCACCTGTCTTGAAATTTCGCGATGGAACGCAAATAGCGGACGCTCTGTGCCGCCGCCTCGGCGGGACCGCCGAGCCCTGCCGAGGCCTGATGCACGGTTACAAATCCGTCGTACCCGACGCGGGCAAGAGACTCCAGGACTCCGGGAAAATCGATGCCCCCGACTCCCACCGGGATCTGCTCGAATGGCACCTCGCCCCGGCACCACGTGCTCATCAGACTCTGCCCCTCCGGCCCTAGCCGCTGGTTCTGCAGATACACATTGAAGATGTAGGGCGCGAACTTCTCGATGGTGGCAGCGCCGTAGTCCTGACCGCACAGCTCCAGATTCGCTGGCTCGTAGATGAGCCCGAAGTTCGGCCGGCCCACGTGCTCAATCACCTCTAAAGACCTGTCGACCTCCTCGAAGAGGCTGCTGTTGTGGCACTGGTGGGCGAGTTTCACACCTCTTTCGGCGGCTTCGTCGGAGGCGCGCCGGGCGCCTTCGATGTCGTCGGTCGTCTTCATGGCGACGCGAAGCAGGTCGGCGTCGAGAGCCTCGGCCAGGTCCAGATAGGGCGTGATATTCCGCAGCGCCGCCGGCCCCCCCGCCGAGTTCTCGGGGATGGGGAAATCACCGGTGACCATGGATACCGCCAGATCGCGATCGCGCAGCTGCCGCCGAGCCTCGGTCACCTGGTCGAGGGGCGTGTGCGTGCCCAGCTGCGAGGCCCGCATGCAGAGGGCGTGGTAGCCCTCGGCGGCGGCCAGTTCCGCCAGCTGGTCCAGCGACATGACGGTCTGCCGTTTGTCGCTGAACTTCTCAGCTACTCTGACGGATAGGGAGAGTTTCACGATCGACTTGTCACAGCGGCCCCTTGTGTCCGCTGCGGATGGCCTCGCACAGGTGCATGGTGACGACAGCGTCGTCCAGCGTTGACCAGGGCTCGGTGTCCTCGAAGATGCAGTTGGCGAAATGGCTGGTCTCGTTGAAATTGGGGCCGCCCACTGCATCCAGATCCAGGGGCTCGTCCAGGGCGGAGCTAGAGCCGCCTCTCTCAGCAGCGTAGAGCTCGCACGCCCGCTCGCGGGTCAGGTCCAGGTAGGCAGAGAAATCCTCGGCGTGGACCTCCGCCCGCTGGATCCGGAAGCCGACGCCGTAATGGCTCATGAAAGTGCCGATGGCGCCGGTGTCAAAACGGATGACGGCGTTGTGGCGGTGGCTTCCCGCACGCTCCCCGTCTGCTACCTCGGAGTGCACTGCAACCGGTCGTGCCGCCCTCTCCGGGGTTGGACCGGCGAGCCAGCGGATGAGGTCGACGTGGTGGATGGCGTCGCAGATGACGGGGTCGGGAGCGATGCCGGCCATGGCGGGTGTGCCGATGAGGCTCAGGGTCTTGTTGTAGGTGCCGGAGCAGTGGACCGCACCGCCTCGCTCCTGCACCAGGCGGCGGACCGCCAGCACCTCCGGGAAGTAGCGCCTGTTGAAGGAGACTATCGCCTTGCCGCGGCTCTCGCGCCCAGCCGTCGCCATCTGCTCGGTCTCCGCGGACGTCATGCCAGGCGACTTCTCCACCGAGACATGGAGGTGTCGCGCCATGCAGTCCAGAACGATGGGTAGCAGATGCCCGGGCATGGTGACTACGTAGACCAGGTCCAGATCGCACTGGTCCAGCATCTCCCGGTAATCGGCGAAGGTCCGATCGGGGCGGTGTTGGGTCTTGGCCTGCTCGAGCCGCGTCGCGTCGATATCGGCGGCGGCGACCAGGTGCAGCCGGGGCTCGTCGGCGATCATGCCGAAATGGTGCCTGGCGTGACCGCCGCAGCCGATCACGGCGGTGTTCAAGATGCTGTCATCGCTCACTGCGCAATCTCCCTTGTGACTGATGGTGGTAGCGAACTGGTGTACTTCATAATGTGGATCCTGAATTTCGCCGGCATCTCATGAACGAATGAGAGTGACGTCTCCTGATTTACGCAA
>PBRM01000215.1 GCA_002725915.1 Gemmatimonadota bacterium
AACCTCGAAGTCAAGAGTGGCGTTGGGCGGGATGCCCGGTCTTCCCCCGGCACCGTAGGCCAGGTCTGCGGGAATCACCAGTCGGGCTTTGCCCCCCACCTTCATCAGCTGAATGCCCTCCGTCCACCCCGCGATTACCGCGTCCAGACCGAAGCTAGAGGGCTCGCCGCGAGGTATGGAACTGTCGAAGACCTCGCCGTCGATGAGACTGCCAGTGTAGTGGACGGTAACCGTGTCAGTGGCCCTGGGCTGGGCGCCGGTACCCGCGACCAGCTCCTGGTAGACCAGACCCGACGCCGTCCGCACTGCTCCCTCTTCGGCCGCCGCCTTCTCGATAAAGGCATCTCCTTCGAGCTTATGCCTCTCGCCGAGCTTTTTTGCTCGTTCCTTGAGAAAATCGGTGAGCTTGGGCAGGTACTCTTCCAGCACCACGGCGGACTCTCGCCCGACGAGGGCGTCCTCCAGCCCCTGGACGACGATCTTCGCCTCCGCTTCGGTAAACAACCCGGTCAGGCGAAACTGCCCCGCCATCCCCTGTCCCAGGCTATAACACAGTTTGTCGTTTTCGGTCTCTAACTTGACGGGTGTGTCGGTCTCGGTCGCCGTTTCGGCACAGGCGGCAACGGACAGGCCCACGAGCAGGGAACCGAGCGCTTGCATTGTCGACATGCTGTTCTCCTAGGTTTTATGTGAACGGCAAAAGCTACCGACCGCGCCCCGACCTGGCAAGTTACAGGAGTCTCAATACGCGCGACTGCAGAGGCCCCAGGGAGAGGCTAAGCTCCCCCTCAACCGAGCCATGCGCCACCGTCGCCGCTGCCGTCGTCGCCTCCCCTGCCACGACGAGGCCGAACGCCTCGTAGCTGTCGAACAGCGGAAACACCATCCGCAGCTGTCGAGACAGGTATTCGAAGCCGCAGTCAATGGTATGGGCCTCGCGGCAATCCAGGTTGTGTAACGCCAGCACGGCGCCATCGGCGTCGTAGCGGGTGTACGCCAGGATGCGGTCGTACCCCCCACCGGAGGGCTCGTTTCGGTGGAAGTAGACGCGGCCACGACGAATCTCCGGCCACTCCGAGATCCGCCTTTCCAGCCCGGCGTAGGCGCGCACCAGACGGGTGTTGGGCTCGCGCTCCCTAAGAGTTTCGTCGAGCAGCGTTTCGCTCTCGAAATCGGTGCGCCTGCACTCGCCCCAGTCGCTGCCCATCTCCACCCCGTAGGCCAGGTTCGTCCCCGTCGAGGTCTCGACCGGCGCGCTGGCGGCCGTGGGGCCACGAACCGGCGCCACCCGCCCCACCGCACAGGTGCCGGCCGTGGCATTGATGATGGAGGCCTGCAGATTCTTCAGCAGGGACATGAGCACCGCCGCGGCGTCGAGATCTTCCCCTGGCGTGGAGAGGGAGGAAGCCGCTAGCGGCGAACCGTCCGCTGGCACCGTCGCCTCCGCTAGCTGGCGCGCCAATCCGCACCAGTACTGGCGGACTGCGTCGGATTGCGACAGTACTGCCGCGAAGCGCGCGTGCCAGACCTGCGTCGCCCGTGGACTGTCGTGATTCTCGAAGTAGGCGAGGGCGACCGTGCCGGCCGCGAAGCGGGCGTTCATCTCCTCGAGCAGGTCGACGATGGGAGCCGCCCGTTCCGAGTCCCGGTGGTGGTCGACCATGAGCGCGTAGACCATGTCCACCGGAACGTCCACGGCCTCTTCGATCGGGCACAAGGTCTCCCCCAGCACCAGTGCGTCCTCCCTGACCGCGTTGATCCGATTCTTGATCCGCATCAGGAAAGGGCGGTCGACCGTCTGACTGGCATCGATGCGGACCCCGTCCAGACCGCAGCGCTGGATCCAGTAGGGGGCGATCTCGAGTAGATAATCCTGAAGGGGCCGGTTGTCGGGCAGGTCGAGGAGAGCGACGTCCGAATACTCCAGCCAGGCGATGCGGTGGATGCTGGGACGACCGTCCTCGCCGCGCACATACCACTCCGGATGCTGGCCGACGAGAGGGTGGTCGCGACTTGTCTGCATCAGCACGAGGTCGAAGATGACGCGCTTCCCGAGCTCATGAGCCCGTCGAGTCAGGGCTCTCAGCTCCCCCCGACCGACCAGCTGCAACAGACGTTCCCTCCCCCATCGGGCAGCCGCCCGCGGCGCCCCGTCGCTCACCAGCTCCTCCAGAGAGGGCCCTTTCCGATCGGTGCCCGGAGCGCGGCCACCCCCCTGCCCGTCGGTGCCCCTGGGCGAGGGCGGGACGCGGCCCCACAGCTCCTCCACGTCGGCGGGGCGCAGGAGGTCCGCCTCCACCAGCGCGGCGAGATCCGCCTGCTCCGGGGGGGTGGCGAGCTCCTCGTCTATGGTGAAGAAGTCAGCGACGGCGTAGGGAGATCCCAGATTGCCCTTGCGCACGTCGGCGCCGGTATGCAGGTCATGGAAGCCGGGCTTGAAGAAGGGGAGCAGGTAGAGCACCCGCCCCGGCAGCCGCTCCAGCTGGTCGGTGACGGCGTTGAAACGACCGCTGCGAAAGCGCCCACCCGGCCCGAGACTGGCGCCGGTCTTGCGCACGCAGACCTCCAGCACCGATGGGCAGTCCGCCACCCACGCCGGGCTGACGACGATGACGAGGTCCGGGGTTTCGGCAATCTGATCGACGGAGAGCCAGCGTTTCTCCGCGGATCCGTCCGGCAGCCGGTCGGCGGAGAACTGCACGGTGCAGGTGAAAGCGCCGGGGCGCTCCAGCCGAAAAGGTACGGACTGGAAACGGAGGTTGTTGTTCTCGGTCAGCAGAGGCCGACCTTCTGAGTCGGTCAGCAGCTCCATGGCTACGCCATCGGACCCGCAGCAGCCATTGGACTCGAAGTGGCCAGCGGTCTCACAGAGGCCATCGGCGTCCGGGCTCCTCAGCAGACGGGGGTCGTTGGCCTCCCTCCACACCCCGCGCACGGCCACATCGCCAGACCGGATCTGCATCGGATCCACGGCGGCGACGAACAGCTCGACTTCCACGCGGGCAACAACCGAGGGCCGCTCAGCTTCCAGGTAGGCTCGGGCAAGCGAGTCGAAGCGGTGCCCGTCTATGTCGATGGAGAGATTCCCCGCCCAGACCCGCCAGCTGTCGAAAGCGTGGGGGTCATAGGTCAGATGGAGCTGGTGATAGAGGGCGGTCTGGAGGTCGGATGCAGGAGCGGGATGGTCGTGGCGAAAATCTGACACAGGCTCCCGGTGACTAGCGATGATCGGTGCGATAGTGTCGCCTGAGCAGGTCCTCGCCGAAGTCGTTCTCCAGGTCGCGCCACACCGCGTGAATGTGGTTGGCGTCGTTCTGCGTGTTGTCGTATTCGGCCAGGAACGAAGAACCCTGGACGCGGTAGTAGTGTCCCTTTCCGCGCTCTTGAGCGCCGGCCCAGGCGAAGTGGGCGCTGTCCAGGGGCCCCCCGGCCAGCTTTTCCATCTGCCTCTCCGCGACCGCATCGGGAAGGCGCCCCACGTAGACCGCCGCCAGCTCCTTCAACATCTCCCGCTGCCCCGCGCTCATGTCGCCCGATGCCAGTCCGGCCGCTAGTACCTGATCTCTGACGTAGGCCGCATGCCCGGTGAGGATGTCGGCAGGCGCCTCGTCGGCGATGATGGCCTGGGCCCGCTGTTCGCCGTCCAGGTCCGCAAGCAGCGCCCGCGCCATCTCCTCCTCTTCCTTCAACGCCCTCAGCCCCTCCATCTCTCCGTGGCGCACCTGGGCGGGATTGGCCCCGAGAAACACCGGCGTCGCCGATACCAGACGCCCGGCCACGATGGTGTTGTTGAGGGAGATGTGATGCCCCTCGAAACGCCAGAACCAGACCTTCTCTTCGTCGCAGGGATCGCCAAAAATGCTGAGGTAGTAGAGCTCCTCATCGCGATCGAAGCGCCGCCCGTCTCCCTCGATCTGCGCCAGGACCTTCTCCAGACCCATAATCTTCCTGGCCCGATCGTGCGCCCGCGAGCTGAGACCGGAAGCCACCAGCTCGTGCGCCAGCGCTCGCTGGCTGCCGTCCATCTCCTTGATCGGCAGCCCGATCCGATCTCGAGGTATGTAGTGCCAGTCGGTGCGCTCGTCGTCGTTATCGAAGACCCGCGTCGCCTTCGCCCGCTGAGTCGAATCGAGTGAAGCCAGCAAGGTCTGGGCAGCCCCGGCCATGCGCCGAGCCGTCTCGACTTCTTGGTATGTGTCGTCCCCAGTCACGGGCGTTTTCCCTTCCCCGGTCAAGACGGCTGCCACGCCGCCAGGTCGTCGTCCAGATCGATGGTGGTGAAATCCACTCCGGGCACGCCCACGGCGATGCGGAGAAAATCCAACTCCTCGCCGTACGGGTTGTAGATGCCGTGTCCCTCGCCGATCCCCTGCAAGGTGACCGATCCTGGCCCCACTTCAAATGTGTGCCCGTTGATGGTCATGTACCCGCCGCCGCTGAGGACGACGAAACACTCCTCCAGGCCGTCGTGGTAGTGATAGCCCACCGAGCTGTCGGCCGCCAGCACGGCGTGATCGAGAAAGGTCCAGGCGCTGGTGAAGTCGTCCGACCCCCAGATGTGCCTGGTGGCCATACGGCCGGCGCCACCGTGGATGGCGGGCCGCCAGGTTAGCTTCTCCCGGACAACAGCTTCCACGGTTACGCTCTCGGCCTTCCCACAATCCGCCTCGCCGGAGTCTACGCGGACAAAGATGAACCGCGCCTGAGAGTCCCCGCAGTTGCACGCTCGGTGATTTGCCCCGGTGCGGCGGGCCACCGACACTTCCTCCACGCGCGTCGCGTCGGCGGCGGCTCCCACCTCTATGCACCCCCGCAAAACCAGGAACCCCTCATCGCTTCCTCCCGCCGCCGCGACCGGCTCGAAAGCCTCTCCCCGCTCCAGGTGAACGACATCAAAAACCCGCCAGGGCGTTCGAGAGCGCACGCCAGGAAAAATCGGCCTGCCCGCACCGGATCGCCCTGGGCCGGTCATGAGATCACTGAGCCGCGCGTGTGCCATCTCGCCTCACCGATTACCTTCGGCAGCAAGATAAGGCAAAGCCCGCTGTGGTGCGAAAGACCGGCCAGGTGCCATGGCGAGCGCGAGAGCAACCGCCAACACGCTCTCCCCACTCTCCTTGACACGTGGCGAGCCTTTGTATAAATAACCCCGGCGCGGTGCTTTATCCTCATGAAACTTCGACCACCCGATTCCATCTGCGAGGTACCATGGCTGTGAAAGGTCCGTTGGGGACGAAGAAGAAGAAGGCGAGCGTGAAACCGAGGGCGAGCAGTGCAAAGCGCGGGGGCCGGAGTGTCCGTGGCGCGACAACCGCTGGACCCATCCGCGTCGGCATCCTGGGACAGGGGCGCAGCGGCCTGGACATCCACGCTCGTTTTTTCACCCGGTCTCCCCGCCACTACCGGATCGCGGCCATCTCCGATCTCCTGCGCGAGCGGCGCACCCGCGCCGAGTCCGAGCTCGGGTGTGACACTTATCGCGACTACCGCCAGCTGCTGGCTCGCGACGACATTGACCTGGTGGTCAATTCGCTTCCCAGCCACCTGCACCCCGCAGTCACGGCCGAAGCCTTGAGCGCCGGTCATCATGTCGTCTGCGAAAAGCCGCTGGCCTGGAAGGTGGCCGATGTCGACCGCGTCATCGACGCCGCCCGAGCAGCGCGCCGCATCCTCGCCCCCTTCCAACAATCCCGATACAGTCCGGACTTCCAGAAGATTCTCCAGGTCATCGACTCGGGCGTTCTGGGAGAGATCGTGCAGATCAAAATCTCCGCCAACGGCTTCGCCCGCCGCTGGGACTGGCAGACACTGCAGGAATTCCGCGGCGGCAATCTGCTCAACACCGGCCCCCACTTCGTCGACCAGGCCGTCTGTCTGATGGGTTTCCGTCAGCCGAAGGTCGCCTTCTGCCACATGGGCCGGGCCAATACCTATGGAGACGCCGAGGATGATTTCAGGGCGATTCTTCAGCGCCGGAACGCCCCCACCATCGACCTGGAGATCTCCTCCTGCTGCGCCTACTCGGGCGACACCTACATCGTCAACGGAACCCACGGTGGCTTGAGCGGCGGCGGCGGCGGCCTGCGCTGGCGCTACTTCGATCCGAAGAAGGCGCCCGGGCAGAAGCTGATTCGAGCGCCGCTGCCCGGACCCAGCTACTGCCGCGAGAATCTGACCTTCACCGAGCGCACCTGGAGTCCGAACGAGGCGCAACGAGACCGGTTCTCCTTCATGTCGAAGAGGTTCTACGACCACCTTTTCAAGGTTCTGCGCAAGGGTGCGCCGCTGGACATCACCCCCCGCCAGGTTCGCGTGCAGGTGGGAGTCATGGAGGAGTGTCACCGACGGTGTCCTCTGCCAAAGCTTCCGCCTCGAGGATGGCGTAAAGGAGGTTGACCCGTGAATCCTGACAACGACACCAGGCCGGGGGTCGCCGACGTCTCGGTGGCGCACGCGAGGGAGGCGAAGCTGGAAGCCGCTCTCGCCTCGCTGCCGCGAGTGCCGCTGGTCTCGGTAAAGCCGACGCCGCTGGAGCCGCTGCCCCGCCTCAGCGAACTCCTGGGCGGGCCACCGCTGTACGTCAAGCGCGACGACCTCACCGGACTGGCTTTCGGCGGCAACAAAACCCGCATGCTCGAGTTCTCCCTCGCCCATGCCCGCGACCAGGGAGCGGAGGTCATCGTCACCGGGGCGGCGGTGCAGTCCAACTATTGCCGGCAGATATCGGCTGCCTGTGCCCGGCTGGGCCTCGAGCTCCACCTGATCCTCCGGCCCGTGCGGCCGATCGACCGCGAGGAGGTACAGGGGAACCACCTGCTCATGCGCATGTTCGGAGCGAAGGTCACGGTGCTGGAAGATCCCAACGTGCAGAAGCGGGAGATTGCGGCCCGCATCGACGAGCTGCGCTCGCAGGGCCGTCGGGTCTACCAGCCGCGTCTGGTCGACATCGACGATCTGGACGCTCTCGCCTACGCCGAAGTAGCGCTGGAAATCGTGCGCCAGTGCCGGGAGCTGTCCATCGAACCCTCCCACCTGTACGCCTGTGCGTTGGACACGACCCAGAGCGGCGTAGTCCTGGGACTGGCGTACCTGGCGAGCCCGATCCACGTCCGTTGCTTCAGCCCCTCCCCCGGCGGCCCCGAACGCTCCGTCGAGATGGCCCGCATCGCCAACCAGGGTGCGGAGCGCATCGGCCTCGACATCCGCATGTCGGCCGTCGACTTCGACAACGACAAGAGCTTCGTCGGAGACCGCTACGGCATACCGACCGCAGCCGGGCTGGAGGCACTCGCCACCGTCGCCCGCAGCGAAGGCCTCCTGCTCGACCCGGTCTACACCAGCAAGGCGATGGCCGGGCTTTTCGCCGATATCCGCAACGGCGGTCTGGACCCGGATCGCCCCGTCCTCTTCCTCCACACCGGTGGGAGCCCAGCCCTGTTCGGTTACGCCAGCGACGTCGTAGACGTTGACGAGTCCTGAAAATGTATGTGAAGCGCAGGGACCGCCTCCTGAGCCGACTCTGTCTGCGTCTGCCACCGGCCAGGAGCACCAGTGCGGGGAACTGACCGGTCTGGAAGGATAGCGGTTCGCAATATCCTGTCCGCCCCCCCGCTTGCCTCGGGGGGAGATTCCCGGGAAGGCTCCGAGTCGTCTCTCCCCTTGCTCGAGACCGATCACCTCAACCTCGAGCGCATCACCTCCTACGCTCACGCGACCCCCGCCGGCGAGTGGTACGACCAGGAGCGAGATGAGTGGGTGCTGATCCTGCAGGGAAGAGCCGGGCTCTCCTTCGCCGGGCAGGAGCGGATCGTCGAGATGAACCCCGGTGATTTTGTTCACATACCAGCCCATGTGCGCCACCGCGTCGAGTGGACCGATCCGCATGGGCAGACGGTGTGGCTGGCACTCCACTACACCGCCGATGACAACGCCGACGGCAGCGCTGGGATTACGTGAGCACGGACGTCTTCGTCCTCGTGCTGCTGGCGGCCTTCGGTCATGCGGGCTGGAACTTCGCCACCCGCTGGGTGTCGGGCAACTTCCAGGTCGTCTGGCTGAGCACCTGGGCGGGGACAGCCGTGTTGACGCCCTTCGTCATCGCTATCAGCCTGCGGACAGAAAACTGGCCCGCTATCTCCCCCCTTGCGGTCGCCTGCGTCGTCGCCACCGGCCTCATCCACGCCCTCTACTTCATCCTTCTTGCGCGCGCCTACAGACGCGAAGAAATCTCCGTCGTCTACCCGCTCGCCCGCGGCTCCGGCATCGGCACCACCGCGCTGATGGCCTGGCTGCTGCTCTCGGAGGAGATCTCGTTCGCCGGCCTTGCCGGCATCGGCCTCGTGTTCGCCGGAATCCTGGTGATGGGTGTCCCCGCGTACAGCCGACGCGGCGGCGGAATCCGACTCGCCCTCAGCGTAGGCCTCACCATCCCCGCCTATTCCATCGTCGACAAGATCGGTGTCTCTCTCGTTCATCCCACCGTCTACATCTGGCTCATATACGTCCAGTGCGGCCTCTTCCTGTGGCCCTTCGCGCGGCGCTGGCACGGAGGGGAGATCCTGCAGACAGGGCGCCGCTACTGGGTCTACGCGGTCATCATCGGCGTAGGCTGTTCCGTCACCTACATGGCCATCCTCTTCGCCTACCAGCTCGCACCGGTGAGCTACGTAATCGCCCTGAGAGAGGTGGCCGTCGTCATCGGCGCCGTCCTCGGCATCCTCGTGCTCAAGGAACGGCTCGATCTGTGGAAGGCCCTGGGCATCGGCGCCATCACCGCCGGCATCGTCTTCATCAAGTCGGGGTGAAGCTCGGGCACTCCGTTCCCGCTGTTGTGACTCCTGCGCGCCCCCCGTATACTCTGGAACCGGTGCGCGGTTGTGGTCTGAAGAAAGGATCTTGCTCATGACAGAGGGATTACCACCCGGCCTGTCGGCCGTCGGTCCGCGGGCCTCCAACTATCAACGTCCACCCACTAGCGAGGGAATCCGCAGGCGATGTCTCCTGTGGGGGTGGGCGGCGGCCATGCTCCTGGTGACGACCCCGGCTTTCCCCGGTACCAACGCTGGATTCACCGCCTCTGTCGAAGGACCTGCTCAAATAACCAATCCGCAGGTGGGCGACGAAATCGGCATCGGCATTCGCGTAGCGGGCACGGTGGAAGTGCGACAGGTCCGGGTCCTGTGTCGGTACCAAACCGAGTTCTTCGAATTCGTCGGCGCCTTCGCTGGCGACCACCCCGCGGGCATGCTGTTCTTTGCCGAGAGCCCCGTCGACGATGGTGGCGGCTTCGCGATTGCCGGGGGCGGCGGCGCCGTTCTGCAGGGAGCGTCCGAGACCTCGGGGGCCGGTGTCGTAACCACGGTTACCTTCCGCGTGCTCCAGGAGGTGGGGGAGGAGGAGGAGCGCTTCCTCTCCATCGTCAGCGTTCTTGTCGCTACCTCATCTGACGATGTCGACGAACTAACCTTTGCCGATGGAGTAATGGGCGTCAGACTGGTGCGGCGGTTTGTCAACAGAATCTTCAACGTCGACGTCAAGCGCCGTCACGACGGGGTCACGCTCACCTGGCAGAGCCGGTTCGCAGGCATCGACGACACCCTCCGCTATCGGATCTCGGGGGCATCGGAGTGGCAGACCGCGGTCAGTCCGCTGGCGCAGAGCGCGGCCGCCGAGGTGCGGCTGGGCGCCCTCCTCCTGCTGGATGCGGGAATCGACGCGGCAGAGGGTGAAACCGCCGCCTTCACAGCCGCCCTCGTTGACGGCGGTCTTGGCCCACCCTATTCGGCCGGCTTTGTAGATTCCGTGACCGCGCTGGGTCGGGACTTGCGCACTCGCAGACACCTGGTCGCAGCAGAGGGTCTGGCGCCGGACACACGGTACGAATTCGAGATCCGCTCGGTTACGCTCCAAGGCGAGCCGAGCGGACTGCAGTCGGGAACCTTCCGCACTCGCGCCGCCCCTGACTTGCGCCCCGCCATGGGATCGGACTTCGACGCGCAGACCACTGCCACGAGCGTGACCTCCAACTGGTTCACCAACCGCCCTGCCGACACCAGCTTCCGCGTGTCCTTTCAGGGCGTCGAACTGGGAGAGGTCAGCCTGAATGAGGGAGGCTCGCTTTTTCACCTCGCTGCCCTGGCGGGGCTCGAGCCCGGTACGGCGTACGATTTCATCGCCACGTCGCGACTGGTGGGCATCGACGACCTGATCGCACAGGGCCTGATGACGGAGGAGGAGGCGACCGCATCGGACACCGGCATCTTTCGCACCCGGCTGCAGCGGCAGCCCCTGCGCCTTCTCGGTCCGCCCGCGGTAGTAGTCAGCGTCGAGAGCGCCGTTGTCAATTTCCGCCTCAACCAGATTGCCGAGGCCCGCATCGACTACGGCGTAGTGCCGGTCGGCGACGTGGGGGAGGAAGCGCTCTACCTGTTTGCGGAGACCTCGCGGGGCATCCTCAACGCCCACAGCATCACCCTCTCCGACCTCGAGCCTTCCACGCGATATCGCTACCGCATCACGCTGGCGACGCCCGACGGCGATGTCCTGACTACGGATTTTCGGCAGAACGAGCAGTGGAGCCGCGATCACATGCTCACCACCTCCGCGGCGGCGGACACCCTGCCGCCGCTCATCATCGTGGGTCCTGCCGTTGACACCCGCGACATCCTCGCGGTCGTGCGCTTCGTCACCGACGTGGACACCCGGGCCACGGTCTTCTTCGGCACGCTGAACGGCACCTACGGCACGGCCGACGAGTTCGAGGTCCCCGATCAAACCCGGGACGGCAACCTGCGACTGGCTCAGGAACACAACATCACCATTGGCGGCCTGCAGCGAGCGACCCCGTACGAATTCGGCATCGTCGCGACGGCCACCAACGGACGCACCGCCAGCTTCGAGCGCAACGTGGCCGCCGGCAAGCCAACGCTGGTGCTGCAACCGCGGGGAGGCGCCGGCAGCTTCACCACCAGCAACGTTCCCGACACCCAGTTCCCGGTGATTCTGACCGGACCTACGGTGTCGTCGAAGACCCACGACACCGCCATCGTCGAATGGACGACGGACGAGCCCGCCAACAGCGAGGTCCGCTTCGGTCTCGACACGGTGGACGACGACTTCGCCAGTGCGGGAGAGAAGAGGACCGCCCACAAGCTTATGCTCGCCAACCTCGACCACGGTATGACCTACAGCTACCTGGTGGCCTCTACCGACGCGGTGGGCAACGGCGCCACCGAGAGCGGCACTGCGGTCTTCACCACCGATCCGGAGATCGACCTGACGGCGCCGGTCTTCACCTCGGCGCCGGAGGT
>PBRM01000216.1 GCA_002725915.1 Gemmatimonadota bacterium
GGCCCGGTGGGTGTGCAGTTGCGGGTGGAGGAGGCAGACAAGTCGGAGCCGTTCCTGCATCGCGAGAAGGATTGGGAGCAGGAAGGCCACATGGGGCCCTCCAACTTCTGGTACGCAGATGGCCTGATGCACATGTTCTACGACGTCGGCAACAGCAGCTGCTACGCCGTCAGCGACGATGGCTACAACTGGGAGCGGCCGGTCGTGGGCGAGACCGAGTTCAACGGGTCCACGGATAACAACATCCTGAAGGAGGCAATCCCCGGCGCCATATTGGACGATCCCTCAGCGCTGCCCGCCGAACGCTACAAGGCTCTGAGCGCAAAGGGATTCTGGCTCGACCGCGACACCGGCGAGGAGGTCCCGCACGATGAAGCTGACCCTTGCTGGCGCGCCGAGCACTACGAGGGAGAGGCGTACAGCGGCCGCAAGGTCGTGTTGAAAGGGGCGCTGATCGGCCACGTCTCTCCGGATCGCTACCGCTGGACGGAGATCGAAGAGCCGCTCGGCAATTACTCCGTGAACGGCGGCATGGCGCTCAACTACGACGCCGACAACGGGGATTACTTCGCCTACATACAACCGCAGGGCTGCGCCGCGGTCGAGCCCAAGGCTCTGGGAACGAGCATGCCCGAGACGGAAGTCGTGCGCCGCGCCGTGGGACTGACACGGACGAAGGACTTCCGCCACTGGCCGGCGGCCAAGCTCCTGGTGCACCCCGACGCCCAGGACCCGCTGGATATCTCCTTTTACGGAGCCTGCTATTTCCCCTTCCCGGGGCGGCATGAGCTGCACGGCATGTTCCTGCCCGTCTTCCACGGGGTGACCGACGACGTCGACATGCAGATCGCCTTCAGCCGCGACGGCGTGGTCTGGACGCGGCCCGAGCGCCGTCCCATCGCCCGCCTCGGCCCGTCCGGAAGCGGCGAAGACGGCCAGATCCACGTCTGGCGACAGGGTCTGGTAGAGCTACCCGACGGCCACTGGGCCGTGCCCTATCAGGGCAACTCGATTCTGCACACGGTGGAAGAGGAGTATCAGGCCCGATATTTCCCGAACCAGATGCCGATGCAGCATCGCTGGGCGCGCTGGCGGCCGCACCGGCTGTGCGGTGTGGAGGCCGACTCCGAAGGGCGCTTCACCATTCCGACCGTGTTCCGACTCGAAGACGAGCTGCGCCTGAACTACCGCTGCGCCCCGGGCGGATGGATCCAGGTGGAGCTCATGTCCCGAGTGCCGACCATGCTGTGCCCGGACGCAAATCCGCTCGTGGGCTTCTCGTTCGACGAGTGCGACCGTCTGACGGGTGACGAGGAAGACCGGGTCGTCACCTGGAAGGGGAACAGCGAGATCTCGAGAGTGGGCGAGATGGCGGCGATCCGGGTGAGGTTGTTCCAGGCGAAGCTGTTCGCTTACCGGTTGTAACCTCGGCGCGGCGAGGCACCCATGGTCAGTGAGTTCAGACTCGACAACCTGAGCGGCATGAAAGAGGCGTACGACGCCGACGGCGCCGTCATCGTCCGCGAGGTGCTCGAACCCTATCTGGTCAAAGAGATCAACCGGCACATCGACTGGCTGATCGAGCGCCATCCCGATCGCCGGCCCGAACGTCTGGGGCATCAATTCATCGTCGACGACGCGTTCTGGGTGCGGTTCTTGAGCGAGGGGCAGCTGCTCGACCTCGTCGAACCCCTGGTCGGCCCCGACATCGCCTTCTTCGCCGCCGACTACATCGCCAAGCCTCCCGTCGACGGTCTCGAGGTGTGCTGGCATCAGGACGGCCGCTACTGGCCGCTCGAGCCCATGGAGGTCGTCACCGTGTGGTTTGCCGCGACCCGATCAACGCGTGAGAATGGTTGCGTGCAGGTGATCCCGGGCTCGCACCGGCAGGGCATGCTCACCCACCTGACGTCGAGGGACACCCCCGGCCTGCTGTCGCTGGCGACGGACCCCGATCTGGTCGACGAGAGCCGTGCCGTGCACGTGGAGCTCGAGGCGGGCGACGTCTCCCTGCACCATCCGCTGACGCTGCACGCCTCGGATGCCAACACGAGCGGAGAATGGCGGCGCGGCGGCTCAATCCAGTACATGCCGCCGACGACGCGTATCACCAACGAGCGCTGGCCGTGCGCGTTTCTGTTTCGCGGCGAACCGGTCGAAGGAGTAAACCGCTACCAGCCTCGACCCAGGTACGTGGCGGGGGAGCATATCCCGTTCCGCGGATGTGAGGAGTGGATCCGGGAATAGCCGATGCGGTGAGGCGAGGCCCGCCTGCATGTGTCTGCTCCGCGTCCGCACATTCGCAATGGGATGGGAGCACCTCGAGTGGGGGGCGCGCACGTTCAGCTGCAGTGGAGCCCGAACTCGTCGGCGTTGATGCGCTCAACCGGGAATACATGTGGCACAAGATGTGGATGGCCAGCGCTACTTCCACATGCCCTCGACAGCACCGCTGGCGCTGCTCGACGAGCTGCTCTGGGACCTCGCCGGGCTTCACGCGAAGCTCCCGTCCACAAGCGGCGACGATGCTGCTGTCGGCATGAGTGAGATTGGGCCAGGCGTACTTGTCGTCGATGGCCACGTAGCGTTCGAGCATGTCCATGGGGTGCTCTCCGGTAGGGCACGGGTTGAATGCATCGGGAGGTAAGGCGTTATTCAGCGGCGGCTCAAGCAACGGCCTGGCAATGAGGAGATAGCATCCATTTGAGGACTATAATATGACCAGCCAGACGACAATGGCGGGGCTGGCGCTGGCGCTGGCCGCGACCATGACGACGGCCGCGGAGTGGTCCCAATGGCGAGGCCCGGCGGGGGATGGCGTCTGGCCTGAGGAAGGCGTCATTAGCGAGCTGCCCGAAGGGACCATCCCCCTGCGCTGGCGGGCCACCATCTCCAGCGGCTACAGCGGGCCCACTGTGGCGGACGGACGTGTCTTCGTCATGGATCGCGTCGCCAAACCGCAGCAGATCGAGCGTATCCACTGCTTCGCGTGGCAGACGGGAGAGCGGATGTGGTCGCACGAGTACGAGCGCGAATACCGCAATGTCGACTTTATCGCCGGCCCGCGTGCCTGCGTGGCGGTGAGTGACGGACTGGCCTATGCCCTGGGTACGATGGGCGACCTGCACTGCCTCGATGCCAGGTCCGGTCGAGTGATATGGCGCCGGGATCTGCTGGAGGAATACCAGATTCGCATGCCGATCTGGGGCATCGCCGCCTCGCCCGTCGTCGTCGGGGACCTGGTGATCGTGCAGATCGGCGGCGTCTCCGCCTGCCTCGTCGCTTTCGATCTCCGCACCGGCGAGGAGCGCTGGAAGGCGCTCGACGACCAGGCCTCCTACTCCACTCCTGTGCTCGTCGAGCAAGACGGCAAGCAGATCCTCGTGTGCTGGACGGGTGACCACGTCGTCGGACTCGACCCGGCCACCGGGCACATGCACTGGAAGCACCCCCATCCCCCGAAGCAGATGGTCATCTCGATCGCGTCCCCCGCCATCGAAGGGGACAGGCTCTTCGTCACCAGCTTCTTCGACGGGTCGCTGATGCTGCGGCTGCTGCCCGATCGCCTCGACGTGGAGGAGCTCTGGCGCCGCAGCGGGCCTTCCGAACTCGAGACGGACGCGCTCCACTCGACCATCACAACTCCACTCATCATCGACGACCACATCTACGGAGTCGACAGTTACGGAGAGTTCCGGGCTCTCGACGCCGCCACTGGTGATCGGGTGTGGGCGAATCTCGAGATCGTCCCCAGGGCGCGCTGGGCGACGGCCCATCTCGTGCGCAACGGCGACCGCGTGTGGATCCTCAACGAACGCGGCGAGCTTATGATCACCAGCCTCACCCCTCAGGGCGCGGTCGTGCACAGTGCCGCACACCTGATCGATCCGACTCGCGACCAGCTCAACCAGCGCGACGGGGTCGTGTGGTCCCACCCGGCCTTCGCTTATGGCCACGTCTTCGCCCGCAACGACGAGGAGCTCGTCTGCGCCGATCTGAGCAGCGGCTCGCAGTAGCGCTACTTACGTCCGCAAGCCGGACTGCGAACCGAACCCCGACAGCCGCTTGTCCGGCGCGCGCGATGACTTCGGGCTGCGCCAGCCTGAATCCGTCCTGCTGCGGTTTCGCAGGAGCGCGGCAGAAGAACCCCACAGGATCATGCGTCCCCGCTCCGTGCGATTGGCGCCGCTGGCGTGCCACGTGGCGCCGTGGAAGACGATGATGTCGCCCCTGCGGATTTTCCAGCTGGATGCCGTCGTCGTACTCCCCGACCGGGTCGGGGGCGCAACGCCGCTTGTGGCTCCCGGCACCATCCAGGTAGCGCCGTTCTCCGGCGTAAAGTCGTCGACGAGTTGATCGATACCGGGTGGGGATGATGAGGTCATTCCATGTGCGTCCTGTCGTCGCCAACCAATGGATGCGGGCCGGTGAGTTGTCGAGCGGTCAGCCTCGCCGTATCGTTCCACATCCACCCGTTAAGCTGGAGTATGGTTAATGCTCACGCGCGATGATCTGAAGGGACCCTGGGCCGGACTGCCCGTCGCCTGGGATGAGAATCTGGGTTTTGACGAAAAGGCCTACCGCACCGACCTGGAGCGGGCATGCAAAACCGGCGTGCCCGGCGTCTACACGGCTGGCACCACGGGCGAATTCTACGCCATGGAACTGGACGAGTGGAAGCAGATCGCCCGGGTCACGGTAGAGGTGTGCAGGAATCACGGCACGCCTGTCATGATCGGCATCACGTCCACCTACACGCTGGGAGCTCAGCGCCGGGCCGCGTATGCCGCCGAGCTCGGCGCCGATGCCGTGCAGGTCGCCCTGCCGTTCTGGATGGAGATGGACGACCGGGAGATCAACGGATTCTTCGAGGACGTCGTCGGATCATGCCCCGGACTGGCCTTGACCATCTACGAGACCATGCGGGCCAAGAAGGCCCTCACCCTGGAGCAGCACCGCGCCGTCTTCGAGGTTACCGGCTGCTATTACGCCGTGAAGTCGAATTCCAACACCATCGGCTGTACGCCTGAAGGATGCCGGCAGCTGAGCGAATTCGTCAACGTCTGGGTGGGCGAGGAGCTGTGGTCGAGCCTGGGGCCGTGTGGAGCCATCGGCTGTGCCAGTGCGCTGGTCTACGCCAATCCGCGCGTCATCCTGCACATGTTCGACTTGCTGCAGCAGCAGTCATGGGAGGAGCTGAAGCCGTGGACGGATATGCTGGGACGGCTCAACGAAGAGGGCTTGAGGCCTTTCACTGAAAAGGGGTATGCCGATTCGGCCTACGATCATCTGCAGGGTCTGGCGACCGGCTTCCTCAGTATGAATCCGCGATCCCGTGGCACCTACCTGAGTGCCACGGATGCAGATGTGCAACAATTGCGGGCGTGGATGGCCGCCAACATCCCGGAGTTCCTGGAGCTGTGATCCCTGCGGTCATGCCGGAGTGAGAATGGAAGCCATCCAGTTAATAGAACCGGCGCACAAGTCATCCACGGAAACGCTGCAAGCTTTCCAATGGCCGCAGAAACCTGAATCAACTCCAGGTTCCTCTGACGCGACTGGCAGCACAGGTCGATGGGATGCCCTGGAGGTGATTCCCGGTGACCGCAGTATGCCCAGACCCGTGCGTTTCGGCTGGAGTCGTATTGCGACCGGGCACGAGTAGCCGGTCTATGACCTGCTTGTTTCGACTGACAGTGCATTCGAGGATCCCCTCGTCTTCAGGGACATCACACTGCCATGTCACCGTGTCGTGAACCTGCACATCGGGACCCGGTATTTCTGGAAGGTGATCGCCAGGGATAGCGCCTCGACACTGGCTGTATCTCCCGTGTGGGAGTTCACGACGCATTCATCCACGCCTCGTTGGCTGCACGTCCCGGGCATCACCAATGTTCGTGACCTGGGAGGCCGGTCGCTGTCCGGGAATCGACGCATCCGGCAGGGCATGGTGCTTCGCTCTTCGGAAATGCACGGGCACGTCGACATCACCGAGGAGGGCAGGCAAGTCCTGATCGACGAGCTCAAGATTCGCACCGATCTCGATCTGCGCGGCAGCAGCGAGGAGCCCAGAGCGGTGCTGGATCAGTCCAGGGTAGAGTGGATGAACATCCCGATTCGGCCATATGGTCACATCGTCGAAGATGAATGCCGCGAAAGCTATCGACAGGTCTTCGCCGTGTTCGCCAATCCCGCTGCATACCCAATTCTGTTCCATTGCTGGGGAGGCTGCGACCGGGGCGGCACAGTGGCTTTGCTGCTGAATGCCTTACTGGGCCTGGATATGAACTCCCTGATTCGTGACTATGAGCTGTCCTCTCTGTCGATATGGGGGGAGAGATCCCACCTGTCGGAGAACTTCCAGTCTCTGCTCGGTGCCTTGCAGCCTTTTGCGGATAGGAAAGACGACATTGGGAAACAGGCGGAGAGCTACCTAGGCTCAATCGGGGTAATTGCTGAGGAGATCGCTTCAATACGCAGGGCGATGATTGAAGACGGGTGACCGTTCGCCTCGCGCGAGAAGACCCGACACAACTTCATCCCGAAGCGCAACTCCCTCGAAGTCACCCTTCACAGCCGACCGCAGGTCTCCCCGGCGAGATCGCCGTCGTCGATCTTGAGGTCGTCGTCGAGTTTGCCGACTTTCCATCCGTCGATGCGCTCACGGAGCGCGAACGCGGGAGGTGCGAATGACACGCTGGATCTTCGTCAGCGACCTGCAGCTGAGACCGGATGACGCCGAGCACGAAGAGCGCCGGCGCCTGCTCATCGAACGGGTCGCCACTGAAAAACCGGACTTCGTCATCGATGGCGGCGACCACGTCGCCGGTCAGGTCAATGACGAACCCGAAGAAGTCGCGAGGGTCGCGCAGATGTGGGCGGCCTATCACCGCGCCACGGCGCCGCTAACGCAGCTGTGCCCGGTGATACATTCGGTTGGCAACCACGACCAGACCGGTTCCAACCCCACGTCAGAGGAGTACCTGCGCCAGGTCGGCCGCCAGGGCCAGCGGACCTATTTCGCCAAGACCATCGGCGGGGTGCACATCGCCAGCATCGATACGACAAACGGCAGGCACCGCGGTGGATTCGTCGATCGCGCCCAGACACGCTGGTTGCGACGGGATCTCCGGGCCTCGAGGCGGGCGCGTTGCACGATCGTTGTGGGACACTATCCGGTCCTGGTGGCGCCATGGGTGCTCGCCCACTCGGTGCTGCGCGACGAGGAGCCGGGGACGCGGGGGCTGCTGTTGCCGATGCTGCTCGAGGCGGGCGTAGATCTGTTGCTATGCGGCCACCTGCATGCGTACGAGCGGGCCCGCTTCGAGACGGTGACGCAGGTCATGACGAGTGCGTCAGACATCTTCTCCGAAGACATGGAGGAAAAGCCGGGTGAGTACCGGGTCGCCTTCGACAAACGGCAGACGTACGCGCGCTTCGTCCTCGACGGCTCTACGATTCGGGGCGAGGCGGTCTCGGCAGACGGCGAGATCGTCGACGCGTGGACGCAGCAACTGTTGCCGAAGCCCGGGTGATCGATCGCGCACCAGACGCGCACCGGTACTTCTACAAACACCCCTTCGACATATAGATGTTCGTGCCGTCTTCGTGCGATGAGTAGCAGCTCATCCACAGGATGCGATCGACGGATACGAGTACGGGCACTAACGCACCACGGTGCCGTCGGGGCGCCGCGGGCACCAGCGCTCGTCGAGTCGCCCCAGGTCCTTGGGCGGAAAACGGGCGGCCAGCTCCTCGTCGATGTCCACGCCGATCCCGGGCCTGCCGTTGGGCCACATGTAGCCGTTGCGCAGCTCCGGGGTGCCGGGGAAGACCTCCTTCAAGGTCTCGTGCGTGTTCAGGTACACGGAGGCTTCCTGGACGCCAAAATTCCACACGTTCATGTCCAGCATGAGGTTGGCGGCGTGCCCGACGGGGGAGACGTCGGCGGAGCCGTGCCAGGCGGTGCGGACGTTGAAGGCCTCGCCCAGGGCCGCCATCTTGCGCGCCGGCGTCAGCCCGCCGATCGCGGACACGTGCAGCCGCAGGAAATCGATGAGCTGGTCCTTGATCACCGGGACCACCTCCTGGGGGTTGGTGTAGAGCTCGCCCATGGCGATCGGCGTGCAGGTCTGCTCGCGCAGGAGGCGGTAGTAGTCGTTGTCCTCCGGCGTCAGCAGGTCCTCCATGAAGAAGGGCTTATACTGCTCGACATCCTTGGCCAAGGCGATGGCCTGGATCGGCGGCATCTGCGCCTTGACGTCGAAGAGGATTTCCGGGTTGGGGCCGAAGACCTCGCGGAAGCGCGCGAAAGCGCTGACGATGTTGCGGCAGATCGACGCCGGCTCCAGCAGGTTGCCCGCGTCTGTGGAGGCCCGGTCGGTGATAATGGTCCGTCCGTGGTAGGCCTTCTCCTCCTCCGTCATGCGGCTCCCCCACCCGAACTTGATGTGGTGAAAACCCTGTTCCAACAGCTCGCGGGTGTGGTCTTCGCACTCGGCGAGGTCCCGTCCTTGCGGGATTACGTACACGGCGGCCGCTTCGCGGGACTTGCCGCCGAAGAGCTCGTACACCGGCATCCCCGCCACCTTACCCTTGATGTCCCACAGGGCCTGATCGACACCGCTGATGGCGTTGTTGAGCACGGGGCCGCTGCGCCAGTAGGAGGAGACGTAGCACGACTGCCAGATGTCTTCGATTTCGCCCGGGTCCTTGCCGACGAGGAAAGGCTTCAGGTAGTCGTCCACCGCAGCGGCCACCGCAGTCGGTCGCGTGCAGAATGAGGCACAACCCAGTCCGTACAGCTCGGGCTCGCTGGTCTCCACCTTGACGACGGTGAGGGTGCGCGCACCGGGCGGATGGGTGATGATGGCCCGCACATCGCGAATCTCGAGCTCGCTCATGTCGATCGTCCTTTTCGCTTACTGGTAGGGCACGGGGATCACGCCGTCGTGCCAGGGGAAGGCGTTACGTGGGCTGGCGCGCAAAGCGGCGCATGGCCAGATCCAGCCGGATAGTGTTCCGGGCTACGTCAGGTACCAGGAGGCTGACGGCAAACCAGCTGTTGAAGGCCCGTCGCGCGTCCAGGGCTTGTTGTAATCGCAGTCCTGCGAGGATGCAGGGCCTGGGGCGCTCTTCGAGCTCGCCCTGCCACGGCTGGATATTGCCGAAAAATCGCCGGCGGCGATGCGGAAGGCCCTGTCGACGACGCCCCATGGCCGGTGCAGGGCAGAGGCGTTCATTCGCGGATGTAGATCGGGTTCGCGAAGGCCTTGCGGTTGTCCCGGGCGAAGCACTCGATGCGGATATAGGAGTTGCCGCCTCTGAATCTCATCTTGTACGACCCCTTTACGATCTGATCGTGCTTCGGCCACAGATCCCGGACTACCTTGCCGTCCGCGACGACGCGCACACGCTGGAGGCCCAGACTGTCGACGCACTCGTAGCGCACCTCGACGCTGGTGCCCTTCTTGCGCGTCAACACATCGCCCATCTGCGATCTCCCGCACCAGAGATTGACGAACGGCGCATCGGAGGCGAAGAAGTGACCAGCCCACAGACTGGCCAGCACGTTGTTCTTCGTCAGCCTGTCCACGAAGACGCCATTCCACACGTCGCCGATGGCCTGCGGCAGGTGGGCGTCGGTGTTGCCCATGCCGCGCACCGTCTTCCCCTGGCACAGGTGCTCATCCCACAGCGCGACGGCCCACTCATCCGTGATGTCGAAGCAGTCGAATATGTTGTTGGCGCCGTTGATCAGCTCCATGGTGAAGTCGTCACCCAAGAGGTCCAGCGCATCGATCTGTTTCTTCGTGTAGCGGCGGTTGGGGAACCAGCCTTTGGGGTGGGGGATGAAGGGAAAGGCGCCGAGGGCGATAACCGCGTTGTAATCTTTGACGAGATCGTGCTTGACGGCGTACTTGCGGTCCAGGCCCAGAATACCCAGGTGGTGGTGCTGGGTGCCCGGCTCCTGCCCCCACCACATGTTCCGGTAGTTCACGCACTCGACCTTCTGCCGCACCGTCTGGTGGTCGGTCAGGAAGAAGAAGTCCAGACCGGCCTTCTCCACCCACCCGGCGATCTCGGGAACCGTGCCGATACCGTCGCTGTAGGTCGAATGGCTGTGGCAGTCCCCGCGTCGGACCTTGAAGCCGGCCAATTTGCGAGTCTGCTCAATGCGCTCCCGCATGGCCTCCTTCCAATAGCCGATGACGGTGTTGGGATAGTTGAGGCGCTTGTCGGCAAGCCTCTTCAGCTTGTGCTGACGTGCGCGTTCCCGGGCTTTGCTGGCCATGGTTTGTCCTTTCCTGGGGTTGATGAAACGACTACCGATAACAACAGGTGTGCTCCTCGACAGGGCTTCCTCTGGGAGGCAAACTATACGCTAGGCTCGCACTGAGACCAAGGGTGCGAAAATCGCAGAGGAACGACCTGTGACACCATTCGAGCAAGCTGTCCGGAGTTCCCGCATCGTCCGCCCGGGCGACGGGCAGCAGGACTTCCACGGCGACATTCCGGAGAATATGCTCAATCTGACCTCCCCCGTCATGATGAACACGGTGTGGATGCGGACTTCAGCGCCGGGATCGGAGGTACGCGGATCTTGCCCGGCTCTCACAAGAGCGGTCTGGCCGGGCCTCCCTTGGCGGCAGCCACCGTTCCCTTCGCACCAGCGTGTTTTCTTGGGTGCGTCGGTTGGCAACTGTGGGCGGCGAGCAGCCAATTGGCAGAGTGTTGGCAGGCGAAACGCGGTGGCGGACGACGCGAGATAATAGAGATTGTAGAGGAGACAAACCCAACAAACTACTACCGACTAAGGAGTCCGTTCACGATTGGGGGCGGCGGGGTCCCGAAGTCCAGGCTTCGGCGGCGCGCGCAATGCCGCGGTCCCGGCTATTCCCGCGTCAGGGCAGGTTGGTGGTCCCCATGAGATAGCGGTCACACTCTCTGGCCGCGCCGCGCCCTTCCTTGAAGGCCCACACCACCAGACTCATGCCGCGTCGAACGTCGCCGGCGGCGAACACACCGTCGATGTTGGTCCGGTAGTCGTCGAGCTCCGCCTTGGCGTTCGACCTGGCGTCGCGCTCGATACCCAGTTGCTGAAGCACGGGGTCCTCCGGCCCCAGCCACCCCATCGCCAGGAAAACCAGATCGACAGGCCACTCCTTCTCCGTTCCCGGGACTTCCCTGAAGGGACGGCCGTCTTCCCCCTTCACCCACTCTACCTCCATCGTCTGCAGGCTGCACAACTGGCCGGACGCGTTGCCGACGAAGCGCATGGTGCTGATCAGCCATTCGCGCGGATCGCGCCCGAAGCGCGCCGCCGCCTCTTCATGGCCGTAGTCGAGCCTGTAGACCTTCGGCCACTCGGGCCACGGGTTGCCACCTGAGCGCTGATCGGGAGCCGGCGGGATGATGTCGAACTGGAACAGGCTCTTGCAGCCGTGCCGAAGGGCGGTTCCGACACAGTCGGTGCCGGTATCGGCGCCACCGAGAACGACGACATCCTTGTTTCTTGCCGAGATGAACTTGCCATTGACCAGATTCGAGTCGAGGAGACTCTTGGTGTTGGCGTGAAGAAAGTCGATCGCCTGGTGGACCCCCTTCAGCTCCCGCCCCTCGACCGGCAGGTCCCTGGGATTGAGAGCTCCGATGCAGAGGACGACGGCGTCGAAGTCCTCCCTCAACTGGGTCGCGGACACGTCCTTGCCGATTTCGGTGTCGTTGACGAACGTCACCCCCTCGGCCGTCATCTGATCGATGCGCCGCTGCACCAAGCGCTTGTCCAGCTTCATGTTCGGGATGCCGTACATCAGCAGTCCCCCCGGGCGATCCGAGCGCTCGTACACCGTCACCCGGTGCCCGGCCCGGTTCAACTGCGCGGCGCAGCAGAGCCCGGCCGGCCCCGACCCCACTACCGCGACGCTCTTGCCGGTGCGCTTCTCCGGCGGCTCCGGCACGATCCAGCCCTCCTCCCAGCCGCGCTCGACGATCGAGACCTCCATGTTCTTGATCGTCACCGGTAACTCGTTGATGCCCAGAACACACGACCCCTCGCACGGAGCCGGACAGACGCGCCCGGTGAACTCCGGAAAGTTGTTGGTCTTGTGCAGCCGCTTGAGTGCTTCCTCCCACAGCCCTCTGTAGACGAGATCGTTCCACTCTGGAATCAGATTGTTGATCGGACACCCCGCCGCCAACGGACTGTTCTCCGGCAGGTTGACCCCCATGTGACAGAACGGAATCCCGCAGTCCATGCACCGCCCCCCCTGCTCCTTGAGCTTCTCCTCCC
>PBRM01000217.1 GCA_002725915.1 Gemmatimonadota bacterium
AGCGTCGGAGTCAGGGGACCCAGGTCCGGAGGCGGGCGATTCGGCGTCGGAGTCAGAGGACCCAGCCCCGGAGTCAGAGGACCCAGCCCCGGAGTCAGAGGATCCAGCCCCGGAGTCAGGGGACCCAGCCCCGGAGTCAGAGGACTCAGGTCCGGAGTCAGGGGACTCAGCGTCGGAGTCACGGGACCCAGGTCCGGAGGCGGGGGACTCAGCGTCGGAGTCAGGGGACCCAGGTCCGGAGGCGGGCGATTCGGCGTCGGAGTCAGGGGACCCAGGTCCGGAGGCGGGCGATTTGGCTGCGTCAGGGGACCCAGGTCTGGAGTCAGGGGGGCCAGGTCCGGAGTCAGGGGGGCCAGGGGACTTAGGTCCTGAGGCGGTCGATTCGGCGCCACAGCCAGGGGACTCAGCGTCGGAGTCAGGGGGGCCTGGGGACTCAGGTCCGGAGACCGTCGATTCGGAGCCGGAGACGGGGGACCAAGCTCCGGATCTGGAGGAAGAGGTCGTCAATCCGCCGTACACCGTCCGCCTGACCGGGGAGGCGGTGCGCGTCACCTTCCCCGACTACACCATCGAGGTCAGCCACGGCTCTCCCTTCGGAATCACTTCACTACAGCTGACGAGGCAATTCGTCAACTTCGCCGACGCGCAGCTGCCGCTGGCGGACTGGGAGTGGTTCTGGTTTGGCGTGCCGGGCCGTGGGCGACCGGACAGGAGCATCAAGCTGCTGCAGGCGGAATGGGGACTCCCGCTGATAGAGCAGAGAGAGGATCTCGTGTCACTGACGTACCGGCGCAGCGACGTCCTGCTGGAGGGGGTTGCCGTGGAGGTGGTCTTTCTCCTCTCCGCACTGCGATCCCAGTTCGACGTCACCTACACCATCGACAACCAATCCGACCGCATCCTCCCGGCGCCCTACGTCATGGTCGGATTCCCTGGTTTCGCCAACCACCGCTGGGTCTCGGCAGTGGCCAGCGCCCACGAAGAGAGGCAGACCGCTTACTCCAGCTTCTGGGTCGAGGCGAGGGAGTTGAGCCTGCAGGACTACCTCCTGCTGCGTCACGACGTGGCGCCCGAACCGGGGAGGGAACAGGAGCTGAAGGGGGAAGTAGTCATCTCACAGGGAAGCAGGGTGTTTACCCTGAGCTCCTCCTTCCTCTCACAGGGGGAGGAGCTAGCCGTGTATTCGGCCCACACCAATAAGGACCACTATCTCACCAGCCACCTCTACCTGACAAACCGGGACCTCCCATCCGGCAGCTCGCGATCGATGACCATCCACTATGTAGCCGGCGTCGCCGTGATCGATTGAGAGCGACATGGCTTCCGCCCTCACCTGCAGACAGTAGAGCTCGGCCGAGCCAAAAGGAGTAGACCAGATGAAACGCGTACTGTTTGACGACTTCTACAGCTGGTCGGTCTTCAACGAGCGACGGCAGATCGACTTCAACGGGCACCTCTGGGTCCGCGACGAGGGCAATGTCCTCATCGACCCCGCCGCCATGATCGAATCGGACCTGCAGCAGCTCCAGCAACTGGGGGGCGCAGCCTGGATCGTCCTCACAAACCGCGACCACGAACGCGAGGCCGCCGTCTTCCAGGAGCGCACCGGGGCGAAGGTAATCGCCCATGCCGACGACGTGGCCGAGATCGAAGTGCCAGTGGACCGCACCGTAGCCGACGGGGAGGAGATCGTGCCCGGGCTGATGGCGATCCACCTTCGATTCGGAAAGAGCAGAGGTGAACTCGCCCTGTACTGGCACGGCAAAGGGCTGGTTCTGTCGGGCGATCTCGTGGTGGGCGAACCCATTGGCAGGCTGACGCTGTTGGCCGACGAAAAGCTGGAGGACCCTCCAACGGCGGCGCTGGAGCTGCGCAAGCTGCTGGCGCTTGATTTCGACGCCATGCTTGTGGGGGACGGTCACTCGATCCTCTACGACGCCAAGGAGAGGCTGCTGGAATGCCTTGAGGAACGCCGCGACATCTACCTCAACCGGGTCAACGCCGACGAGGTGGAGTGGCGGAAGCGGCTGGACAGAGAGGGCTATCGGTGGGAGTCAAAGGAGATCGACGCCTTGATCGGCGCCCGCGAGCTCGGCTATCGGCTGATTCGCCTGCCGCCGGGTGAAGCCACTTTTCCTCTCCATTTCCACCACGCCGGCGAGGAGCTGTTCGTCGTCCTCGAGGGGGCGTGCACGCTGGTCAGTCCCCGCGGCGACCAGGCGGTGCAGAAAGGCGACTTCCTCGCCTTCCCGCCGGGGCCGGCCGGGACGCACAAGTTCACCAACGGGACGGCCGAGCCCTGCGTGCTGCTGGCCATCGGAAACGAGCTCCGTCCCGAGGTAGCCGAGTACCCCGACTCCGCGAAGATAGGCGTCATCCTGCGGAACGGGTACAGCCTCTTTCGCACCGGGGACGCGGTCGACTACTTCGAGGGAGAGGGGCCGTGAGCAGTTTCGTCGTCGTCCACCCCGATTTCGACGGGGTGTGGCCCTGGGCGGCCGATCATTTCTGCGAGCTCTGGCGGGCAGAGGGTGAAGTCGCCTTCGCGCGGCTCGATCACGGCGACGCACGCAGACTGGGAGAGATCGCCCGGGACGAATCTCAGGTGGACGCTGACGGCATCCGCCGTCTCGCCTGCTTCGGGGTGTCGGCCGGCGAATCCTGCCTCGCCGCACTGCCTGCCCTCGAAGAGGCCACCTTTCAGGGGGCCTATCACGGCACGCTGTCCGCTGATGACAGACAGCGGCTCGAGGCGAAGGGGGTGCGGCTCTACGACCAGCTCAGCGAGGGATTCTGGGGTCAGTCCGTGGCCGAGTACGGTCTGGCTCTGACCCTGTGCGGTCTGCGCCGTATTCCCCAGCTGCACCGGCGCATCGTCGAAAGTCAGGAGCCGTGGGACTACGATCCCCCCGACGGACGGGGGCGGGCCTCGGCCAGGGGTCACCAGTTCGGCGACGACGCCAGCTTTACCCACGGCACCCTGGCGGGCAAGCGGGTGCGGGTGGTGGGGGCGGGCAACATCGGCAGCCGCTACGCCGGTTTTGCCAGCGCTCTCGGGGCGGAGGTCTCGGCGTGGGATCCGTATGCGCCCGAATCCGCCTTTCACCGCGCCGGATCGCGTCGAGAGCACCATCTGCGGCGGCTCGTCAGCGACGCGGAGATCTTCGCCCCTATGCTGCCGCTGACCGACTCGACGCGGAATATCGTCACCGCCTCCCATCTGGAGGCATTGCCCACAGGGTGCCTGGTGGTGCTGGTGACGCGTGCTCTCATCTGCGACGTGGGGACGCTGCGACGCAGGGTTCTGGCCGACGAGCTCAGCCTCGCAGCGGATGTGTGGGATGTGGAGCCCCTCTCCCTGCAGGATCCGCTGCTAGGCCGGCACAACGTCGTTCACACCCCCCACAACGCCGGTCGCACGGCCGACGCAAACCGGGCATGGGCGGAGAGCCTGGCGTCTCAGTTCCGGCCGTCCCAGGGGGTCGTCTGAGTGCTTCAGCGCCCGTTCGGGGGTGCTAACAGCGAGTTGAGCCTCGTCGTATTTGCCACCGGGCTCGGGCGATGGTTATGATTACTGTCGTCAAGCGACCGCTGCGACCACGGAGGAAGGCAAAGAGTGAGGTGAAATGATCGGCATACAGCAGGCGTTAGAGAGCCAGAAGAGACGAAACCGCAAGCTCCTGTCGGAGGTGCAGTTCCTGGGGCCTCGAATCAGCTCCCGGGTACTGCCTATGGAGCTGGATATCCGCCGGCTGAAACGGCTGTCAACGGCCCAGGAGGAGGCGCTGGTGGGACTGCAGATCCAGGCGGCCCGCACCGCCATCCGGAGTTTGGCCTCCCTGGCCGAGATCGGCGAGCTCGACCATCTGGGAGGCGGCCTCGATCTCATACCTCCGCTGTTGTTGACCTTGGCGGTGACCGATTACGAGGGCATCGAATACACCATCGAACACGCCCACACCAGCGTCGGCTACTATGCCTGTCTGGCGGCGCTTGGCTTCGTCGAGGAGCGTGCGGTTGTCGAGGGCTTCCGACGCGGGCTCGATATCCCCGGACACGTGTCGTGGCTGCCGGGAGGGACCCAGCTGAACGGCGGGCGCCTCGGGGTGATGATCCCCGCCGCCGTCGGCCAGGCCTTGGGCAAACGCGCCCGGCATCGGGATGGAGCCTGGGTGGTTACGCACTGCGGGGACGCCGGCTGGATATCTGGGCAGGCGCTGAACGGTTTCAACGGCGCTCACGTCCATGGCGCCCCGGTGACCTTTGTCATGCACCGGAACGGCATCCAGCTGTCCGGAGCCACTCGCGAAATCTTGAACAAGGATCCGCGCCCGATCGTGGAATCTCTGGGGATCCGCATCGTCGAGGTCCCCACCCTCCACGACACGGCGCGGCTCTACCGGGCCTACCACGAGTGCTACCAACTGGCCCAGGAGGGCAAGCCGACTCTCATCTACCCCGTCGGATTCTCCTCCTCACCCGGAAAGGTGGTCAGCCTGCGGTCCTTCGCCAAGGGCTACGAAATCACCGACGAAATGGAGTCCCTGGCCGGAGAAAACGGCGTTGACCCGTCGACGGAGGTCTGGGTACCCGGTGCCCTCATGAGCTTCAGAGACGCGAGGTCCATGCTGGAGTGTCTCTTTCTGGTCAACGACCTGCCCGGGGGACAGGGCCACCACGACGGTCACATGAAGGGCAGAGAGGTGGCGGACGTCCTCGCCAGTCCGATGCTCAAGGTGAACCCGGAGCAGCAGGCGGCGCTCACCGCGCTGCGAGCCAGGCCGCCGCGTCTGGTGGTGACGGCGTCGCGCCCGGCGCCCGGCAGCGCCAACCTGACGCTTTCCGCCAAAGATCTGGCCGCGGTATCGCTACCCGCCGCAGGGGAGTCGAAGAGCCCGCGAGCGGGCTCGGAAGCGGGGTACGCGGCCGTGGCCGGGGCTCATCCGGATGACGTCTTCGTGGTCAGCTGCGATCTCGATGCCTCCACCAAGCTGGACAAGGCGAGAGCGTTGCTCGCCGCCGACCACCAGTTCGAGATGAGCATCGAGGAGCAGGTCTCGGCGCTGATCGCCAACGGGCTCGCCATGAGCGGCCCCGGTCCCCAGCTCAACGTATTCTCCACCTTCGCCGCCTTCTTCGAAGGCATCGCGCGCGAGGGCTTTGACATGTGGCGCTATCAGCGCAATCTCAATGGCGTCAATGAGGGCCTGAACGTCACCTACCACCTCTCCCACGTGGGCGCTTGTACGGGGCGCGATCACTTCTCCGGATGGGGTCTGGACTGGATCAACATAGGTCTGACCTACCTGCCCTACCTGCACCGTTTCCACGCACCAGCTGACGCCCGTGCCGCCTTTGTCGCCGTCCGGGACCTGGCCGCCAACTACGGCGGGCATATTATCGGCATCCCTCGGGACGATTTGCCGGTGCTGGAAAAGCAGGACGGCTCCGGAGCCCTGTGGGAGGCGGACTCGGAGTGGGAGACGGTGACCGCCTACCGCTTGCACGAGGGGGCGACCAGGACGATCCTCGCCTTCGGCGCGCCAGCTTTTCTGGCCGGAGAGGCGGCCGGCAAGCTGTCGAAGGGGGGGACGGCTACGGACGTTCACATCGTCAACGGCCTGCCCTTGTCCGCGCCTCAGCTCGAGAGGCTGCTGGCGCCGTACACCGATGGCGTAGTGACGGTAGAGGATGGATTCATCGGCACGGCCGAAACCGGCATCCGCGGTTTCGCCGGTCTGGTGTCGGCCACGGCCGCTGCCGCCGGTCTACCGTTGGCACACCTAGGCATCACCGATCCCCGCACGGCCCCGTCGGACGGGCACATGGAGACGTGGGCTCACTTCGGCATCACCTCGCAGGCTCTGGTTCGGGCGGTGCGGGACCTGTGAGCATTCGGCTCAAAACCAATTCGAAGGAGGGAATCGACGACCGATGTTACGACGCAAATACCTTGCCGCCTTTGTGGCTGCGGTCCTTGCGGCGGTGGAATTCGCCGCTTGTGGAGAGCAGGTGAGCACGCTCAAGGGGAACGCCCCCGAAGTGATGATGGATCCGACCGGAGAGCAGGCAACCCAGACGGCGCCGGACGAATTCAAGGTGCGCTTCGAGACCAGCGCCGGGGCCTTTGTCATCGACGTGACCCGCGACTGGTCTCCGAGAGGGGCGGACCGGTTCTATAGCCTGATCAGAATAGGCTTCTACGACGATCAGAGATTCTTTCGCGTCCTACCAAATTTCGTCGTCCAGTGGGGGATGAGCGGCGACCCCGAGGTTACTGCCGCCTGGCAGACGGCGAGGATAAAGGACGATCCGGTAAAGGAAAGCAACGTACCCGGGACAATAACTTTCGCAAAAACCAACGCTCCCAACTCGCGTACGACCCAGTTGTTCATCAATCTTGGCGACAATTCCGCCAACCTCGACGGGCAGGGCTTCGCCCCCTTCGGTCGCGTGGTTGAGGGCATGGAAGTAGTTGGGTCGTTCAATGCCGAATACGGCTCCACCCCCAGCACCAACCAGGCGACGATCGCCGAGCGCGGAAACGAGTTCCTGAACAAGAACTTCCCCAATCTCGACTACATCGTGACCGCCAAGATCGTCGAGTGATCGTCGCCATGATGGGGCGGGGAGCGACGGGCAGGAGGAGCGCTTGCGCGTCGCCGCCGGCGTACGCCGACTGACGACTCGGTGGCGCGGTTGCACACCGCAGCCAGCGGGCCCCGCGTGATGGCTCGGATGTTCGATTGAGCGCCGCAGCCGGCGAGCTCCGCAGTGACCGCATCGGCGCCGGCGCGGCCTCGCTGGCGCTCCTGGCCTCGCTGTTGTGGGGCGGTAACCAGGTCTTCATCAAGATCGGCCTGGTCGGCATGCCGCCCCTGGCCATGGCGGCGGCCCGCTTCGCCGTCGGCCTGTTGATTGTCGCCGGAGCCGCCGTCGCCACCGGGGTGGCCGTACGCGTTCACGCCGGCGAGTGGCGGCGGCTGCTGGGGCTCGCCGCTCTCTTCGTCCTGCAGATTGCCCTCCTCAACGAGGGCACCCACTACACCACGGCGAGCCGCTCCACCGTACTGATTTCCGCCCACCCGTTCTTCACCGCTCTCTTCTGCCATTTCTTCGTCCCCG
>PBRM01000218.1 GCA_002725915.1 Gemmatimonadota bacterium
CATGGCGTGGATCATGGCTGCCCCCGCCGCCTTGGTGTCGCACGACCCCCGACCGTAGAGCAGACCGTCGCGGATGTGCGGCTCGAAGGGTGGAATCGTCATCACCTCGGCGGAGGCCGTGTCCGTGTGGCATTCGAAGAGCAGCACGCGATCGGGGTCTTCGCCTTCCAGGGTGGCGATGATATTGTTTCGACCTGGGAGCACCTCGCACAGTTCGCATGAAATGTCGAGAGCGTCGAAAAATGCGGCCAGGTAGTCGACCATGCCGCTCTCCCCCCTTTCGCCGCCAGGCAGCGAAGGGTTTACGCTGTCAATGGCGACCATCTCCTGCAGGGTAGCGAGGATCTCGTTCTCACTTCGGGTCCATGGTCCAGCCATAGTCTGCCTCCTTTGTGGGTCGCCTCAGCAGGTGGTTCGGAGGGATCCTCAGAGCTGACGCTTCAGCGCGCCAGAATATATTACTCCTTCCACCTGGCCAGCCGATAATATAAACACCAGCGGCCCCCTCATGACCGGACACGGCCTTGCCCGCCCATACTGCCGACAGATTCAAACGGCTGAATTCGCCGAGTCCCGATCGGTTGTCCTCCGACGACCCCGTTCAACCTCGGGCGGGGGGTCAGACGCTCTATTCTCCCGGTAAGTTCACGATGCGTCATTCTTTCCCTTTGATGTAGACTCAGCGAGCCGGTCTATCGGTTGACGGCGATTCGCAGACAGTAGTGATTTGGCTTCTCGCCTGTACAGGTAAGCAAGACGCGCATCTGTATAGGTGATCCTGTGAGAGCTGCTCGTCCCTCATAAGCCGTCCCTTAGCTTGACAGATGCGATTCTTCAGCTTGAGCCGGCGCCGGCGCCCACAGCTCGCGATCGCGGCGTCGCTGATCATCCACCTTCTCGCCATTTCCGCGTACCAACGCTGGGCCACCGACGAGGTGGCGCGGCTCTTGCGTCCTGTGCAGATGCAGCCCATGCCGGCGATGGACGAGCCAGACCGCTTTCGGCCCTCGGCGCCAGGGCGGCTGCCGCGGGCGGCGATGGAGCGGCTGCGGAGCGAAACCGAGCTGCCCCCGCTGCCCACCACTCCCCTGCTTTCGGGGGACGAACCCCCGCTTCCCGATCTGCCCGAGCTCTCCGCCCGCACCGACGATGCACTGACGGCGAGGGGAAAGAAGTCGCTTCCTCGGGAGCAAGAGTTGGTGGATCGCGATGCGATGATGATGGAGGCGATCCGGCGAAAGAAAGCGCAGCGGGACCGCCGCTGGCTTCTCGCTCTCCCCGACGCGGACACGACCGACCAGGAGAGCCGAACTCGAGGGATCGCCGAGGCCATCATCGACAGTGCAATCGTGGCGATGGGCGGGCTGGAGAGGCTGCAGGCGGTAACCGACAAAACCGTCCAGGTTTGGTTTTACGACTCGAGGGGAGGAAGATGGAAGCGGTCGGAAAAACGTTATTACTGGCGCGGCCTGAGGTTCCGCGAAGACATTCAGCGGGCGATCGCCAGGGGGTTTGACGGCAGCCGGAGCTGGTACTCCCGCTTCGGCCTCAGCTTGCCGGCGCCGGATCTGAGCCGCGAGGCCGAGCGCTGGGACTTCCTCAGCCTCTACAAGGGAGACGGGATTCTGCTCCAGTACCTGGGTCGCTCACCAGGGTCAAAGGCCGAACACGTGATCCGCGTGACCGACATCGCGCACGGGCGCCAGTGGGAGGCGTTCTTCGACCCGCGGTCCCACCTGCTGGCCGCCATCAGGGAAGGGCAGCGCCTGACGGAGTACAAAGAATATCGACAGGTAGGGGACATCCTGATGCCCTACGAGCTCTGGGTGCAGAGCGGCCCGCATCTGGCCGTGTACCGGCACGTGATCTATGTGAACGCGGGCATGGATCTGGACCTGTTTGTGGCTCCCCAGCCGCGCTCGTGGAGTCGGGAGTCGGTGCGCATGGTGGTGCTCGAGCACGTCGGAGAAGATCTCGCCGACAGCACCTTTTCCCTGAACATCCGCCCGATCTGGCAGAAGCCCCCGCCCTCTGCCTCCATAATGATGGACGGTCTCTCCCTGGACCTGCTCAACACCTACCTTCTGGAGGAATTCAGGGCGGCGGGGATTGCCGCGGAGGGGGAGGAGGACCGCTGGCTCGAGGTCGTGATTGACGCGTATTATGTCGGTTCCCAGCATCAACTCATCCTCACCGCGACTCTGAGGGAGGTGAGCGATCGGGGCTGGGTCTGGTCTGAGGAGATGGAATACGTCTGGACTCCCCCGCGGGGAGCCCTCCCCATCAACGACAAGGTCGGGGATGCGATTACCTTCCAGCTACTGACCCGTGTGGGCCGGGGATTGACGGTGCTGCTGGACTTGCCGGTGGCGGGGCTGGCAGACTCACCTGCAAGGCCCGCGTTCGACCCGGCCGCGGCACGGTAGCGTCAGCGATCGGTCTGACCACCTGCGACCCAGCCGCCGGCGGAATCCTGGCGCAACACGCTGAGGGTGTTCCAGGAGATATCTGGGGCTGATCGGACCCTTCGCAACTGCGGCAGGCGGCAACATCGCGCCTGGAGAACTCTCCTTGACACTGTAACTCAGCCGGCGTTCCCTTGTGCACGAGTTGTGCCGGGTGCTAGAGGCTTGAACCGAGTCGAGTCCTCAAAGGAGATACGGTCTTGATTGACGTGGTCGGGAGCCAGGCCCACAGGCTGCCGTCTGCCGGGCGGAATATCGTAGTGGTCGGCGGGGGAATCGTCGGCGCGACCATCGCGTTCCATGTGGCGGATCGGGGTGCGCAGGTGACGGTTGTCGACGCCGGCTCCCCAGGGGAAGGAGAAACGTCCCGGGCGTCGTTCGGCTGGATCAATGCACGGGAGAAGGGCCCGAAGGCCTACCACACGCTCAGCCGAAGGTCGCTCGACATGTGGTCGCGCTTCGCTCAACGATTGGAAGTGGATGTCGGCCTCCAGTGGGGCGGTCAGCTGATCTGGACCGACACACGTGAGAGGGCGGGGAGGATGGAAAAGGCCGTGGAGAGACAGCGGCAATCGGGGAATCCGGTCCGTCTGCTGACTCGCGGCGAAATGAAAGAGCTCGAGCCTGGGATTCAACCGGGTGGATTCTCAATCGCCTGCTGGTCGGAGGCAGATGGTCAGGTGGACGTCCCCCGCGCGGTCCGGGCGTGTCTGGACCGCGTCAGCGCCCTGGGCGGCACCGTGCTTGGGGGGACCTCCGCGACGGGTTTCGCGAAGGACGATCAAGGAAGGGTCGCCTCCGTAGAGACCGGGTCCGGGCGTCTGCAGTGCGACACTGTTGTGCTGGCATGCGGCCCTGAAGCGCCTGCGGTCTCTGCCCTGGCGGGCCTTGAAGTTCCCGTGCATCACACGGCCGGCACGACCGCTGTCACCACACCGGTCTCGCCGATTTTCCAACGCGTCGCGGTGGCCCACGCGCCAACAGGACTGCACTTGAAGCAGCTCGCGGACGGATCGGTCGTGTTCGGCGGCTTCCCCTGTGAGGACGCGGACGAAGAAGCGCCGCGCTGGTTGAAGTCAGCGGCGGAGCTCTTTCCAGGACTGGCGGAGGCGCGAATCCTGGAAATCCGCCGTGCGCGTCGGCCGATACCCCGAGACGAAAAGTCGATTCTGGGTTTCACCGCCACCTGCCCGAACCTGTACGTGGCGTCCACACACAGCGGGGTAACCCTCGCGCCGGCCATCGGAGAGCTTGCGGCGATTGAAATACTGGATTGTGTGCAAGTCAACCTTCTTTCGGCCTTCCGGTTGGACCGGTTTGCCTGACTTACACGTTCTACGACAGGTCGATACAGAGCCTGACGGAGAAGCAGGAGGCGGCAAATCGGAGCGGCGCTGGGGAGATACACGGCAAGGTGGGATGGACGCGGACAATTCCTGTGGGACGACAGCACGGAGGTCGACGATGAGCGGTAGCACTGAGCGCCCGAATCTGGTCTTCATCTTCCCCGACCGCCTCCGGCGGGACTCCATGGCCTGCTACGGCAACGACTGGATTCAGTCTCGGGAGCTGAACGCCCTGGCGGAAGGCAGTCTGGTCTTCGAGAACTGCTACGTCACCCAGCCGGTCTGCGCGCCCGCTCGTTCCTCGATCGTGAGCGGTCTATATCCCACGACAGCCGAGATGCCCGTCAACCGGCTGGTCATGCCAGACCGGATCGACGTCGTCGCCGGAATGGTGTCCGGAGAGTATACAAAGGGATACGTCGGCAAGTGGCATCTCGGCGACGAGCTCCGCGTCCGACGAGGTTTCGATCACTGGGTTTCCTGCCACGACAACTGGTGGCGCGAATACACCGACCGGTCAGACCGCTCCCGATTTTCCGACTATCACCGGTTCCTGGTCGCTCGGGGAATCGCGCCCGATCAGAAGCATCCGGGGGGCAGCACATTCTCCGCCTCTCTGAGGTCGGCCCTGCCGGCCGAGTTGCAGATGGCGACCTTCGTGGGTGCCCGGGCGGCCGAGTTCATCGAGACCAATGCCGCCACCCCCTTCGTTCTGTACGTCTCCACCATCGAGCCGCACCCACCGTTCGCCGGCCCGTACGACGACCTCTACGACCCCGCAACCCTCCCGGTGGAGGAGACGTTCCTGCAGGCGCCAGAGGGGAGCACGCTGTTCAACCGGTTGCGGGCGGAGCTGTTCTCCCGCTCGGTGAGGGACGGCATCGATCTGCGAGACGGGGAGCCGGCGTGGCGCCGGCTGAGGGCCAACTACTGGGGCGCCGCGAAACTCGTCGACGACATGGTGGGCGCGATCCTGAAGGCGATCGACGGAGCCGGTATCTCCGACCGCACGATCGTTGTTTTCACCAGCGATCACGGTGACATGGTCGGCACTCACGGCATGCTGGAGATGCGTACCCCCTACGAGGAAGCGACGCGAGTGCCATTGCTCATTTGCGATCCGCGGCTGGAGAACGGACATCGTTTGATCGAGGGCAACGTCAGCCAGATCGACCTGCTGCCGACGCTTCTCGAGTTGTTGGGCGAAACGGTTCCCGAGGGCCTGCAGGGCGTGAGCCGGGCAGGTGTCGTGCGGGGTGAGGAGACGCTGGCCGGCAACGACGTGTTCGTTCAGCACAACGGCGTCGGCGACCGCAATCTCGCCGCCGAGTGTGAGGACTACGACTGGCCAGAGGAAAAACTGGCCGATCTCAATTTCATCAATTCTCAGCCGTGGCGTTGCGTGGTGACGGCGGACAGGTGGAAACTGAACCTGTGCGCAGTGGACCAGGGGGAGCTCTACGACCTCAACGCCGATCCGCTGGAGCAGACGAACCTGTTCGACCGCCCCGAGCAGCGAGATCGGGTCCGCGCCATGGCCGCCCGTCTGCGACAGTGGCAGCAGACTGTCGGAGACACCGCTCCGTTACCGGCCGTGTAGGCGCGAGTACCATCTGAGGGATAGAAGGAGGGAGCGCGGTCGGTACTGAGCGCCCACTACGATGAGGGTCGAATTGTTCAGCACATCCGGTGTCAGGGGAGCGAGGCCAATACCTCGAAGTAGGCCGGAAAGGTCTTGCTCACACACCCCGGGTTGTTGATGCGAATTCCCGGGGCCCTCAGTCCTACCAGTGAGAAACTCATCGCCATGCGGTGGTCTTCGTAGGTGTCGATAGCCGCAGGTGAAATCTTCGACGGCGAGATGGTGACGCCGTCTCGACGTTCGACCACCTCCACGCCGAGCTTCCGCAGCTCGGTGGTCATGGCGCGGATCCGGTCGGTCTCCTGCCAGCGCGTGTGTTCGATGTTGCGGATGGTTACCGGGCCTTCGGCAAACGGAGCTATCGCCGCCAGCGTGAGGGAGGTATCCGAGATTTCCTTCATGTCGACCTCAACAGCTTTGAGCGTAGACGGTCCGATCACCTCAATTGCGTCCGCGTACCGACCGACCGTGCAGCCCATCTTCTCAAGCACATCGACAAAGTGAATGTCACCTTGGGCGGAGTCGACAGAGATGTTGTCGACGCGAACACGACCTCCGCTGATGGCTGCGGCGGCGAAGAAGTAGGAGGCGTTGGAGGCGTCAGGCTCGATGGCGTATTCACGCGGTTGATAGCACTGTCCCCCAGCGATGTGGAAGACTCGGTAGTCGTCGTGGTCGACTGAGACACCAAATGCCTGCATGACCGCCATGGTGATGTCGATGTACTGCCTCTTGAGGTCGCCGATGATTTCGATTTGAAGGCCGTCGGCGGTGTAGGGAGCGGTCAGCATGAGGGAGGTGAGAAACTGGCTGCTCTTGCTGGCGTCAATCTGCGTCTTTCCTCCCTTGAAACCACGAGCATTGACGACCACCGGAAGGCAGCCGTTGTCGGACCGCGAGCGGGCATCTACGCCGAGTCCCACGAGCGCATCGAGCAGGTCGGAGATGGGACGGGTGCGGCGCATAGGCTCATCGCCGTCAACGACAAAGGTGCCGTTTCCGAGGGCGACGTAGCTGACCAGTGAGCGGGCGGCCGTGCCGGCGTTGCCGATATACAGATCAGCGCGATCGACCGGAATCCTCCCGCCGTTGCCAGTGATCTCAAAGAGGCATGCCCCGGCATCTGGCTTCACGACGACGCCCAGGTTCTGCAGCGCCTGAGACATGTAACTCGTGTCGTCGCTGAAGAGAGCCCCGCTCAGCCGCGTCTCCCCTTGCGCAAGCGCCGCGACCAGCAAGGCTCTATTGGTGTAGCTCTTCGAGCCGGGAACCGTCACATCGGCGTCGAGGGGTCGCCGCCACGGCTGGATTTCAATGGACTCGGTGTGCATGCAACATCTCCTCACTGAGCATCGTCTGTTCGGTCGCCGTCGATCCATCCCGGCTGTGGCAACGGATCCCCCCCCGATGCACTACGCGATCGATCAGCACAGAGAATCGGCCCTGCCAGCAAGTTGCCCGGCAGGGCCGTGCGCGTCGTCGACTTGACCAGGTCAGCCACTTGCTGAATAGAAAACTCGTTCCGCGAACCGATGTTGACAACCTCGCCGCTGGCATCGTCGCAGTCGACGAGAGTCTCACCAGGGCGCCGACGACATCACGCACATCGATGAAACAGAACTATGGATCCCGTCGCCATGTATGGTGAGTATGGCGATGTCCTCGTTCCCGATGCCTGATTCGGGAAACCTGGTGACCATGGTGCGATCGTATCCGGCGCGTCGTTGATGATCCGTGCGTGCCCCAGGGGCTCGGACGCGTAGCCCCGAGAAGTACGAGGCAGAAGATGTCCTCGACGTGCACGTCTTCCAACCGCACGGGGCTGCCGGAAGGCTGGTAGAGCGAGTGGATTCAGGAAAGTATGGCGTAGGCTTCGATCTCGACGACCAGGTGCGGTGCGAGCAGGCCGGCCACAATCACGGCAGTCGAGGCCGGCCGGATTTCACCAAAGGTCTCAGAATGAGCCCGGGTAACACCCTCGGCGTGGATCACGTCGGTGATGTAGACGACGGTGCGCACCACGTCCGCGAAACTGGCACCGGCTTCAGCCAGTGCGTTGCCGATAATCCTCAAAGCGCCCGTGGCCTGTTCATGGGCGTCGCCGGCATCGTCGGGTGGCTGGGCGCAGGTGCCGGCCACATGAATGTGCTGACCCACGCGGACGGCGCGGGAGTACCCGAAGGCCGCCTCGAAGGGTCCGCCGGACGATATGTTTACGCGTTTCATTTTCTTCCTCATGAGTTGGGAAAGACCGGATCCTCCAGCGCCTCCCGGTAGGATTGCGAGCGGCCCGACTGATCGCCTCCCAGCCAGCGGTAGGCCCGGGGATACAGGGTCAGAGAGCGGTCTTCGAGCGGAAGAGCAAGCGGCACGCTACCCCACAGGGCCGAGTATTTGGCGGCAATGGCCACCTCCAGCGACTGGCGCAGATCGTGGCCGGATATAGCCAGGGTGCCGCCGTTCTCTACCACGTCCAGAAAAGACAGGATCGACGTGGCCATGTAGCTGAATCGGGGGTACTGCAGCGGGCTGTAGGGCCGGTTCACCTTGATGCGGGCCCCGCTCTTGTCGAAGCCCTGGTAGATGTCGGGTGGGCCCCAGTCCCAGCGCACCAGCGCGTCGTCGGTCCACACGTCGATGCCGCGATAGGGGGTCTGCTCGCCGAAGACCGGGCAGGTCAGGCCGTTGCTCATCTGGAACCGCCCGTTGATGATCAGGTCTTCGTCGTCGTCTCGCTTGAGTGCCTCTTCGGGTTTACCCCAGGCGATCACCTCGGTTACCTCGGCCTGGGCAAGCAGTCGCAGAACGGCGATATGCTGACACCCGCCTCCCGAGATCTCGCCCCCCCAGCTGTGAAGGCTGATCCCGCGGAGCGCGCCGTAGTCACCGGCTCGCAGCCAGGAGGCCGCTTCCTGGACCTCGGAGAGGGCCCGCTGAAGGTTGCCGCCGGCGAAGACGACCCCCCGCTCCACGCACGCCTCGATCATTTCGTCGACATCCGACAGACGCGCGGCGATCGGTTTGTCGGTCGACACTCCCTTGACGCCGGCCTGGGCGCTGGCGATGACGGCCTCCTTGATGTATTTGCCTGGCAACACGACGGCGGCGATATCGGGGACCATCTCCCGGTACATCGCCTCGGCGTCGGGGTAGAGGGCATCGATACCGAAGCGCTCGCCCACCGCCTTGAGCCGCTCGGGGTTGTATTCGGCGATGGCCACGAGCTCGGTATTGGGCAGGGCCTGGTAGACCTCGGCGTAGTGCTGGCCTAGGCGGCCACAGCCGATGATGGCCACGGTGTATTTTTTTTCCGCCACCTGTTTCTCCTCAATGGTTTTCTGAATCTTCTGGGTGAGTGAGTGGGTGAGTGGTGTGGGTGGGCCGCGAAGAGACTGGTCAATCCCAGATCGGCCAATCCACTTCCTGAAGCTGCTTCCAGATCCGATCGAACTCCTCGCTGCCGTCGTCCTCCCGCTCATCCAGTCTGACCCCGGGCGCGAAGGCTTCGTCGACCCCCAGCTTCATGAGCCTCTCCGCCTGCTGCAGGTTGCGGTAGTAGTGCTTCAGACCGCCAGGTAGAGTGACCACCGAGAAGTAGCGAGCCCATTCCGGCTCCGGCGTATGGCGATAGCGCTCCACCGCGTCCTCGTCGAGTTCCACCCCCAGGCCCGGTCCCAGGGGCACCTTCATGAAACCCCGCTGCATCACGTGGGGCTCGACGATGAGGTCGTCTTCGTAGAGATGGCCCCCGGTAACCGCCGGCAGCGTGGCGGTGTGCATGATCGCCCCCATGTGGCAGGCGAAAGCCTCGGTGATGCCCGCGCCCACGTATTGCAACAGGATGGGCGTGTTGGCCGCGGCAAAGGCCCAGGAGGCGGCCAGGGCGTTCCTGATGTTCTCATGGCTGCAGAGGGCACCGTCGAAATCTCCCGCCCGCAGTCCGAGCCACGGACCCGACGGCTGCCGGGAAGGGCCTTCAAAGACCGTGCCCACCCCGTGCAGGTAGAAGGGGATGCGGATCTCCTGGTGCAGGCGGCGCCAGCCCTCGATATCATAGGCAAAGATCGGCTCTTCCAGGCCCTTTACAACCGGGATCTTTTCCAGTTCCCGACAGATGGGCAGCGCTGTCTCCACGTTGATCAGCGAGCCGTTGAAATCGAATTCCACCCGAAAATCGGGCGGCGCCGCTTCCTGCATGGCGTGCGACTGTTCTACAACATCGTAAAACGCCCGGGCTTTGCACTTGAGGCCGCGATAGCCGCGCTCGGCGGCCATCCTGACTTCGTTCGCCGAGTCTTCGGGCGACATGCAGGGCATCCACCAGCCCATGCTCACCCACTGTCGCATCTGCTGACCCATGAGCTTCCAGGCCGGCAGCCCCAGGTGCTTCCCCATCAGGTCGTAGCAGGCCATGTCGAGGTTGTAGAGTTTCGCGCTCATGACGTGATCGAAGGGGTCGGTGCCAAGATAGGGGTCCAGCAGCTCCTGCCCGAAGGGCGGCCCCGGGTTCTCACCCAGACCTGCCAGTCCGGTGTCGGTGTGGAATTTATACAGCGTCAGCTCTTCTCGCATGGCGAAATGATAGAGCCGCTTTCGCATGCGTTCCTCGTAGGGAAGGCGCAGGGGGATGACCTCGATCTCGGTGATTTTCACGGTGTCCTCATCTCCTCACTCAAAGGGTACAGCGGGGGCGGGTGGCCCGAAACCCAGCTCCACCATTCTCTCGACCATCGCCCTTAGTCTGGGGCGATCGCTATTGATGAGCTCAGCGGCCGGATGCAGGGAGTAGGTCCAGGATTCGTACAACGCCTTGATATGGGCGATCTCCTCGTCGGTCACAGGGCTGGCCATGAAGTTGATGGCGTGCTGTGAGCGTCCCGGCGGACCCCCGAACGCGGCGTGCCAGGTGGTCTCGGGGAAGATCACCAGGTCGCCGGGTTCGGTCTCGACGACCTGGCAGGGCAGGTCTGCGCCCGAAATTCCAAAGGGCTGGTTCGCTGGATCTTCGTACTGGTTCTTCAACGGCTGCAGATGCTGTCTGAATTCCGGATTATTGGTGCCGGGGATAAGGCGTATCGCGCCGGTGTCCCGGGTGGCGGGCTCGAGGTAGAAGGCGATCTTGATATGAGGCACGAGCTCGGGCTCCGGGCCGCCGCCGTGCCACTGGGTATCGCCTGTGTGCAGGTTGCCTTCGGTGGCGTTCAGAAGGAAGCCGGGCCCCAACAGATCTTCGCCCAGCAGGAAGATGCGGTCGTCTTCCATGATCTGCCTGAGCACGGGACTGTACTCGAAGAAGGGGATCATGGCCTGGCGTCTTTCGCCATGGAAGGGTTTGCCCAGGCGGTTTTCGAGCAGAATCCGTTCGCTCTCGCGACGGATCTCATCTACTTCCCGACCGTCGAATACCTGCCGCAAGACCAGAAAGCCAAAGGTCTCAAAATACAGTTTCTGTTCCTTCGTTAACATACCAGCCTCACTGGTACATCCGGGAAAGGCGGATTTTTCGCGCACGAGTTATTCTATCGCTGCTTTGATTCGTCCCACCACTCGTCTCTGCGCGGTGCGTGACGGTGGTCGCGGTACTGCACGATCAGTTCCACGTCGTGAAGCAACAGCGGCGGGTCGGCCCGCGGGTCTCGCTTGGTAAGGTCTACCTGGATCGAGTTGGCCCCGCGTCGGGGCAGCGGCCCCAGGCGCAGCAGATCTACGGTAATCCAATAGGCATCGGTTATCCGGTAGTTGCCCAGGACCGACCGCACCGAGTAGGTCCAGTCGAACCACTCCTGGTGAGCGTGCGGAATCTGCTCACCGTTCATCCACAGATCAAAGGTGTCGGTGTGGATGAAGGAGCGGAGGCGGACGCGGAGCTCGCACTTGGAAAGCTCTCCCGCATCCTTTGCCGCGGCCAGGTCGTCGCAGACATAGAGGGTCTGAGGAGCTCCCGGCTCGCCGACCTTGAGTTCGGCCGGCAGCGGGTTGGGCGAAAGGTAGTCCCCGGGTGTATCCTCGGGACCGTTCGGTCCCGATCGCACGGCAAAATGCTTGTCCTTGTGGGCCAGCAGCTCGGGATGGCTCATGTAGCGGAGGCTCTCGTAATCCGCATCTATATAGGGGTAGCCGCTGGGATAGTAGGTGAAGAAGAACACGCCCTGAGCGCCGACGTCATAGCCGTTGACGGCCTGGGCGACCATCATTTCTCGGGGGGCGTAGTAGAAGGAGTCGTGGCGGACGGTGGTCGAAACGCCATTGATGATCTTGACCTTCGTGTCTTTCGCGAGCTCGACGAGCTCGGCGATGCCGGCGGGATTCTGCTCAATGAATACCCCCTTGTGGGGTGACAGGGCGAGCACGGTATCGACGATCTCCTCGCGGATCATTCTCTCCAGGTCGATGCCCAGCGAGCGGCAGCCTTCGACACTGGCACCGGCCCGGACCAGCAGCCGCTTCTTTCGGTTCTGCTCGGCGGCAGCGCGGTCGCACAGACGGCGGACCTCTTTGACAAACTCGGTGAAGGTGTCGGTGTGGACGGCGATTTCACTGCGGGCGACATAGGGGGCGTAGTCCATAATGTTGAGCTCGATACCGTCGGTATCGTAAGAGTATAAGAGCTCCTCGATCACCGCGAGCCGATTCTCGCGCACCTCGGGGATAGCGTAGGAAAAGCGGGTGGGATCGTCCCATTGAGCTTCGGGGTATTCGGGCTCGGGGCCGACCTGGTATTCGGGGTGATCGAAGCAGAAGTCGGAGCAGCGGCAGTCGTTTACCTCGGCCGGTATCTGGTGCTGCAGGCCGAGGAGCAGGCTGGGGACGAAATTGAAGCCGAGCTCGTGGGCTCGCTCGCAGACCACCCGGAGGGGGTCGTGCCCGTCGTCGATAAACTGTTTCAGATTGAGTACGGCCCGGTACCAGATGAGGTGATTGCTCCTCTTGAGGTTGTGACCCCAGCGCTCTCCAGCTTTGGTGTCGTAGAGCAGGACACGGCAATCCCCAACAGCGTAACTGATGGTGTCGATCCCCAGGTCGACGAGCTCGTCGATGGGGGCGGTGTAGATCCGCTCGCTCATCGGCGGTTCGTAGATATAGACGGAAGAATGCCGGCCATCGGTGTAGATGATGACTTCCTTTTCCTGGCTCATGGTCTTGCCTCCGTTGGTTTCTGTGCCGGTGAAGTTACCGATGCCGCCCTTCGGTGTCATCCTTCGAGTTGGCGCGCAGCTCGTAGCATAAGAGGCGCGGCGGGTAATCGCTGATCGTGTCGGCGCGGTTCTGGGCAGCGTAGAGCAGACCCCGGCTGATCACAGGAGGCGCAAAGGTCTCGGGCGCTGACAACACCCACGTGCGGGCGGGCAGGCGCAGCCCCTC